>DASUXI010000001.1:0-3324 GCA_036377995.1 Gaiellaceae bacterium
GTCGCACGTTCCCAGAGCAAGACCGTCTCGCGCTGGTTGTCGATCCCGATCGCGCGCAGATCGCCGGGACGCAATCGCGCCGCGCGCACGGCGTCTTCCGCGGCAGCGAGCACGCTCTGCCAGATCTCCTCGGGATCGTGCTCGACCCAGCCAGGCCGTGGGAAGTGCTGAGGTAGCTCGCGGTAGCCCCGGCCGTGGATCCGTAACTCGTCGTCCACGACGAGACAGGTCGTGCCGCTCGTGCCCTGATCGATCGCGAGGATCACAGGCGCAACAACTTCTCGACCCGATCACGAACGGCCGGGGAGTCACGGCCCGTCAGCGTGAGCGTCGTCCGACGGCGAACCACGTCTTCGGCGCTCATCGCCCACTCCCGCTCACGCGCGTACAGCACCTCCGCCTCCGTCTCCGGGACATCGTCGGCGAGAGGCTCGAGCGGTCCTGCGTCGAGTACCTCCTTCGCGAGCGTCCCGTACGTCAGCGCGAGCCGTTCAGCGAGTTGCGCAGGGAGCTCCGGGAGCCGTCGCAGGAGGGCGTCAGCCGCGACCTCGGGATCGGTGGCTCCGGGAAGCGGCCGTGGGCGGCGGTCAATGCGGTGGAGCTGGAGGTCAGGGCGAAGCGCGTGGAGAACGGCCAGAGCGATGCGACGGTAGGTCGTCAGCTTTCCGCCCGCGACCGAGAGCACTCCCAGCCGCCCGCGGGCGAGCGTCGTCTCGCGCGGCGCGCGAAGCGTGTCGGCGGCGCTGTTCGGAAGGACGCGCACGCCGGCGAAGCGGGCGCAAACCCCGTCGGCGGGTAGGTCGATCGAGAGCCCGACTTCGTCGAGGATCTGCTGTTCCTCGGCCTCGCTCGGGAGCACGTCGTCGAGGTCCCCGTCGAACGGCGTATCCGTCGTGCCGAGCAGGAGCGCTCCCGCCCACGGGATGGCAAAGGCGACCCGCGCGGTGTCGACCGGGATCGTGACCGCGGCCGACCACGTGTGACGGCGCTCGACCACGAGGTGCGAGCCCTTGCTGAGCGTGACCGAGGTCCCGGCCGCAGGATCTTCCAGGCGTCGCACCTCGTCGATCCAGGCCCCTGTCGCGTTGACGATCGCGCGCGCGGACACGCCGACCAGGCTGCCGTCCACTCGCACTTCGGCAACCGGGCCACGGCCGAGCCCGACGACCTCCGCCCGGTTCAGGACCACGCCGCCTGCGTCGGCTGCGCCGCGAATGTTCGCGAGCGTGAGCCGCGCATCGTCGGTCTGCGCATCCGCGTAGACGCCGGCGGCGCGCAGGCCGTCACGGCGGAGCGGCGGGACGAGCTCGGCTGCCACGGACGGCGCGACCATTCGTCCGCGCTGTGCAATCGAGCCGGTCAGACCGGCGTACGACCAGAGCGCGCCCCGGATAGGGATCCGCCCGTACGGCCCGCCCCTGTACACGGGCAGGACGAACCGGAGCGGACGCACGAGGTGCGGCGCCACCACCTCGCTGAGCGCCCGCACCTCGTCGAGTGCCTCCCGCACGAGCCCGAAGTGGCCCATCCGCAGATAGCGGAGGCCGCCGTGAACCAGCTTCGACGACGCGCTGGACGTCCCCGAAGCAAAATCGCCCCGCTCGACGAGCGCGACCGTGAAGCCGTGGCGCGACGCGAGCTCGGCGACGCCGGCGCCGATGATCCCTCCACCGATGACGAGCAGGTCGAACCGCTGTGACCGCAGCCGCTCGAGGCGCGTCGCACGGGAGCCCTCCACCCGCGCAGGAGACTAGCCGTTCGCGAGGCGGAACCAGGCTGGAGGGGTGACCCGCTCTGCGGGCTCGGGCCGGGAAAGCAGAGAGGCCCGGGGCTCGGGCCCTTCTGCTTTCTGCTGGACACCTAGCGGGTCAGAACGCCGCTGTAGGTGACGCTCGTGCAGTCGAGGCCGAACAGGTTGTACGCCGTCAAATCGTGCCGACCGGCTCGCGGCGCTTCTCCGTCTGCCCGGCCATCTGCTTGCAGTGAGCGGCCATCTGCTCTGCGTGCTTGTGCATTTCTCGACCCATCCGCCTCGCCGCTGCAAGCAGGCCGACGATGGCGCCCGCGGCCACGAAACCGACGATTACCTTCTTCATGACCATCTCTCCTCTCCCGCCGACGGACGGAGCCCCCAGGGTGAGCCGGGGGCTCGTCCGAAGCGGCGTCAGGCGAACACCGCGTCCCGCTGCTTCCCGATCTTCTCGACCGTCTGCTCCCATTCGCGCGTCGGACTGAAGAAGACGACCTCCGAACCGGCGTCGGTGAACAGCGTGTGCCCGGCCGGGACGTAGAAAGCCTCGCCGCCCTCGATCTCCTCCTCGTGCTCGCCGATCTTGTAGGTGAGCTTGCCCTCCACGACGTAGCCCCAGTGCGGGGCCTGACAGCTGTCATCGGGCAATCCCTTGAGGCGGGGCGTCATGTCGACGTCTTCTGTGAAGGTCTCGAACCCGACGGTGTAGCCGCCTTCGAAGTCCTCGTAGCGCCCCTCGAAGCCGGCCCCCTGGAGGGTCTCGGAGGCTGTCTCTCTCGATGCCTTCGAGATGATCGGTTCTGTCTTCCTCCCTGCGTCAGTGCCGCCAAAGGCGCACATGATCGACTCTCCTTTCTCCTAGTTTTGCTTTAGAGGCGTGACGACAGGCTCGTCTTTCCGCGCACCGTTCGATCGGCGTGTCTCGCCGAGAAGAACCGCTCGACGTGCCCGGTAGTCCTCTTCGCTGATGGCGCCCTCCGCGAAGCGACGCTCGAGGATGTCCAGCGCACTCTCCTTGCTGACAGGCGGCTCGCCGGGAGTCCACCTGCCCTGCGTACTGCCGCGGACGAGCCAGACGATCCCGAAGATCACCGCGCCCCAGAACAACACCATGAAGACCATCATCAATGCCATCCACCCCCAACCAAAGTCGCCGTGCATTCCCCACGTGTCAGCCAACGGAACAATTTGTGCAACGTTCAACGTCTCACCTCCTGGGCGTTCGCCCGATAGCTCGGTCGTCTTGTGCTCTTCTCCTGCCAGTCGCCGCGGTGACGTCGCGGGCAGCCGCGGCGGCGGTCACGGCGAGCGGCGCGTTCAGCGCGTGCGTCGCCTTCTCCGCGGTCATCTCGCTCGCGCGTCGCTGGACGTACTCAGCCACCTTCACCGCTGCTGTCACCTCGGTGATCGTGAGTCCCAGCTCGAGGGCCGCGCTGATTTGGTGTCGAAGTAGCGGGTGCGAGTTGGCGCCAATGCTCGCGCCCAGTGCGACCAGCGCCGGCACCCGGGCGGTCTCGACGACTGGTGTCGGTTCATTGCGGCCGGTGCCGGCCAGTAGGAGCTCGTCGATCCTC
>DASUXI010000002.1:0-4585 GCA_036377995.1 Gaiellaceae bacterium
CTGAAGCCGGCGTTGAACGTCGCCTTCCGGGCCGGCTCCGTCACCGGCATGCTCGTCGTCGGGCTCGGCCTGCTCGGAGTCGCCGGCTACTACTGGGTCCTCACGGGCTGGATCGGCAACTCCCAGGACTCCGCCATCAACGATCTCGTCGGGCTTGCGTTCGGAGGGTCGCTGATCTCGGTCTTCGCGCGACTCGGCGGAGGCATCTACACGAAGGCCGCCGACGTGGGAGCGGACCTCGTCGGGAAGATCGAGGCCGGCATTCCCGAGGACGACCCGCGCAACCCTGCCGTGATCGCGGACAACGTCGGCGACAACGTCGGCGACTGCGCCGGGATGGCGGCGGACCTGTTCGAGACCTATGCGGTCACCGCGGTCGCGGTGATGCTGCTCGGGACACAGTTCCCGTCGAGCCGGCTCGCGCTCTTCCCGCTCGCGCTTGGCGGGATGTCGATCCTGGCCTCGGTGATCGGCAGCCTCTTCGCGCGCGTCGGCCACGGCGGCTCGATCATGAACGCGCTCTACAAGGCGGTGCTCGTCGCGACGGTTCTGTCCGCAATCGGCTTCATCCCCGTGACGATGGCATTCGACGGCGGCAGCAACACGTTCAGCGACCTCTACGGCGCGGCCCTCGTCGGGCTCGTCGTCACCTTCCTGCTGGTTGCGATCACCGAGTACTACACGGGAACTCGCTGGGGGCCGGTGAAGTCGATCTCGTCGGCCTCGCAGACGGGGCACGCCACGAACATCATCTCCGGGCTCGCCGTCGGCATGCAGGCGACCGCGCTGCCCGTGATCGTGATCGCAGGGGGCATCCTCATCGCGCACCACTTCGCCGGGCTCTACGGCATCGGCGTCGCCGTCATGGCGCAGCTCTCGATGACCGGGTTGATCGTGGCGCTCGACGCCTACGGGCCTGTGACCGACAACGCCGGTGGGATCGCGGAGATGGCCGATCTCGACGAGTCCGTGCGGGCGATCACCGACCCGCTCGACGCCGTCGGCAACACGACCAAGGCGGTCACGAAGGGCTACGCGATCGGATCTGCCGCGCTTGCGGCGCTCGTCCTCTTCGACTCGTACACGACCGGCCTGTCCGACCAGGGCCTGTCCGCGACGTTCAACCTCAACGACGCCTGGGTGATCGCCGGCCTCTTCATCGGCGGTCTGATGCCGTTCCTGTTCGCGTCGCTCGCCATGCAGGCCGTCGGGAAGGTCGGAGGCCAGGTGGTGACCGAGGTGCGGCGGCAGTTCCGCGAGGACCCGGGGATCATGGAGGGGACGTCCCGGCCCGAGTACGGGCGCGCGATCGACATCGTGACCCGCTCGGCGATCCGCGAGATGCTCCTGCCGGCGCTGATCCCGATCGCGTTCCCGATCATCGTAGGGATCATCAACGCGCGCATGCTCGGAGGCCTCCTGATCGGGACGATCGTCACGGGCCTCTTCCTCGCCATCGCGATGACGTCGGGCGGCGGAGCCTGGGACAACGCCAAGAAGCTGATCGAGGACGGCGCGTTCGGCGGGAAAGGCTCGGAGGCCCACGCGGCCTCGGTGACGGGCGACACGGTCGGGGATCCCTACAAGGACACAGCCGGGCCGGCGATCAACCCGATGATCAAGATCGCCAACATCGTCGCGATCCTCATCATCCCGCTCCTCGTCTCGATTCACGGCTAGCGGCGATAGCCTCCGCCGGTGAGCACGCCGGCTCAGCAGCCCGTCCCGCCCCTGCGAGGCGGGCGGCGGCGGCGGCAGCAGACGCTCGAGCGGGTGCTGGGCACGCCCGCACTCTTCGCCACCGCCTACGGCAATGTCGGCTCGTCGATCTACTACGCCCTCGGGCTCGTCGCCGGCATCGCGCTCGGGCTGACGCCCCTCGTCTTCGTCATCAGCGGGCTCATCTTCGCGGCGACCGCCGCCACCTACGCCGAGGGCACCGTCCGCTTCCCCGAGGCCGGAGGCTCCTCGAGCTTCGCCCGGCACGCGTTCAACGAGCTCGTCTCGTTCGTGGCGGCCTGGGCCCAGATGCTCAACTACATCATCACGATCGCCATCTCGGCGTTCTTCGTGCCGCACTACCTCTCGATCTTCTGGGGCCCGCTGCGCGAGAACCCGTGGGACATCGTCGGCGGCGTTGTGGTCGTCGTCGTCCTCGTCCTCCTCAACATCGTCGGGATCAAGGAGGCGGCCCGGCTCAACATCTTCCTCGCCGTCGTCGACTTCGCCACCCAGCTGCTCCTCGTGCTGATCGGCTTCGCGCTCATCTTCAGCCCGCACACCGTCTTCTCGGCCAACCTGCACTGGGGCGTCGCGCCGACGTGGAGCGCGTTCTTCCTCGCGATCCCGATCGCGATGATCGCCTACACCGGAATCGAGACGGTCTCGAACCTCGCCGAGGAGGCACGCGACCCGCCGCGGGACATCCCGCGCTCGATCAGCTGGGTGGCCGGGGCCGTCTTCGCCATCTACTTCACGCTACCGCTGATCGCTCTCTCCGCCTTGCCGGTGACGAAGGGGCCGAACGGGTACCAGACCCTGCTCGGACTGCCGCCGAGCAAGGGCGGGTTCCAGAACGACCCGGTCCTCGGCCTTGTCGAGCATCTCGGGCTCCACGGGCAGGTGCTGTCCGCGGCCAAGGTGTACGTCGGGATCCTCGCCGCCACGATCCTCTTCATCGCCACGAACGCGGGTGTCATCGGCGCCTCGCGGATCACATACGCGATGGCGAGCTACCGCCAGCTGCCTGAGGTCTTCCGCCGGCTGCACCCGCGCTTCAAGACCCCGTGGCTGTCGCTCGTCGTCTTCGGAGGATTGATCTCGATCGCCGTCCTGCTCCCAGGCAAGACCGCCTTTCTCGGGGACATGTACGCGTTCGGAGCGATGCTGTCGTTCACCATCGCGCACCTCGCGGTGATCGCCCTCAGGGTCAAGTCCAGAGACGACCCGGAGGCCTTCAGGGTCCGTCCGAGCCTTCGCATCCGCGGCGTCGAGTGGCCGCTGTTCGCGATTTTCGGCGCCCTCGGCACGGGAGCGGCGTGGATCGTCGTGGTCGTCCAGAAGCCCGGGCCGCGTTGGGCCGGCCTCGGCTGGCTCGCGATCGGGCTCATCGCCTACGTCCTCTACCGCCGTTACGTCGTGCGCGGGACGTTGACCCAGACGCTGCGGGCTCCCGTGATCATCGGGCCGGGCGCTGCGCTCGAGTACCGGACGATCCTCGTGCCGGTCAAGCCGGGACGCGCGTCCATGGAGGCGATCGACTATGCCTGCCGCCTCGCGGCGGAGCGCAGGTCCTCGATCGCGGCGGTGAGCGTCGTCGTCGTCCCGCTGGAGCTGCCGCTCGACACGTTTCTCGAGGAACAGGAGCTCGCCGCCTACGAGGCGCTCCGCAGCGCCGCGGCGATCGCCGAGCTCTACGGCGTCGAGGTCACCGAGCGCCTCGTACGTGCCCGTCACCCGGGCCGGGCGATCGTCGACGAGGCCGCTCGCCGTCACAGCGAGATCATCGTCATCGGGACGCCTCGAATCTCTGGACGACGCGCCGTGTTCAGCGACACGGTCGACTTCGTCCTCAAGCACGCGCCGAGCCGCGTCATGGTGGCGGCCGGGCCGCGCGCGGCGTGAGGGCCTACCGGTACGGCCTCGTCGGCCTGGCCTTCGTCTTCATCGGGATCGGCATCGCGCTCGTCGCGGTCACGGCGGCACACGGCGGGACGGCTTTCGGCTATCTGCTGGGGATCCTCTTCGTCGCCCTCGGCGTCGGCCGGCTCTATCTGCTCCGCACGCGGCGTTAACCTCCGGCCGTGGCTCGCAAGCTGCCCCGTCTCGAGCGGGTCCTCGACGCTCCGGCGCTCTTCTCGATCGCGTACGGCGAGATCGCCTCCTCGATCTACTTCGCGCTCGGGATCATCGCGCTGCACGCGCTGGGCTTCACGCCCGCGGTGCTGCTCGCGACTGGGCTCCTCTTCCTGATCGTCTCACTCTCGTACGCGGAGGGAACGGCTGCGATCCGCGAGACCGGCGGCGCAGCGACGTTCGTCCGGATCGCGTTCAACGACCTGTGGGGCTTCATCACCGGCTGGGTCCTGTTTCTCGACTACCTGATCGTGATCGCGCTCTCGGCTCTCTTCGTCCCGCATTACGTCGCGGGGGCGTTCTTCACGAAGGTCCAGCGGCCCTGGGACGTGGTCATCGGCTGCGGCGTCATCGCAGGCATCGCCGCCATTCGCCTGCTCCATCGGACGCGCCTGCATCGCTGGGCGCTGATCGTCGCGCTCGTCGACCTTGCGACCCAGCTCCTGCTCATCGTGCTCGGGATGGCCCTCCTCTTCTCTCCGCATGCCCTCGCGGCCGGGACCTCGCTCGGCAAGACGCCGAGCTGGCACTCGATCGCGTTCGCCCTTCCGCTCGCGATGCTGGCGTACACCGGCCTCGAGACGGTGGCCAATTTGGCCGAGGAGACGCGGAGGCCGGGCCGCGACCTTCCGAGGAGCCTGTTCGGGGCCATCGGGCTCGTCGTCGTGCTCTACGTGGCGATCGCGGTCGTCGCGCTGTCGGCATTTCCGGCCGAGAACGGGACGCTGCT
>DASUXI010000003.1:0-7443 GCA_036377995.1 Gaiellaceae bacterium
CGGTGAGCCTGATCGTCGCGGCGCACAACGAGGAGAGCGTGATCGGGCGGCGCCTGGACAACCTGCTGGCCCTCGACTATCCGGCCGAGCGGCTCGAGATCGTCGTCGCGTCCGATGCTTCCACCGACGGGACGGACGAGCTCGTCCAGGCGGTCGCGTCGCGCGAGCCGCGAGTGCGGCTGCTGCAGTGTCCCAGGGGCGGCAAGGTCGCCGCCCAGAACAAGGCTGTGCGCGAGACGACGGGCGAGATCCTTGCCTTCTCGGACGCGAACGCGCAATGGAAGCCGGATGCGCTCCGCAAGCTCGTCCGGAACTTTGCCGACCCGGACGTCGCGTACGTCTGCGGCGGTCATTTCTACGAGACGGCTGACGGGACGAACCGCGAAGGCACCTACTGGCGCTTCGAGGCCTGGCTGCGCCGCAGCGAGTCGGCGCTGGGCTCCATCACCGGAGGAATCGGGCCGATCTACTCCGTGCGCCGCGCGGACTACGTCGAGGTCGACCCCCGGTTCGGACACGATCTGGCTCTGCCCTACCTCATGGTTCAGCGCGGGCGGCGGGCCGTCTTCGAGCCCGACGCGCTGGCGTGGGAGAAGCCGTCGACGGACATCGAGGACGAGTACCGGCGCAAAGTGCGGATGTTCGAGCACTGCTGGCTGATCGTCCTGCGCGGCAAGATGCTGCGCCGGCTCGGGCCGACGTATCTCCTCGAGATCCTCTCGCACCGCCACCTGCGCTACGCGAGCGGGGTGCTGCACGTCGCCCTGCTCGGCTCGTCGATCGCGCTCCTCCGCGAGGGGCTCGTCTACCAGATCGCCCTGGGCGCGCAGCTTCTCCTCCTGCTGGCCGCCGCGCTCGGAGTCGGGATCGCCCGATACTACGTGCTCGTTACCTGGGCGACGGTCGTGTCGCTCGTCCGATATCTGCGCTTCGGCGTGCCCGCCGTCTGGGCGAAGGCCGAAGGCACGCGGTGAACCGCGCCGCCGACGTCGCGCTCGCGGGCGCCGGCCTCGTGATCTCGAGCCCGATCCTCGCCGCAGCGGGGCTGGCGACGAAGCTCGGCGACGGCGGCCCGGTCTTCTACCGCCAGCGTCGAGTCGGCAGAGACGGTGTCGAGTTCGAGCTGCTGAAGCTGCGGACGATGGAGGTCGGGGCGGAGCACAAGGGCGCCGGTCTCGCGGTCAACGAAGGCGACCCGCGCATCACTCGCCTCGGCCGCCTGCTGCGACGGCTCTCGCTCGACGAGCTTCCGCAGCTCTGGAATGTCGTGCGCGGCGATATGAGCGTGATCGGCCCCCGCCCTACGCTCGCGTACCAGGTCGAGCGCTACACGCCGCGGCAGCGACGCCGGCTCGAGGTGAAGCCGGGAATCACGGGCTGGGCGCAGATCCACGGCCGGGCCAGGCTGCCGTGGGACGACCGCATCGAGCTCGACGTCTGGTACGTCGAGCACCGCTCGCCGTGGCTGGACGTGAAGATCCTCGTGCGGACGCCGCTCGCGCTGTTCGCCGGGACCTACAAGGGCGAGACCGGCGGCTGGCGGGCGTGATTCCGTTCTTCGACGGCGCCCGCGTGCGGGAGGCGGTCTCCCCGGAGCGCGCGGTCGACGCCGTCCGCGCAGCGTTCGTCGCCTATTCGCGTGGGGAGTGGACGATGCCGCCCAAGGTCTACGTCCCCGCTTATCCCGCGGGCGACTTTCGCGCGATGCCGGCGCTCGGCGCAGGACACGCGCTGCTGAAGTGGGTGACGTCGTTCCCCGGGAACCCCGCGCACGGGCTGCCGACGGTCACAGGGCTCGTCCTCCTGTCGGATGCATCGAACGGGATGCCCGTTGCGGTGCTCGACGCGGGCGCCGTTACGGCGTTGCGGACAGGAGCGGCGGCCGTGCTCGCCGCAGAGACGCTCGGGCGTGCCCATGCGGAGACTGCGGGCGTAATCGGTGCAGGCGTCAACGGCGAGGCCGCCGCGCGGACGTTCGTCGCCCTCGGCCGAGCAGTGCGCCTGTGGGACGTCGACCGCGCCCGGGCCGAGTCGGTCGCCGAGCGCGTCGGAGCTTCGGTGGCGGAGACCCGCGACGATGCGCTCGGCACCGATCTCCTCGTCACCGTGACCCCCGGGCGCGAGGTCGTCCTGGGCGCGGGCTCGCTGCAACCGGGGCAGCATGCGAGCCTCATGGGAGCGGACGGGCCGGGGAAGGCAGAGATCGCCGTGGAGGAGCTGGCACGGGTGCGCGTCTTCTGCGACGACTGGGAGCAGGCGAGCCACAACGGCGACCTCATGCACGCGGTGGACGCCGGGTTGCTCGAGAGGGGCAGCGTCACGCAACTCGGCGACGTCCTCGCGGGAGAAGCGGAGGGACGCCGCTCGGACGACGAGATCACCGTCTTCGACTCGACGGGCCTCGCGATCCAGGATCTCGCCGTCGCGCTCGCAGCGATGGAGCGCGCCGACGAGCTCGAGCTAGCTGGGATCGAGCTGTAGCAGCCGAGAGGGCGCGAACAACTCGAGCAGCGGATCGTCGTTCCCGAGGATCGTCGCCGCGACGATCTCACCGCACATGAGCCCGAGTACGTTGCCGTGACCCGAGTAGCCCGCGGCGACCCAGACGTCGTCGCGTCCCGGCACCGGCCCGACGAGCGGAAGTAGGTTCTGCGTCAACCCGAAGATTCCGGCCCGGCGGTGCGTGACCTTCGGCGGAGCGTCGAGCAGCTCGACGAGGAACGCATCGAGCGCTTCCTGGATCGGCGCCGTCGTCGTCGCGGATCTCGTTCCTTTCCTCATCGTCGGCCGCGAGCCGCAGACTTCCTGTGCCTCGGAAGGCGTTTCCTGCAAGGGACTGAAGCCGGTCGAGCGCGACCTCGGTTCGACGCCACAGCTCGGCGGCGCGGTCGGCGCCGTACGTCTGACGCGCGACGTCGTAGCGCGCAGCGCCTCCGCGAAGGGCGAAGCCGCCGCTGCGGCCGCTGGCCCCTTCCGCGATCCCTCGCGAATCGTGCACGCGGACGCTCAGCCGCCGCGGGCAAGCGCGAGCGCCGCCGCGCAGTCGGTGATGCCGGCGCCGATGACCGCAACGTCGACGCGGGCGAGTGCGCGGGTCGCGACCGCCGGAGCAGGCTCGTCGAGCCAAAACGGCCTGGTCTCCACTGGCTCGATGCTATGCGAGCGCGCCGAGCACGGTCGTCACCAGCGCGGCTTCGACGTCGCCCTCGGAGATCCGGCCGGCTTGCAGCTCGCCGCTCGCGGCGTGCACCAGCGCGAGCAGCATCGACAGGTGCCACTCCGCCGGGGTGTCCGCGCGAAAAGCTCCGGCACGCTGGCCGCGCACGATCAGCGGGTGGAGGAGCCCCAGAACCGGCAGGTGGCGCCGGTGAAGCTCCGCCCGCGGAAGCCGCGTGTTGATGGCGACGAGCGCGTGGTAACGGCCGAGGCTGCGCCAGGCTGCGCGCAGCACTCGCTCCAGCGCCTCGGACGGATCCCCGCGCTCGGGCTGGGCGGCGGCTATCACCTCGGCGGCTCCTGCGATCGCCCGCTCGGTGACGGCCTCGACAAGAGCCTCGCGGGTCGGAAAGTGGACATAGACCGTCGCGCGCACGAGCCCCGCACGGCGGGCGATCTCGGCCATGCTGGCCTCGGGATCGCCCGCCAGCGCGTCGACAGCAGCGTCCAGGATCTGGGCCACGCTCCGCTCGGCGTCGGCACGCCGGCGCCTCGTGCCGGGTGCCTGGTCATCTGCAGTCGATTGCTCGGGCATGAGATTCAGTGGATCGGCATGGAGCTGGGCACGAGCCGCAACTTTGGCAGGAAGCTGCTAGCCGGAGGTAGCACGAGAAGCGCGATCACGCTCCCCACGGCGGCGAGCACGCCGGCCGTCAGGAAGCCGTTGGCGATGCCGGCCGCCGGTCCCGTCGAGGCCGCGACCACCGAGGTGAGAGCGGCGATCCCGAACGAGCCCCCGACCTCGTGCCCTGTCGAGTTGAGCCCGGAGAGCATCCCGGACTCCTCGTCGCGTGCACCAGCGAGGACGGACAGGGCAACCGACGCGAGCACCACACCGATGCCGAGCCCCGCCACGAGGATTCCGGGCAGGACGTCGCTCACGTAGCTGCCGTTCGCATCGACACCGGAGAGGAGCAGCATGCCCCCGGCGGTCACGGCGAGTGCGACCGCGAGCGGAATCCGGACGCCGACGTTGCTGACGACGTGGCTGCCGAGGTGGGCGCCGAGCCCGGCTGTGAGCGCCAGCGGCACGAACCCGAGCCCGGTGAGGAGCGGCCCAGTACCGAGCACGTTCTGGAGGTACAGCGAGGCCATCAGGAACGTCCCGAACATGACCGACGACGCGACAAGCATCAGGAGGAATCCACCGCCGACGGCGCGGTCGACGAGACGCTCGACGCGGAGCAGCGGCACCGAAGCCCGGCGCTCGACAGCCGCGAACACCACCAGCGCCAGAAGCCCCGATGCTCCGATGCCCAGCGTCTGGGCCGAAGTCCAGCCGGCAGTTCCGGCCTGTGACGCGGCGTAGAGCAGAGCGCCCAGTCCGCCGGTCGCGACCACGGCACCGGCAAGATCGAGCCCGCGCCACCTCGGCCTGCCAGGGTCAGACGGCAGGACCCTTGCGGCCATCACTGCCAGCCCGATCCCGATCGGGATGTTGATGAAGAAGATCGCCCGCCAGTCGATGAGCTGGGTCAGCACGCCGCCGAGGAGGACGCCGATCGCCGCCCCGGCACCACCGACCGCTCCCCAGGCGCCGAGCGCCTTGGCGCGCTCACTGCCGCGGAACGAGCTCGTGATGATCGACAGGGCCGCCGGCGAGAGCAGCGCCGCCCCCAGCCCCTGCCCCGCGCGGGCGGCGAAGAGCATGGTGGCGGTCCCGGCCGCCGCGGACGCCAGCGACGAGGCGGTGAACACCGTCAGGCCGGTGAGGAACATGCGGCGGCGGCCCAGGAGATCCGCCGCGCGGCCACCGAGCAGGAGGAGGCTGCCGAAGATGAGCGAGTAGCTGGTTATCGCCCAGCCGATGTCCCCGCGGGCGATGCCGAGGTCTCTCGCGAGGTCGGGGAGGGCGACGTTCACGGCCGAGATGTCGAGGATGACCATCAGCTGGGCGACCAGGAGCAAGGCGAGCAGCCTGCCCTTGGAGCCGGCGGCACGGTGTTGCATTGGAGTCTCCGATCTTAATTCAGACATTGTTGTCTGTGTTAGTAAAGCAGACATCACTGTCTGATGTCAAGCTTGCCGGAAGGCCACTTCGATGCGAACATGTGTTCGCCAATGGCCGAGGGGACGATCCTCCACGCCGACCTCGACGCCTTCTTCGCTTCGGTCGAGCAGCGAGACGATCCAGGGCTTCGCCGGCGCCCGGTGATCGTCGGCGCCGGCGTCGTACTCGCCGCGAGCTACGAGGCCAAGGCATACGGCGTCCGCACCGCCATGGGAGGCAGACAGGCTCGGCGGCTTTGCCCGGATGCCGTGGTGGTTCGGCCGCGCATGTCGGCGTATGCCGAGGCGAGCAAGGCGGTCTTCCGCGTGTTCGAGGACACCACGCCTCTTGTCGAGGGGCTGTCGATCGACGAGGCGTTCCTCGACGTCCGGGGGATGCTGCGCCTTTCGGGTGCTCCCGCCGAGATCGCGGAGCGGCTGCGGCGAAGAGTGCGGCGAGAGGTCGGTCTACCGATCACCGTCGGAGTCGCGCGGACGAAGTTCCTCGCCAAGGTGGCGAGCGGCGTCGCGAAGCCCGACGGACTGCTCGTCGTGCCGCCGGAGTCGGAGCTCGACTTCCTCCATCCGCTCGAGGTGGAGCGGCTGTGGGGCGTCGGCACGGTGACGGCCGCCAAGCTCCATGCGCGGGGCATCACGACTGTCGGCCAGGTCGCAGGGCTCGCCGAGGGCTCGCTCGTGTCGCTGCTCGGCCGCGCCTCGGGGCGCCAGCTCCACGCTCTCTCCCACAACCGCGACCTTCGGCAGGTCCGGGTCGGCCGGAGGCGCGGCTCGATCGGCTCGCAACGCGCACTCGGCCGTCGACCCAGGTCGCTTGCCGACGTCGACACGATCGTCGTCGGCCTGGTCGACCGGGTTACGCGCCGGATGCGCGCCGCGCGACGCATCGGTCGCACGGTCGTGCTTCGCCTCCGCTTCGACGACTTCTCGCGCGCGACTCGCTCCCACACGCTTCCCTATCCCACCGCCCAGACCGGAGTGATCCTGGCGACCGTACGGGGCCTGCTAGCAGCGGCCGTACCGACCATCGAGCGCCAGGGCCTGACGCTCGTGGGTGTCGCCGTCGCGAACCTCGCGGACGGCCGGACCACCCAGCTCATGCTCCCCTTCGATCCGCACAGCAGCGAGGCACTCGACGCCGCTGTGGACGAGGTGCGCGACCGCTTCGGGACGGCCGCGATCACACGGGCCGTGCTGCTCGGGCGCGATCCGGGACTGACCATGCCCATGTTGCCCGACTGATCGCGACAACCAGCGGTCACCATAATGTCCGAGATGGCGCCTTCACTGCCGACGCGTCGCGGAGAGCGACCGCGGACGACACCGACGAATCCGCACACGCAGCTCGACCAGCAGCCGGTCGACAGCGCAGTCGTGGAGGAGCTCGCGCGGCTTATTTTCGAGCTCCCGGGAGTCATCGAGCGGCCGAGTGGCATCTCCGTCCCGGGTGCGCGGGCGTTGACCCTAGCGCCCGGTGAGCCGGCGGGGCCACCCGAGGCGTTCATGATCGACCGCGAGTTCGCTCACCTGCACCCGTCCCCTGATCACAGCCTCCACGCAATGCTGCCGGCGGATTTCGCTCGGACCGCCATCGACGCCGGATGGGCCGAGCTTCATCCCGTCGCACGAATGGGGCTTCTGCCCCCGAACGCCGTCATGCTTTACGCGCCGCGAGACGAAGCGGAGCTCGCCGTGGTGCAACAGCTCGTCGAAGCGTCGCACGGCTTCGCCCGCCCGACGTAGAAGGCGTCGTCATTTCGCGGCGCACGACCCTCGCCCGAGTCGACAACTCTGCGCTCGGTACACCCCGTCGCCTTCCGCGACTGCTCCGGTGAGCTCGAGCTCTGCGAGCGTGGCGAGAATCACCCTGAGCGGGAGCCCACTCGCCCGCACGAGCTCGTCGACGGTCGCCGGCATGAGCTCGAGCAGTGGATGCATGCCGCTCTTCTCTTCTGACTGCTCGATCCCGAGCGACTCGAACACGTCGCGCGCTGAGCTGAGCGGTGTCGCTCCGAGCCGGAGCAGCGCGTTGGTTCCGGCCGACAGCGCAGAGGTGATCTCGCCCGGCACGGCGAACACCTCTCTCCCCTCCTCCAGCGCGAAGTCGGCCGTGATCAGCGCCCCGCTCCGTTCACGCGCCTCGACGACGATCGTCGCGGAGCACAACCCGGCGATGACGCGGTTGCGAGCCGGGAAGCGCCACGGAGCCGGCTCCACGCC
>DASUXI010000004.1:0-3405 GCA_036377995.1 Gaiellaceae bacterium
GACTGGCACCCTGACGAAGGGCGAGCCGCAGGTCGTCGCGATCGTCACCCGAAACGGCACCGACGAGGACGAATTGTTGCGGCTGTCGGCGGCCGTGGAACGAGAGAGCGAGCATCCACTCGCCGAGGCGATCGTCCGCGAAGCGCGTCGGCGCAAACTCGCGCCGCCGATGGTGGAATCGTTCGAGGCGATCTCCGGGCACGGCGCGATCGGAACCGTCGAGGGCCGGCGTCTCGCGATTGGCAACACACGCCTCCTCGAGCGCGAACACGCAAACCTTGACGGCCTCTCCGAGAAGGCGCGCGAGCTCGCCGGCCAAGGTCGCACCGTCGTGCACGTCATCAGCGACGGTCGCGCGATTGGCGTCGTCGCGATCGCCGACGCGCCACGCGACACGGCGGCCAAAGCGATCGGCGCGTTGAAGGAACTCGGCATCCGGCCGGTCATGCTCACCGGCGACAACCGTCAGACCGCCGAACGGATCGCTTCCGAGCTCGGCGTCGACGAGGTAATCGCTGACGTACTCCCGCAGGACAAGGCGCACAAAGTGAAGGAGCTGCAGGAGCAGGGCCGCCGGGTCGCGATGGTCGGCGACGGCGTCAACGACGCACCCGCACTGGCCCAGGCCGACGTTGGGATCGCCATCGGAGCCGGCACCGACGTCGCGATCGAGACCGCCGATGTCGTCCTGATGCGCTCCGACCCGGTCGACGTCGCGACCGCGATCGAGATCGGACGCGGCACCGTCCGCAAGATGCGCCAAAACCTCGGCTGGGCGATCGGCTACAACTCGCTTGCGCTCCCGATCGCCGCCGGCGTCTTCGAGCCGTTCGGGTTCACGCTCCGGCCCGAGATCGCAGCGATCTCGATGTCCGGCTCCAGCCTCCTCGTCGCCGTGAACGCGATCGCGCTCAAGCGGCTACGGCTGCGCCGTGGCTAGCGACACGGCGCGGTCTGCCGTGCTCAGCGAAGGTGGAAGACTCGAACACCACTGCCGACTCGGCGGCCCAGCGCAGGTCGGTTACCATCATCCTGACGCGACCCGCGGCCCTTCCTGCACGAAAACGACCATACGATCTGGAGCCCTCGCTTTCCGGTCCGAAACGGGGCGCCTTCAGCACTGTCCGTGAGACGTGCCCTGGATCTGCACGAGGTGCGCGTCGGCAGCGTGGTCGACCTGGAGCGTGGTGTGATCGATGCCGAAGCGCTCGTGGAGGAGCTCTTCGAGCTGGCGCCGGGTGCCGTGGCAGTCGTCGCCCGGGCGGACGAGCACGTGGGCGGTCAGGGCGGGGAAGCCGGAGGTGATCTCCCAGACGTGCAGGTCGTGAACGTTGACGACGCCGGGGTGGGCGGCGAGCTGGCGGCCGATCGCGGCGGCGTCGACGCCGCGTGGTGAGGCCTCGAGCAGCACGAGCACGGAGTCGCGGAGGACGGTCCAGGCGCTTCCGAGGATGAGGATGCCGAGCAGGACGCTGAAGAGCGGGTCGGCGTAGGGCCAGCCCGTGGTCATGATGATCACGCCGGCCGCGATCACGCCGAGGGAGCCGATCGCGTCGCCGGCGAGGTGAAGGAAGGAGGCGCGCAGGTTGAGGTTCTCGCCGCCGCGGCGGAAGACGAGCGCGGCTCCGATCGCGTTGATCGCGAGACCGATCGAGGCGACGACGATCAGGTCGATGCCGGGGACGTCCGGTGGGTTGGCGAAGCGGCGGGAGGCTTCGACGAAGATCAGGACGGCGATCACGACCAGGGTGAGCGCGTTCGCGAGTGCGGCGAGGATCTCGGCGCGCTTGTAGCCGAAGCTGCGGTTCGCAGTGGCGGGGCGGGCGGCGAGACGGACTGCGACGAGGGCGAGCCCGAGCGCAAGCACGTCGGAGAGGTTGTGGCCGGCGTCGGCGACGAGCGCGAGGCTGCCGCTGCTGAAGCCGACGACGGCCTCGACCAGCGTGTACACGCCGTTCAGGACGAGCGCGATCGCCAGGGCGCGGGCGCCGCGGTCGCCGCCGAAACCGTGGACGTGGCCTGTCGAACCGTGGTCGTGGTCGTGCGCGTCGCTCACGCGCAGAGGCTACCAATGTCTCAACGCACGTTAGGATGTTCGCGTGGCCGAGGATCGCTGCGACCTGCTCTGTCTCGACCTGCAAAGGGCGGAACGGCTGCGCGCCGCGCTTCCGTCGGAGCGGGAGGCGCGTGCGCTCGCGGCTGGATTCCGCGCGCTCGGCGATTCGACCCGGTTGACGATCGCGCTCGCGTTGCGGGAAACGGATGAGCTCTGTGTCTGCGACCTGGCCTGGATAGTCGAGCGAGCGGAGAATCTGGTCTCCCATCACCTGCGCGTGCTGCGGGCCGCCGGACTCGCCGACTACCGCCGCGAGGGAAAGATGGCGCTCTACTCGCTGACCGAACGAGGGCGGGTCTTGCTCGACACGCTCGCCTCCGAGCGGGTGCCGGTGTGAGCGCGACGGTCCAGCTGCAACGGCGACTGCCTCTGCTGCCGCCGCACGAACGGGCGGCGCTCGAGCGGCGCGCGAGGATGCTCGCCTGGGGTGGCAACGCCTGGCACGTGGTCGAGTTCGCGATCGCGCTGGGCGCCGGGATCGCTGCGAGTAGCGTCGCGCTGGTCGGCTTCGGGATCGACAGCGTGATCGAGGCGCTCGCCGGCGGCGTGGTCGTCTGGCTCTTCACTGGCGGTCGCGGCGCCTCGGACGTCGCGGAACGGCGCGCGCAGCAGCTGATCGCGGCCAGCTACGCGCTGCTCGTCGCGTATATAAGCGTCGAGGCGGTGCGCGACCTACTCGGCTCGCACCATCCGCGGGTGAGCTGGGTCGGGATCGGCCTCGCCATGTTCACGGCACCGACGATGCCGCTGCTCGCGCGCGCCAAGCGCAACGTCGGCCGCCAGCTCAACTCGTCCGCGACCGTTTCCGAGGCGAGCCAGAACATTGTCTGCGCCTACCTCTCGATCGCGCTCCTCGTCGGCCTGCTCGCGAACGCACTTCTCGGCTGGTGGTGGGCCGATCCTGTAGCTGCGCTCGCCATCGCCGCCGTCGCAGCCAAGGAAGGCATGGATGCTTGGCGCGGCAAGAGCTGCGACTGCTGCTAGGAGCCCGGGTCTCCTAGAAGTAGTAGCCGTCCGGTATCTGCTGGCCGGGTGAGGACGAGGAGTGTCTTCACGTCGCCTCGAACTGTTCGCCCGTCGCCGTCGCCGCCGCATCCGGCTTGACCTGCGGGAAGCTGCGGAGCTCCTGCAGCTGCTTGATCTACAAGTATTCAAGTGATAGCTTGACGACTGATGGCAAGTGGACAGGCGAAGGCGGCCCTGTTCGACGCGCTGGCGTCGGTGGCGCAGGCGCTCGGAAGCGGGCGTCGGGCTGAGATCGTGGATGTGTTGGCGCAGGGTGAGCGCTC
>DASUXI010000005.1:0-10339 GCA_036377995.1 Gaiellaceae bacterium
CGACTGGACCTTCCGCGTCGGCGACCAGGTCAAGCTCCGCCTGGTGAACGAGATGGACTCAGACCACCCGATGCCTCACCCCTTCCATGTTCATGGGGCTGGGCGTTTCCTGATCCTGGCGCGTGACGGCGTGGTCGAACCAAACCTCGTCTGGAAAGACACCGTCCTCGTCCGCACCGGCGAAACGGTCGACATCCTGCTCGACGTCACCAATCCGGGCCGCTGGATGGCGCACTGCCACATCGCCGAGCACCACGAGAGCGGGATGATGTTCAGCTTCAACGTCACCGCCTGACGACCAGCGCCGATCAGCGTGGGAGCCGGCTACTTCTCACCGGCTCAGCGGGACGTGGTCGCGTCCGCAAAGCAGCGCGCGACGAGGACGCGTACGAGCTGCTGCTTGTACTCCGCCGACCCGTTCGCGTCGTCGAACGCCTCGGACGCCTCCGCCGCGAGTCCCGCCGCTTCCGCGATGGCCGCCGCGTCGTCGACTCTCCGGCCCGTGAGCGAGCGTTCGGCGTCCGTCGCCCTCAGCGCCCTCGCGCCGACCGATCCGACCGCGATCCGCGCCTCGGCGACGGCGCCGTCGTCGACGCGGACCGCACACGCCACCGTCGCCGCAGGCCGCTCGTGGAACGCAAGCTTGCGATGCGCGACCGCCGTGCCGGCCGCAGGAACGGGGATCCGGACGGCGGCGAGCAGCTGTCCGTGCCGGAGCGCCGTCTGGTACGGCCCGACCAGGAACTCCGACAGCGGCACCCGGCGCCCGTCGTACTCGGCCTCCGCGTCCAACGCGAGGAGGAACGTCGCCGGGTCGGAGTGTGGGTCCGAGAAGCAGAGGTTGCCACCGAGCGTGCCGACGTTCCGGACGCGGATGTTCGCCACCTGCCGCTCCATCGCCGCGAGCGACGGCAGCTGCTCGAGCACGAGCGGCGACCGCTCGATCTCTCGATGGGTCACCGTCGACCCGACCACGATGGCGCCGTTCTCGGCGCGAATGCCCCCGAGCTCGCCCACACCCTTGATGTCGACGAGATGCCCGTATGCCGCGAAGCCGAGCTTCAGCAACAACAGGAGCTCGGTGCCGCCGCAGATCACGGCGGCGTCCTCGCCGTAGCGCTCGAGCAGCTCGGTCGCCTCGTCCACCGACTTGGCGTGGTGCAGGTCGAAGGGCGGCAGCGTCAACGTCCCACCGGCGCCGTCGCCTGCTCGTCCCCGAAGAAGAGCAGGCGGCCGTTTCGGCTGAGGACGCGCTCGACTCCCTCCGACGGCAGCCCACTCAGCTCGACCTTCTTGATCTCGACGACGGGATGGTGGAACGGGACGTCCGTGCCGAACAGGACGCGCGTCTCACCCACGCGCTCGTACGCCTCGCGGATCTTCGTGTGCATCGGCATGCCCGACGTCTCGAGGTAGACGTTCGAGTTCCGCAGGGCGACCTCGATCGCGCCGTTGATGTAGACCACGTTGCCGTGCCCCATGTGGCCGAGGATGATCTTCGCGGCCGGGAAGCTGACCGCCAGCTCCTCGATGCTCCAGGGCAGGGTGAAGATCGGATGCCCGCAGTGGATCAACACCGGTAGGTCGCGCTCGAGAAGCAACTCGATCAGCGGATGCACCGACGGGTCGTTCGGGTGGAAGCCGTCGAGCAGGGGATGCATCTTCATGCCGAGGAACTTCGGGTGGTCGAGGAATCGCGCCGCCTCGTCGAGATAGCCCGGGGCGCGCGGATTCGCCCAGACGAGACCGTAGAGACCGGGAATCGAGTCGACCACCTCGGCGACATAGGCGTTGTCGGGATGGAACACGACGCCGTTCTCGATCTCGTTCTCTCGCATCAGCTCGACCATTCCTTCGCGGTCGAGGGCGACGCGGAACATCGACTCGAACGAGCCGACGTGCATGTGCGAGTCGAAGATCGCGACGGACGTCACGCGACGGCGCGCTTCACCTGCGCGATCTCGGCCATCGCGGCCTCGACGCCGGCTCCTATGTCCACCTGAACGCCGAGATCGGCCATCGTCTGGCCGACGGCCGCCAGCCCGACGATCGGGTACAGCGAGCGTGCGGACGGGCCCATGTGGCCGATGCGGACGAGGTTGCCGGCACCCTGGCCGGCGGAGATCATGACGCCGTACCGCTCGCGGCAGTGCGCGCGCACGTCAACGTCCGTCAGCGGGTCGGGCACCGCGATTGCGGTCACGCATGCCGCGGAGATCTCCTCGCTCCGCGGCCAGAGCTCGAGCCCCATCGCCAGTGCGCCCGCGCGGCAGGCCGCCGCCGACCGCTCGTGCCGCTCGATCGACGCCTCGAGCCCCTCCTCGAGCAGCTCGTCGCAGGCCGCCTCGACACCGTGGAGGTCGGATACCGAGGGCGTGAACGGGAACTTGTCGCCGTCGAGCCACTGCTCCTTCCAGTCGAGCATCGAGAGGAAGGAAGCGCGGGGCGCGTGCGGGTTCGCGCGGATCCGCTCCCACGCGGCGTCGCTCACCGTCATCAGCGACATCCCCGGGGGCCCGCCGAGGCACTTCTGCGCGCCGGCCACGCAGACATCCAGGTGCCACTCGTCCGTGTTCACCGGCATCCCGCCGAGGGACGAGACGCAGTCGATCAGCGTCAGCGCGCCGCGCTTGTGCGCGATCGGGCCGATCGCGGACACGTCGCAGAGCGTGCCGGACGGCGTCTCGGAGTGGACGACGGTGACGATGTCGATCCCCGGATGGTCGTCGAGGTAGCGCTCCACGTCGGCGGGATCGACGGCATCGTTGTACGGCACCTCGAGCTCGTGCAGCTCGGCCCCGAAGTCCTTCAGCCAGTAGCCCATGCCTTTGCCGAAGACGCCCTGAACGAGGTTCAGCACGCGGGTCCCCGGCTGCACCAGCCCACGCGCTGCGGCCTCGAGCCCCAGCACCGCCTCGCCCTGCATCAGCAGCACGTCGTTCCGCGTCAGGAAGATCTGCGCGAGCTTCCTTTCCGTGCGCCGGAAAGCCTCGAGGAAGGCTGGATCGTAGTGGTAGACGAGCGGCGCGCCGAGTGCGGCGAGCACCCGGGACGAGGCCATCACCGGACCTGCGGAGAGAGTGAAATCGGGATCGCGCATCGAGTTCTCCTTTCAGCGGGCGCCGCGCACGTACGGCAGGGCGAGCGCCGGCGGCAAGTATGCCCGGCGCGCGAACAGAATCAGCGCGACGATGATCGCCGCGAACGGCAGCATGTGGACGACCTCGGGCGACAGGTTGATACCCGCGATCTGGAGCAGGCCCGAGAGCGAGAGGGCAATCCCGAACATGAGCGAGAAGACGACGACGGCGATCGGCCGCCCGCGCGCGAGCATCGCGATCACGATCGCCATGTAGCCCTGGCCCTGCGTGAGGAAGTCCTGGAAGCCGCCGGTGCCGGCGATCGCGAGGTACGCGCCGCCCAGCCCCGCCAGCGCGCCGGTCGTGAGAACGGCGTAGCTGCGGGTGGCGACGACACTGATGCCCGCCGCGTCGAGCGCCTCCGGCTTCTCGCCCGCAGCACGCAGGTTCAAGCCGATGCTCGTCGAGCGGAACACCCATGCGAGCAGGACGGCGAACGCGAGGCCCAGGTAGACGAGTAGCGGCTGGCTGAAGAGCGGGAACTCGCCGTTGATCGTCTTGCCGAGCACGGGGATCCGGTCGAGCACGGGAATCGGAGTGGTGGGGACGCTGCCGAGCCGCGGCTGCGTGGAGCTGAACTGCGACTGATAGAGGACGCTCGTGATCCCCTCGCCTGCGAGCGTGATCGCGATCCCGACGACGATCTGGTCGAGGCCGAGCCAGACGCAGAGCACCACCATGAAGCACGCTGCGAACATCCCGGCACCCATCCCGCCGAGATAGCCGAACCACACCGAGTGGCCGTAGTACGCGCCGAGGAAGCCGACGTACGCGCCTACGAGCATCATCCCTTCCAGGCCGATATTGAGCACGCCGGCACGCTCGGAGATCGCCTCGCCGAGCGCCGTGAACATCAGCGGCACGCCGGCGAGGAGCCCACCGGCGAGCACGCTCGTCCAGAACACCTGCGTCCAGACCTGACTCGCGACGATCACGACGGCCGCCTCCTGGCGAGCGGCGCGCGTAAGGCCTGCCTCAGCCCCGGCGGGAGGTAGCTGGCGCCGAGCTCACGGCGCCGGCCGAGGTACTCGATCACGGTCATGAACAGCAGGATCAGCCCGACGAGCACGAGCAGGAAGTTCGTCGACAGGTTCGCGTCGGCGGCGGCGATGTCGCCGCCGGTCGAGACGACCGAGAAGAAGGCGATGAACGGGACGACGGCGAGCGCGTTCAGGCGCGCGAGGAACACGAACGGGATGATCGTGTCGCCGTAGGCCGGGTTCCAGCCGGTGCGGATGTAGCCCTGCAGGCCGAGGATGTCGACGGCAGCGGCGAGCCCGACCAGGAAGCCCGAGGCGAGGAACGCGACCACGATCAGGCGCGGCAGGTCGATCCCGAAGTGGCGCGCGGCGCGAGGGTTCGCGCCCATGATCTGGAGCCGCAGCCCCCACGAGGTCCGTGTCAGGACGTAGTGAACGACGAGGATGGCCGCGAACGCGACGAGCAGGCCGACGTGGATCCGTGTCCCCGGGATGTTCGGCAGCATCTTCGGGAGGACGGCGGTCTGCGGCAGCGGGGTCGTCGAGTCGTGGAACGGCCCCTTGATCAGGATGCTCGCGATGTCGATCGCGATGAACGACATCATCAATGTAGTGATGATCTCGTTCGTCCCGTAGCGCGCCTTCAGGACGGCCGGTATCAGCGTCCAGAGGGCGCCGACGGCTCCGGCGAGCAGGAAGAGGACGACCATCGCCGCCCAGAGCGGGATCGCGTTCACGAGCCGCGGGCCATAGCCCGCGACGAGGGCGGCGCCGAGCAGGAACTGGCCGTTGTAGCCGAGGTTCCAGATATTCGCGCGGAAGATGACGGTAAGTCCCGCGGCGATCAGCAGGAACGGCGCCATCCGGATTGCGCTGTCCTGCCACGAGCCGTTCTGGACGCCGTTCGTCCAGATGTCCCCGTAGAACGTGAGCGGATGCCGGCCGAGCGCGAGCAGCAGGATCGCGCCGGCGACGAGCGCGAGCGCCACCGGCACGACGGAGCGGATGAGGCCGTCGACGACGCGACCGGCCCGGACCGCCCGCGCCGGACGCGGGTGCCGCTGCGCGAGCGCCGTGTCGCGGGCAGCGGTCTCGGTGCTCACGCCACCTCCAGGCCGGCGCCGACCATCAGTTCGCCGACCGCCTCGGCGGCACCCGTCCCGTTCGGCACGACGCCGACCAGCCGGCCGCGTGAGAGGACGGCGATCCGGTCGCAAATCTCGATGAGCTCGTCGAGGTCGGTCGAGATGAGGAGCGCGGCGCCGCCGTCGTCGGCCAGCTTGCGGATCAGGTCGCGCACGGTCGCGGTCGTCCTCACGTCGAGCCCGTACGTCGGCTTGTGGAAGACCACGACCTTCGGTTGGGAGCTCAACTCCCGCGCGAGCAGGATCTTCTGGATGTTGCCCCCCGAGAGCGTTGCAGCGCGTGTCGTCACGAACGGCGTTCGCACGTCGAACTCGCGGACGAGCTCGGCCGCGTGCCCTTCGACAACCGCGCGCTGGATCCGGCCGTGCCGCCAGTACGGGCGCTCGCCGACACGCTTCAAGAACAGGTTCAGCCCCACCGGGAGCGTGCCGACGATGCCTTCGCCCAGGCGGTCGTCGGTCACGTATCGCAGGCCGAGCTTCTGGCGGGCCGCGACCTTCATCCGCGTGACCGAACCGCCGTAGAGCACGATGTTGCCCGCGCTCGCGGGACGCTGCCCCGCAATCACCTCCGCGAGCGCGCGCTGGCCGTTGCCGTCGACACCCGCGACGCCGAGGATCTCGCCTTCCCTGAGGTCGAGCGACACGTCCTCGACCCCGAGCTCCGAGCCCTCGCCCGCCGAGCTCACGCCCTGGAGCTCGAGCACGGTCTCGGCCTCCGGTGCAACCACCCGGGCCATCCGCTCGACGTTGTCGAGCTCCTCCTTCAGCTCCGCGAGGTCGGCGACTGCGCGCGCCTCGTCCCCGAACATGACCCGCACGATCTCGGCCCGCAGCGCCTCCTGGCTCTTCGAGCGCAGGGCCGCGCGGTCGATCGTGCCGACAAGCCGTCCCTGACGGAGAATCGAGATCTCGTCGCCGAGCGAGAGCGCCTCGTGCAGCTTATGGGTGATGAAGATCACGGCGTGGCCCTGCTTCTTCAGCCGGGCGAGGACGTTCGCCAGCTCCGCGACGCCCTGCGGGGTCAGCATCGAGGTCGGCTCGTCGAGGATCAGCACGCGGGAGCCTCGCCAGAGCGCCTTGACGATCTCCACCTGCTGCTGATGGCCGAGCGAAAGGTCGGCCGCTCTCGTATTGGGGTCGATCTCGACACCGAGCTGACCCGCGAGCTCGGCGAGACGCCGCCGTGCGGCGGCCCGGTCGAGGCGTACCCCCCGGTTGTCGCCGAGCATGAGGTTCTCGAGCACGCTCAATGCCGGGATGAGCGTCGAGTGCTGGTGGACGGTGCCGATCCCGAGCATGAGCGCCTTCCGCGGCGAGGAGATCGCCGTCTCGACGCCCTCGATCCGGATCGTGCCCGCATCCGGGCGGATCAGCCCCGAGAGGATGCCGATCAGGGTCGACTTGCCGGCGCCGTTCTCGCCGAGCAGGCAGTGAACTTCGCCGCCGCGAAGTGTCAGGCTCACGTCGTCGTTCGCGAGCACCCCGGGGAACGACTTGGCGATCCCGACCAGCTCGACGATCGGCACTCCGTTGGTGTTCCGTGCGTTCACCGTGCTCGGCCCGATTTCCTGCAACGCAACGTTCCTCGAGGCGCTCCGCGCACCCGCGACGGTCCGAGAACCGCCACGGGTGCGCGTCGCCTTCGTACCTACTTGATCAGATTCTGGACGGCCTTCGCGTTGTGCGCGACCGGAATCTTGATCTTCCCGGCCTTGATGCTCGCCTGCGTCTTCTGGATCTGCGACCAGGTGCCCGCCGCGATGTACTTCGACTTGAGCAGCGAGATGCCGCCGTTCTTGAGGCTCAGGTTGTAGCCGTGCGTGCCGTAGGTGCCGCTGTTCACGTCCTTGATCGCCTGGGTGAACACGGCGGTGAAGTTCCAGAGCACCGACGACAGGAACACGTGCTTCTTGTCGATCGGCGTCATGTCACCGATGTCGCCGATCATCCAGACCTTGTGGCCGACCTTCGCGCTTTCGACCGCCTGGAGGTAGCCGAAGGAGGCGTTGTCGCCCATCGTGAAGAGCACGTCGGCGCCCTGCGCGATCACGCTGCTGGCGACACGCTTGCCGCCGGCCGCATCGTCATAGCCGGTCGGGCTGACCGTCGCGAAGAAGATCTTCGACGACTTGTCGACGCTGCGGAAACCTGCAGCGAAACCGCCGCTCATCTTGTACCAGTTGTCGTCGGAAGCCGAGATGACGATCCCGACCTTGTGGGTCTTGGTCGTCTTCGCGGCGAGCACGCCTGCGAGGTACGCGCCCTCCTGACTCGAGGTCGTGATGTACGAGACGAGACCCTTGCTCAGATTCGTCGGGACGTCGTAGGTCATCATCGGCACCTTGTATTGCTTGGCCAGGCGCGTCGCGATCGTGTCGTAGCCGCTCGCGTGCGCGACGATGAACTTCGCGCCGCCGGTGATGAGCTGTCGCAGGATCACGTCGGTCTTGTCGTAGCCGATGTTCGTGATCGCCTTGAACTGAGCGCCCGTGGCCGAGGCGGCCGCCTTCGCGCCGTTGTAGCCCTGCTGGTTCCAGCCGTAGTCGCTGGCCTTCGCCGGCGAGGCGAACCCCACCTTCGTGACCTTCGCCGCCTGCAGCGCCCCGGCTGCATAGGCGGTGCCGGCAGCGAGTAGGCCGACCGCCGCAACGGCCATGACGATCCGCGCTCCACGTACTCGCATGTGCATCCGAGGCACTCCTTTCATCCCGGCGAATCGATCCGATTGCGCCGTAGCTGACTCTTGCCCGTTGCCAGACTCGCTGGTAGGGTCGCCTTGCAAACTGTTAACAAGGCCGGACGGCCGCAACTCTATCCAAGCCGGAGATTGAATGCAACGCCTTCGGAAGCAGCCGTGAGTCACCCGGCACCGCTCGAAAACCTGACGCTCTGGCAGCGTGTCCACGAGCGCCTGCGCGAGCAGATCCTCTCCGGAGAGCTCGAGCCCGGAGCCGAGCTGGCGGAGGTCGCGCTCTCCGAGAAGCTCGGCGTCAGCCGCGGCCCGATTCGCGAGGCGCTCGGACGGCTCGCCTCCGAAGGCCTCGTCATCGTCCGGCCGCGTCGCGGCGCTGTGGTTCGCTCGCTCTCGAAGGAGGAGTTCCTCGAGCTGTACCAGGTGCGCGAGGCGCTCGAGATGATGGCGGTGAGGCTGGCCGTCCCGCGCCTCGGCAAGGAGGACCTCGAGGAGCTGCAACGGCTGAACGACACGATGGCGCAGCACGCCGAGCGGAACGAGGTCGACCGGTTCTTCGATGCGAACGTCGCCTTCCACAGCCGCCTGCTCGAAGCGTCCGGCAACGGCACGTTGCAAGAGCTCTACCGGCAACTCGTCGGGCAACTCGGCCGCTACCGGCTTCGTTCCCTGACGCTGCGCGGCAACATGCAACGGTCCGTGGCAGAGCACGCGGCGCTCTTGCGCGCGGCGAAACGGGGTGACGCCGAGCGGGCCGCGCACCTGATGTGCGAGCACATCCGTGTCCCGCAGCGGGGCCTGAAGGCTCTGAGCGACAGTGACCTCGCCGCGGCGGACGGCGGCTCGTGAGCGGCCGGCACTCCCGGGAAGCCGCTCCCCTGTTCTCTACCGAGAGGGTGAGGTGAACGATGGCCACTTCTGTCGAGACCGTTGATCTCCTGAAAGGCGTCGGCACGTGAGCGGCCGCCCGCTCGACTTCGGCGTCAATCTCAACAACCGCGAGCCGCTGATCGCGCCGGACTACGACGTCCAGATGCTGCTCGACCTGTCCAGCACGGTCGAGGACGCCGGCTTCGACTCCGTCTGGGTCGGCGACTCGCTCTTCTCGAAGCCGCGGTACGAGCCGATCGCGCTCCTCTCGGCGATCTCGCAGCGAACGTCGCGCGTCAAGCTCGGGACCGCCTGCATGGTCACCTCGACGCGCAACCCGCTCTACCTCGCGCTCGAGTGGGCGACGCTCGACGTGATCTCGGGCGGCCGCACCATCCTCGGCGCCGGGATGGGCAACCCCGAGGAGGGCGTGCGCCGGGAGTTCGAGGCGCTCAGCCTTGACTACGACAGACGCGGCACCCTCTTCGAGGAGGGGCTCGCCGTGATGCGCCAGCTCTGGACCGAGGGCAAGACCGACTTCCACGGCACCTTCCGCCGCTATGACGACGTCGAGTTCTACTCGGGCACGGAAATGGCACCGCTGCTGCCGATCCAGACACCGCCGCCGATGTGGGTCGTCTCGAACCCGCGACTGACCGGCGACGCCCCGCCCGAGGTGATGAAGGGTCGTCTCGACCGCGCCTGTCGCCGGATCGTCGAGCACGGGGACGGCTGGATGACGTGCTGTCGAGCCCAGCACCCGGACGAGCTCGTCGAGCAGCTCGGCCTGATCGAGCGCTATGCCGACGAGCACGGCCACGACTTCTCGCGGCTCGTCATCTCCTACCAGGTGACGATGAACATCGGCGACTCCGAGGACGAGGCCCGCAGCGCGTTCGGCGACTACATCTCCAAGTACTACCCCGAGCTGTCGAAGGCGATGGACCTCTCGAACTGGGGCCCGGTCGGCACCCCCGAGCAGATCGCGGAGTGGATCCGCACCTTCGCCGACGCGGGCGTCGACCACTTCATCTGCCGGTTCGGCGCGATCGACCAGTTCGGGCAAGTCCAGCGCTTCGCCGAAGAAGTGCTCCCCGTGTTCTCTGCAGAGAGGGTGAGGTGAAGGATGGCCACCGTGGTCGCTAACGACAACCTGCTGAAAGACGCCGCGCTGATCGTCGACGTCTGCTTCTCCGTCGAGGACGGCGACGTCGTCACGATCATCTGCGACGACGATCGCGAGGAGGAGGCGAGGGCGGTCGCCGAGGTCGTGGTCGAGCGCGGCGGCTGGCCGGTCGTGATGAACAACGAGATGCAGGTGCGGCGCGGCCGCGCAGACGTGCGCTTTCCAATGGCGCCGCCGGCGAACCTGCACCGCGCGATGGTCGGCTCGGACGAGGTGATCATCATCGCGAACCTCGAATGGGCGAACCGCTTCGCCCACGTCAACGCCGTTCGCGAGACCTGCGAGGCGAACGGGAAGATCGCTTCGATCGAGCCCGGCATGGG
>DASUXI010000006.1:0-20055 GCA_036377995.1 Gaiellaceae bacterium
GGGAGGCTTATCCCGTTGTGTTCGCCCCGCCCGGCTCCTCTCGAGCGGCGCGGAACGCTCGGCGGGCAGCCTGAACGCTGTCGTAGTAGCGATCGGCCCCGATCTTGCCGGTGACGCCGAAGCGGTCGAGCTCGTTGCGGATGTGCCCGCTCGCGCCGGCGACGGCGAGCGCGACGTGGCGCTCGGCCAGCTGGTCGACGAGCTCGGAAAGCGTCTTGCCGCCCGTGTAGTCGATGTCGTCGATCGCGCTTGCGTCGAGCACGAACCAGCGCGGCGGCTCGGGAACGTCGACGAGGCCGATGACCTCCTCCGAGAGTCGCTCGGCGTTTGCGTAGAAGATGCCCACCGCAAAGTGGTAGACAACGAGCCCTGGCTCGGAGAGCGTCCCCGGAATCGGCCTGCTCAGCCTGACCCGGCCGTCGGCGTCCCAGCTCACGACCCGGTCGCTCGGGCTGTAGTGCCGCCTCACGTGCAGGATCAGTGACAGGATGATCGCCAGGACGATGCCCTGTTTGACGCCGACGCAGACGACGACGGTGGCGGTGATGGCGGCGACCACGAACTCGTCCTTGCGCAGCCGCCAGATCTCCTGCATGTTCCCGATCTTCACGAGCTTGAGCCCGATCAGGAAGACGACGGCGGACAGGACGGCGTTGGGCAGGTATTGCAGCGGCTTGGTCAGGAAGAGGAGGACGATCAGGACGACGAGCCCCGTCGTCAGCTGGGCGAGCTGCGTGTGGCTCCTCGCCTCGTCGACCATCTCCGTCTTGGTCGGACTGCCGTTGACGACGAAAGTGGAGCTGAGACCGGCGGCGAGGTTGGCGGCGCTCAGGCCGACGAGGTCGTCGTTCTCGACGAAGCGCTCCTGATACTTGACCGCGTACGCCCTCGAGGTGGCGGCGCTCTGAGCCAGGATGACCAGGAACATCGACATGGCGGTGGCGAACAGGCCGGAGGCGTTGCTCCACGTGACGCCGCTGGGGAAGCCGATGTGGGGGAACCCGCTCGGCACGTGGCCGAGCGTGGACACGCCGTGGCTCTCGAGGTCGAAGCCCCAGCTGATCGCGATGGCGCCGACGACGGCGACGAGGCCGCCGGGGACGGCCTTGATCCAGCGCTCGAAGACGATCAGCGTCGCGAGCACCGCGAGCGAGACCGCGAGCGTCGCTCCCGAGGCTTGGCCGAGCTCGGTGAGCGTGTCCCAGAACTTGATCAGCGTGCCGGCGGCGCGATCGAGGGAGACGTGCGGGGCGGGGACGCCGAGCATGCCGTCGAGCTGGCCCAGTGCGACCTGGATGCCAACGCCCGTGAGGAAGCCGACCAGCACGGTCCGGGAGATGAAGTTGGCGAGAAACCCGAGCCGCACGAGCCTGGCGAGGAAGAGCAGCCCGGCCGCCATCAGCGCACTCAGGCTGGCGAGCGAGAGCCACTGCGACGTGTAGGGCTGTAACCCGGCGATGCCGAGGGAGGCGATCCCTGCGTACATGATCGCGGCAGTGGCGGAGTCGCCCCCGACCACGAGATGCCGGGACGAGCCGAAGATCGCGAAGGCGACGATCGGGATCAGGATCGTGTAGAGGCCGGTGATCACCGGCGTGCCGGCGATCTTCGTGTAGCCCAGCACCTCCGGGATCGCCAGCGCGGCGAGCGTGACGCCAGCGACGACGTCCTGCGAAAGCCACGATCGCTCGTAGGGGCGGATGCTCCCGAACAAGGAGCCATACCAGGCGCGCTGCTGCTCTTCGGGCCCCGTCGCGGGAGGTGACGTCGCCGTCGACATGGCTTGCGATGCTTGGTGGAGTCGCGATCGATGACGTCATCCCATTTGGAGGATTCCCTCCAGACAACAGTGCGAGACGATCCGGCGCAGGGTGGACGGACCCGGCATCGAGCCCGACGGCGGGAGAGGAGAGATGGCGATGAGCGCGACGAAGACAGAGATCAGGCCGCGGACAGCAGCGACCGCTCCGCCCAAGGCTGTAGAGCACTTCACGCGCGAGGCGCGGGCGGCGCGCGGGAAGGCGGCACGGGCCGAAGTGCGCCGTCGTCTCCACGGTGAGTGGGAGCCGTCGCCCCACCGGCCCGACCCGATCGAGCTGCTCGAGGAGCAGGCGGCGTCGCGCGTGCCGGAACTGGTGCCGATCAGATACGGCCGCATGCTCGTGTCGCCTTTTGCGTTCTACCGCGGCGGCGCCTTGATCATGGCTGTCGATCTGGCCGGGACACCGACGTCGGGGTTACGGGTGCAGTTGTGCGGTGATGCCCACCTGTCGAACTTCGGCGTGTTCGGTTCGCCAGAACGAAGTCTGGTCTTCGACATCAACGACTTCGACGAGACCGCCCCGGGCCCGTGGGAGTGGGATGTGAAACGCCTCGCAGCCAGCTTCACGATCGCGGTGCGCGAGATCGGATTTTCGCCTGCCGAGCGCAAGACCGTCGTCCTGGCCACGGTCCGCTCCTATCGCGAGGCGATGGCCGGGTTCGCGAGGATGACGAACCTCGCGGTCTGGTATTCGCAGCTTCCCGTCGAGCAGGCCTTCCGGGAGTTCTCCGCCGGGGTCGATCCCAAGAGACTCAAGAAGGCCGAAGCCAATCTTGCAAAGTCGCGCACCAAAGACAGCATGCACGCGTTCGGAAAGCTGACCCACCTCGTCGACGGAGAGCCGCGGATCATCAGCGATCCACCGCTGATCGTGCCGATCGACGAGCTCATGCCGGGCGCCGGCGACCGAGAGGCCCTCCAGGAAGAAGCCCGGGTGCTGATCCGGTCGTACCGACGAACCCTCGAGACCGACCGACGCCATCTGCTCGAACAGTTCCGGTTCATCGACCTGGCGCGCAAGGTGGTCGGCGTCGGAAGCGTCGGCACTCGCGCCTGGATCGCGCTCTGCCTCGGCACCGACAACCAAGACCCGCTCTTCCTTCAGATCAAGGAGGCCCAGCGGTCGGTGCTCGAGCAATTCGTGGGCAAGAGCGAATACACAAACAGCGGCCAGCGAGTGGTCGCCGGCCAGCGGATGATGCAGGCCGCCAGCGACATCTTCCTCGGCTGGCAGCGCGTCACCTCCGCCCTCGACGGCCAAGAGCGCGACTTCTACATCCGCCAGCTCAAAGACTGGAAAGGCTCGTTCGCGGTCGAAGGCGCTCGTCCCGAAGGCGCGGCTGCGTACGGGAGGACGTGCGGCTGGACGCTCGCCCGCGCCCATGCTCGCTCCGGTGACCGGATCGCGATCGCCAGCTACCTCGGCACGAGCGACACATTCGATCAGGCCATCGCCACCTTTGCCGAGACCTACGCCGACCAGAACGAACGCGACTACAACGCACTCAAAGAAGCCGTGAAATCAGGCCGCATCAAGGCGGAGCGTGGGCTGTAGCCGCGCTTGAACCAACCTGACGTCGGACCGTCGACGCCCTATTCGGCGGGTTTGCCAGCGGCTGGACGGAGGTCAGGACGGCGATGCCCTGCAGCATCACGAACGTCGCCACGAGCCGTCCTGAAGGTTCTTGGGCGTCACGTCTCCGCACCCGACGGTGGTCACGGTCTGAAGCGCCCACCACATGCCCACCCAGACGTCCGCGTACTCCTCGTGGTCGAGCACTCGCATGAGGATCCCGCCCACGACGACCACTCCCGCGGTGGCGGTGACGATGACGCTGGCTGCGAGGCGCACAGAAGGTGGCTGTCGCATGACCCTCGACATGCGGCGTTCGACGATGTTCGCCCGCGGCAGGCGGGGCGGTACGTCTCTAGGCGGTGACTGCGACGCGCGCCCTCTGGGCCTCTCGGAGGTCACGCCGGTGCGCAAGCGCCGGCGACAACGCGGCGGCAAGTACCAAGAGGCTGGCGTAGAGCATGATCCAGAAGAACAGGGCCATGACGATGCCCAGGCTGCCGTAGTACTTCCCGTACCAGACGAGCCAGTGCCTGAAGAGCAGCGCCGAGAGCAGCCGAAGCCCGACCAGGCCGAGGAGGGTCAAGACCGCTCCAGGGACTACGTCCCGCCGGGTCACCCGCCTGTGCAGGAGCTCATGCGGCATCCAGACGAAGTAGACGAACAGCACGACGATCCAGAGCGGCACCAGCAGCCAGCCGATCCAGCTCGGCTGACCGTGCAGCGCCCTCGTCTGGATGATGTAAAGGAGAGTAAGAGCGAGCGGTACGACTAGCGTCAAGACATAACGCGCTTGGTCGAAGAACTGGGGCTTGCCGAGATCGATCCTCCAGGAGCGCGCATGTGTGATCTGGAGCGTGCGGCCGAAGCCCATCCCGAAGAGCAGCACATCGGCCACGGCGATCAGGGTCGCGCCCAGCTGGTGTCCGCCAACGCCGTTGAGCACCGAGTCCACCATCGACTTGACGCTGCCTGTGAGGTCGAGTCGGTGAGTCAGGCGGTCAGCCACCTGGTGCGGGTCGTTGTAGACGTAGTTCATCATCACCACCCCGGCGGGGATGGCGGTGACAAAGAAGTACGCGGCAATGAGGACGGCCAGCAGTCCGCCGTCCGACTCGCGGAAGCGTCGGTACCAGCCGATGCCCGCGCCCCTGCGCGTCGCGGGGTCCTGCCGATCAGCCCAGTCACGCCCCTTGGAGGTGACCGCAATTCCCTTCGCCCAGGCGCTCGTTCCAACCCGAACCACTTGCGCTCTCCGAGCCGGCTTGGTTGACCTTTCAGGCGGCCTCGAGTTGGAGTCGTCGCTCATCTCCGCCGATCATTACATCGAAGCCTGCTCTTCATAGGGCGACGTGCCAGCTCGCGCTGGGACGTCCCGGCATCGACAGCGTCAAGCAGGTCGGGATAGTCATCGGGGTGTGATCTTCCTATCCAAGCCGAAAATCAGCACCTCAGCGTTCTGGGTCGGGGCTGGCAAACAGACCTCATTTCAACCTACGCGCCGGGCCCGCGAATCCCCACAGCTCCCACTGCTCACAATGCGGGACTCTTAGTCCCAAGATCGCAGGTTCGATCCCTGCCCGGCCCATCCGAGAAGTGCCTGCAGAGCCGGCTCGAATAGAGGTCACAAGGGAGACGTTGCTACACACGTACACCTAGCCCTGAACTGGGGGAGAGAATGACGATCGGGATCATTGGAAGCGGCAAGATCGGCGGGACGCTCGCTCGACTCTTCGCACGTGCGGGCGAAGAGGTGGCGATCGCAAACTCGCGGGGGCCTGAGACCCTCGACGATCTCGTCGCCGACCTCGGCGTAAAGGCGCGCGCAGTCACAGTGGAGGAGGCGGTGGCGCTCGGCGACGTCGTCTTCCTCGCGATTCCCTGGCGGCGGCGGGAGGAACTCCCCGAGGGCGAGCGCTTCGCGGGCAAGGTGGTCGTCGACGCGATGAACCCATACGGCGCAGGCGGAGTGATCGACGTCGAGCCTTCGACCTCCTCGGAAGAGGTGGCGAAGTTGATGCCGATGGCGCGACTCGTGAAGGCCTTCAACACCATCTACTACGGGCGTCTGGCCGAGAACGGGCGCCCTGGAGCGCCACTCGAGGAACGGGAGGTCATCTTCCTCGCGGGTGATGACGAGGAGGCAAGACACGTCGTCTCTGGCCTGATTGAGGAGCTCGGGTTCGCGCCCTACGACACCGGCTCACTGGCTGAAGGCGGACGTCGTCAGCAACCAGGATCGCCGATCTACAACGTCCGGCTGACGCTGACCGAGGTGGCTCGCCGCCTCCCTGCGGCATGACCCCGGCAATTGCCCTCAACGACGGCCGCGCGATTCCGCAGCTCGGCTTCGGCGTCTTCCAGATCCCACCCGGCCGCGCCACGCAGGCGGCGGTGGCTGCTGCGCTCGAGGCCGGGTACCGGCATGTGGACACCGCTGCCGTCTACCGCAACGAGGCCGACGTCGGCAACGCGATCCGGGCGAGCGGTCTTCCGCCGGGCTCCGTGTGGGTGACGACGAAGCTCGCGAACGCGGACCAGGGTGCGTCGACCGCCCGCCGCGCCTTCGAGGCGTCGCTCGAGCGGCTCGGTCTCGATGCCGTCGACCTCTACCTCCTGCACTGGCCGCACGAGCGCCGGCTCGAGAGCTGGCGCGTGCTCGAAGAGCTCCACGCCGAGGGCCTCGCTCGCTCGATCGGAGTCTCGAACTTCCTCGTCCGCCACCTCGACGGGCTCATGGCGCGTGCCTCGGTTCCCCCGGCGGTGAACCAGATCGAATTGAGCCCGTTCCTCTATGGGACACGCGCGGACACGGTGCGCCGCTGCGCTGAAGGAGGGATTGCCGTCGAGGCGTACAGCCCGCTGACCAAGGGCCGCAGGTTGGACGACTCCACGATTGCAGGGATCGCCGCCGAGGTGGGGCACACCCGTGCTCAGGTCCTGATCCGCTGGTCGCTGCAAAAGGGGTTCGTTCCGCTGCCGCGCTCGTCGAACCCAGGCCGCATCGCCGAGAACGCAGCGGTCTTCGACTTCGCCCTCGATGACCGCCAGATGGCCGCGCTCGACGCCCTCGACGAAGGCTTGACGACCGGCTGGGACCCGGCGCGGCAAGCCTGATCCCGAGCCACCGGTGCGGATGGTCTGCCGTCCTAGCTCAGGAGGCCGCGAATCCCTTTACTGCCGAGCCATACGGCCAAGACCAAGGCGGCGATCGCGAGCGCGGTCAGCTGGTTGCGCCCGATCCACTCCCGGATGCGCGTGAGGCCGATCGCCGAGCGCTCGGGCATGACCCGGGCGTAGACGATCAGCGGTCCCTGAACCGACAACGTGACCAGCGTGAAGACGGCGAAGACCGAGATCGACTGCCGGCGGGTGAGCTCGGCACGCAGGGTGTCGATGCCGGCGGCCACGACCAAGGTCGTGTTGATCCAGAAGGCACCGATAAGGAACGCCCAGAGGGGCCTCATCTGGCCAATCCGGGTCATCCAGCCGGGCTCCGTGGGAAGCTTCCCGGTGCGGGCGGGGCGGCGGCCCCAGAACCTGGCCGCGGCCAGGAGCAGCAGTATCCCGAGGAGGATCTGGACGATGCAGGCCGCCCTCGTGGGAGTGCTCGATCGGGAGTAGTCGAAGCCGTTGAAGAAGAGCACGATCGCCGCACCGACCGCGAACGTCGAGAGCGACCAGCCGAAGAGCCAAAACGCCGCGTTGGACGGCCGGTCGGAGGCCAGCATCAGGAGCACCGCGACAATCGCCCACGGTGAAAGCGCACACACGATCGCCAGAGGAAGGAGCTCGAATAGCAGGCTGCCCATCGAAGCGAAACCTACGGAGCTTCGAACCGCGTGTCAGCGATCATCCGGCCGCCGTCGCGGGCTGGGTCTTGATCGACCACAAGGGGATCGCTGAAACCGGCTCAGAGCTCATCAAGTCAAGCTTAAGTCCCGGTGGGCTGAGTCGAGATTTGCTTGTGGTGTCGAAGCGCGCGAGCCGCCGCGATCCGCTCGGGCGGAGTCGGGTGGGTGAACGACGTCAGGTAGAGGAGCCGCGGCGGCGCAAGGTCGGCGAGGTTCATGAGCGCGAGTCGGCGGTGGGTCGATTCGAAGGTCTCGGGATCACGCGTGAGCTCGAGCGAGAAGGCATCGGCCTGGCGCTCCCAGCGGCGAGAGAATGATGCGCCGAGTGGGGAAGCGAGGAGGCCGAGGGCTGACCCGAGCAGGAGGAGGAAGGGCACGATCCGCGGGTCGCCGGCTCCCGTGGCGCCGAGCGCGGAGCGAAGAGCGGGCCAGCGGAGGAACGCCCAAAGCCCGACGACGAAGGCCGCTGCGGCGAGCATGCCGAGCAGCGTCGCCTTGGCCACATGCCGCGCCCGGCGATGGCCCAGCTCGTGCGCGACGACGAGGTGCACCTCCTGGGGACTCGCCGCGGCGAGAAGCGTGTCGAAGAGGACGAGGCGACGCGTGCGGCCGAGACCCGAGACGTACGCATTCAGCTTGTGCGTTCTCCGGCTCGCGTTCACGACGAGGATCCGGCTGACCGGGACTCCCGCGCAGGCGGCAAGCGTCTGCACGCTCTCGGCGAGCTCTCGATCGGCGAGCGGCGCGAAGCGGCCGAAGAGCGGCTCGAGGACGACGGGTGCGATGAAACTCAAGGTGAGGACGACGAAGGCGGCTGCGGTGGCGACGATCACGGGCCAGGCGACCGGCCACACATGCGCGGCGACGAGGAGAGCGAGAAGCGCTCCCGTGCTGAGGAGGAGAGAGATCGCCAGCCCCTTCAGTCTGTCCAGCGACCAGCCGCCGAGCGACTGCGCCGAGAGTGCCCACGCGTGCTCATGCAGGTAGCCGGCCCAGAACGCGATCGGCAGGCGGACGGCGGCCGCCAGCGCGAGGACGCAGAGCGAAAAGGCAAGGCCGCGCGCCCACCACGGCCAGCCGCTCGTGAGCGCGTAGAGGTGATCTCCGAGCACGGTGAAGGAGAGGAGCGCGAGCAGGGCGAAGTCGAGCGCGATCTCGGCCATCGCCGCGAGGTACAGCGGTCGATGGTACGAGCGACCTCGCTCGATCTGCTCGCGGCTGAAGAGTCCGCTTCCGGCCGGCAACACCTTCGAGCGTAGCCCGGGTCAATCACACTCGGCTCGACCCCGAGGAGTCTGATTCGGCGGGCCACCGGCCGGAAATCCCCTCTCGCCGGTCCGTGGGCGCCGCGTTCCCTCGCCCGGCTTGCGACACTTCACGACCCGGACACGAGGAAGGAGTTTGCGATGGCGAGCAAGGCCGATTTCACCGAGGAGGAATGGAAGGCGATGCAGAAGGGCGTCACGGGAGTCGGGATACTCGTCTCGGCCAGCGACCGTGACTTCACGGACACGTTCGGCGAGGTGGGCGCGCTCGCGCGATACATGGCCGAGCAGCACGAGCAGGGCGAGAGCCAACTCGTCCGGGAGCTTGCGGAGGTCCACGGGAGCGGCTTCGGTCTGACGTCGTCGGCGGAGAAGGTGGAGACGGAGACGCTCGCCTCCGTGCGTTCGGCGATTGCGACGCTGACGTCGAAGGCGCCGGATGAATTGGACGCGTACCGGCAGCTCGTGCTGGGCGTCGCCGACAACGTCGCAAACGCCAAGGGGGGCCTCAGCCCCGCTGAGTCCGCGGCGATCCACAAGGTCAGGGAGGCGCTTGGCTCGTCGTGAGGTGACGTGACGCCGATTCGCCATGAGCGATGCGGCACCGCTCGCGCGACGATCCTGGCGCTCGGCCGAAACAACCGCCGCACCCCAACTAAGAGAGAAGCCTAAGAGCGACCTCGCGAGCCTTCCCGCGGGCACAATGGCTGGATGGAGCAGTACCCGCACGAGTGGCGTGGCTATGAGCCGATTCAGCCGCGTGGCGGCTGGGACTGGCGCGCGACGATTCGGAAGCTGCTGGCGCCCCTCGGGGCGATCGCCGCGTTCCTTGCGAAGTTTGGCGCCGTGCTGCTCAAGTTCAAGTTCCTCTTCTCGATGCTCGTGTCGGCCGCGTTCTATGTGTGGTTCGGGGGCTGGTGGTTCGGGATCGGACTGATCGCGCTGCTGTTCGTGCACGAGATGGGACACGTACTCGAGGCGAAACGGCAAGGCTTACCCGTCTCGGTTCCCGTCTTCATCCCGTTCATGGGCGCGCTGATCACGATGAAGCAGATGCCTCACAACGCTTGGCGTGAAGCCCGGCTCGCAATTGCCGGGCCGCTGCTCGGCTCCGCGGGCGCGCTCGCCCTCTACCTCGCCGGCGTCGCATTCGACTCGCGGCCTCTGAAGGCGCTTGCCTTTCTCGGGTTCCTCATCAACCTCTTCAATCTGCTCCCCGTGATCCCGCTCGATGGCGGGCGGATCACCTCAGCCCTTCACCCAGCACTCTGGCTTGTCGGTTTCCTGGGACTTCTCGCCCTAGTGATCTACCGGCCGAACCCGATCTTGATCATCATCCTCCTGCTCGCCGGCTCGGAGCTCTGGCGGCGCTGGCAGATGCGCCGCTTCCCGCAGATGCTTGAGTACTATCGAGTGCTTCCCCACCAACGACTGATCATGGGGCTCCTCTACTTCGGGCTCGCGGTCGCACTCGTGCTCGGCATGCACGCGACCCACGTCCCGCACAGCTTCTAGAACGAGGTGTGTGCCTACGAACGGCGCGCCATGACGATGCCGGCCCGCCACCCCGGGGCTCGTCCCCGAGTGGAGCTTGGATCGACTCGACATCGAGCCCGCTACGCGCGATCAGCCAGGAGATCAGCGACTTCGAGTTCCACATCTCGCCAAGGCGCAGCTCGTCGCGGCCCCAGACGGGCGTCGGCACCTGCGGCACCAGCTCGAGCAGCCGCCGCGCGCACAGGGGACCCTCGCTGAGGCGGTGCGGGCTCTCGACCGCCTCGGCGACATCGGGGATGACGCCGTCGCGCCAGCGGCGGATCTCATAGCGAAAAGGCCGGAAGCGCCCCGCCGCGCCCGCGCCGACCGCACCGGTGGCAACCACACCGCGCTCCGCGCCGTCGCTCCACGCCGGTGCCTGCTCGATCACGAACCGCCCCTCCGGCACATGCACCTCGAGCGCCGAGTGGTAGAGGTCGCAGCGCTCTCGACCTCCGAGCCGCGCCGCGACAGCCTCGAACACCTTTCCGTTCAGCCGTACCGAGCGGCCGCCGGCGCCGAGCGGTAGCCAGTACCGGTCAATGCCTGCGATCGGGGGCGAAGAAACAATTGCCCTCAGTGCTTGCCGCCATCACCCGTGTGGTGGCCGGCGTGTCGGGCCCGTCCCGTGTAGAGGTCGAGCCGGAGGAACATCGGGATGAGCATCGCCGGCATCATCAGCCCGTGTTCCGACAGGGCAAATTCGCCCTTCGTGCCGTAGGAAGTGCGCCGTCTGCCTGCGCCGGCTGATCGTCGCATCGGTTGTGACCGCTGCTATCGGCTGGACCGCCGCCATCTCCTCTCCCGTCTCTTTCGCGGGAGCGTCAACCGCCCGGCGCGTCCGCGGCATCGTGGATCCCCTGCTGTCGATGGGTAGTTCTCCGCAACCAGACTGCAATGCCCATCGCACAGCCTTGAGCTCGGAGATCCGCAGCCCGCCTCTCCGAGAAAGCGCACCAGGCACAAGCTCGTTGTCGCTCCAGGCGCCAACGCTCGAAGAGGTTCGACCTTCTTCTTGGCGACCGACAGGTACATAATCGGCTGGTTCTGCGGCAGGCGCTGTCGTCACCACTCAACAGATAGGAGCTCACTTTGACCACTGCGGAGACAGCGACCGAGTTGCGGTTCGAGCCGCCAGGACCTGGCTTCTGGGAACAGGATCCCGTGCACTTCCCTCGCGCATTGACGCGCTATTGGACAGAGGTTCACCCGGCGGCGTTCGTCGCGGGCACAGCGGACTTTGCGTCGTTCTACGGGATGCTGATGGGCGGGCTCGCGATGCGTTATGTGAACGGCATCGCCTACAAGACCACGCTGCCGGCGCCCGAGGAGGAGATTCCGCAGCGCTTCGCGCGCGCGGACGCGGTGATGACGGGGAAGCTCTGGCGTGATCAGCTTCGCGAGTGGGACGAGAGCGCGAAGCCGGCTGCGATCGCGAAGCACCGTGAGCTGCAGTCCGTCGATCCCAGCGCGCTCTCGGACGAGGAGCTTGCCGAGTACCTGGAACGCTGCCGTGACCACCACGCGGCGATGATCACGCAGCACATGCGCTACACCGCGAGCGCGATCGTGCCGACGGGCGACTTTCTCGCCCACGTGGGCGACTGGACGGGGCTGCCGCCCTCGGAGCTCCTCGGCCTGATGCGTGGCGCTTCGCCCGTATCGGCGGGCGCCTCGGCGGAGCTGGAGCGAATGGTCGGCGCGATCCGGTCCGACTCGCGGGCGCAGGAGCTGCTCGCGTCCGACGCGGATCCTGCTGCGACGCTCGACGCTCTCGCGTCGCTCGAAGGTGACACCGGCGCCGCTGTCCGCGAGTACCTCGACCTCGTCGGCAACCGCCTGCTCGACGGCTTCGACATCGCCGAGCCGTCGGCGCTCGAGCTGCCCGACCAGCTGCTCCGCACGATCCGTGCCGCCGTCGAATCGGAGGCCGGGGAGCCCGACGTCGAGGCACGCGCCGTGGCGGTTCGCGCGCAGGTGCCGGAGGAGCACCGCGACAGCTTCGACGAGCTGTTCGCGGAAGCGCGGCTCCTGTACCGGCTCCGCGACGAGCGCGGTGTCTACAGCGACATCTGGGCGGCCGGGATCATGCGCCGCGCGACGCTCTCCGCCGGCCGGCGGCTCGCAGCCGCCGGCCGGCTGCACGCGCCGGAGCACCTCCTGGACGCAGACGTCGGCGAGATGCGCGCGCTGCTCGTGGGCAGCGGCGGCCCGTCGGCCGACGAGCTCGCCGCGCGGGCCGATTACCGCACGACCCACTCGCCGAAGGATGCACCGGCGACGCTCGGGACGCCGCCCGCGCCGCCGCCCGACTCGTCGGGCCTCCCGCCGGGGATCGCGAGGCTCATGCGGGCGACCGGGATCGCGATGGGCGCGGTCTTCGGGAGCTCGCAGGAGGAGCACGACGAGAACCGGTTGCGCGGCCTTGCCGCAAGTCCCGGCATCTACGAGGGAACGGCGCGGCTCGTCTCGAGCCCCGCGGAGTTCGGGCGGATCACGCAGGGAGACGTCCTCGTCACCGTGTCGACGAGCGAGGCGTTCAACATCCTGCTGCCGCTGCTCGGCGGGATCGTCACGGACAGCGGCGGTCTGCTCTCCCACTCGGCGATCGTCGCGCGTGAGTACGGGATCCCCGGCGTGGTCGGCACCCGCGAGGCAACGGCCCGTATCGCCGACGGTGCACGCGTGCGGGTCGACGGCGACGCGGGCGAAGTAACGACCTTCGCGTGAGAGTGCTGCTCCCGCTGACCGAGGTGTCCGACACCTCGGTCTTCGGCTCCAAGGCAGTCGGGTTAGGGCAGGCCGTTCGCGACGGCCTGCCCGTCCCTCCGGGCGTCGCGCTCTCCGGCGCGCTCGTCGAGGCGGTCGCCTCCGACGACGGCGATGCGCTCGCGCTGGTCGCGGCGGCTGTCGGCCCGCTCGGAGGCCCTCTCGCCGTACGCTCCTCCGCCGTCGACGAGGACGGCGCCGAGGCCAGCTTCGCCGGGCAGCACCTGACGCTCCTCAACGTTCCGTCAGCCGCCGAGCTCGGGACCGCGCTGCGCGAGATCTGGTGGTCTGCGAACTCCGACTCCGCTATCACCTATCGCAAGCGGGTCGGGCTCTTCACGCGCCCGAGCGTCGCGGTGGTCGTGCAGGCTCTTCTCGATCCTGAGTGCGCCGGCGTGATGTTCACCCGCAACCCGGTCACAGGCGCGGACGAGCGCATGATCGAGGCGAGCTGGGGCCTCGGCGAAGCCGTGGTCGCCGGGCTCGTGATCCCCGACAGCTACCGCGTCCGGCGTGACGGGCAGGTGCTCGAACGGCGCGCCGGGCTGAAGCGCGTCGCAATTCGCAGCTTGGCTGCCGGCGGGACGGTCGAAGAGGACGTGGCAGCGGAGCTGGTCGAGAAGCTCTGCCTGGACGATGCACGGCTCGTCGAGTTGAGCGGCCTCGCTCGTCGATGCGAGGAGGTCTACGGTCTAGACCGTGACGTCGAGTGGGCGTTCGCAGATAGCACGCTCTACCTGCTGCAGTGCCGCGGCGTGACCAGGGTAGGTGGCTCCTGATGCCCGGCGCGCCCGTCGACGCGCTCCGCACGGTGCCTCTCTTCGCCAACCTCGACGACGAAGAGTTGGCACAGGTCGCGCTGCTCTTCAAAACGCGGCGCTTCCCGGCCGGCGAGACGATCGTCAAGGAGGGTACCGATGCTGCCGCGTTCTTCCTGATCGAGTCGGGCGAGGCAGCCGTCTCCGTCCGCGGCTCCGAGCGGCGCAGCCTCGGGCCGGGCGACCACTTCGGCGAGATCGCCCTGATCGACGAGGGCGTCCGGTCGGCGACGATCACCGCGACGACTGACCTCGCCTGCTATGGGCTGACCCTCTGGGAGTTCCGACCGCTCGTCGTCGAGAACGGGGAGGTCGGCTGGAAGCTGCTCCAGTCAGTCGCTCTCAAGCTGCGGAACGCCGAGCTCTCCTAACGGAGGGGGCGTACGCGACCGAGCCCAGGCCGTCCGCTACGCCTACCAACACGGACTCGCCTGAGCGTCAAGGACAGGGAGGGTAACGGCAGGGAGTGGTGGTGGTGGTCGTGGTAGCTGTGGAAGCCTTGACGACGGCGGCTCCCTTGGCGGAGACGGCGTACCACTTGGCACCGAAGGCGAGATTGCCTTCGCCGTTTGTCTGACCCGCTTGCTTGTCGAGCGCGAAGGTGTAGAGCGGGTGCTTGTTGTAGGTCAGCTGGAGGCTGCCGTTGCTGCGTTTCGTTACGCCGAGCATCGACGTCTTCACACCAGCGCCGGCCGTCGGCTTGCCGCTGCGGATCGAGGGCGGCCAGAACTTCACGCAGCTGCCGTTACAAGCGCTCTTGCCGTTCCTGTCTTTGGAGAATAGGTAGAGAGTGTGGCCCCTCGAGTTCACAAGGATCTCGCCGAGCTTCGTCTTTCGGAGCGACACCGTCGGGTTTGTCGCAGTCGCGCTCCGAGCGACCGAGCCGGCGGCGAGAAGCCCGATCACGCCGAGCATCGCCGTCAGCGTCAGCGCGGCAACCGTGTGGGCCACGCGCTGGTGCCTCATGACCGCGGCCTTCTCCGTCCGACGATGGTTCATCTCCTTCATTGCTGCACCTCCTGTCTTGCTTGTTCTACGCAACCAAGAGGCAGACGGATTCGGCACCCGTTGACGCAAGATCTCGGCGCCAAGGCCCGAAATTCCCTCTCTCCCCTGGGCGACGAGTACGGCTAGCCGTATTCCCCAGCAGGCGCCGGCGTGATTTCCTTGTGAGGTGACCGAGAAGCTCGCGCGATCGGCGAGCCTTCATCCGTGGTGGACGTTCGCGGGGTGGCTTGCGGCGGTCGTGGTCGCGCTCGGTCTGGCGGTCACCCTTCTGCCGGGCAACCTGACGACGAACGGGCATGTAACCGGCAACCCGGAATCACGCCAGGCAGAGCGTCTCTTCGCGGACCGCTTCCCGCCCGACCGGAAGGGCGTCGACGAGCTCATCGTCGTCCGCTCGGCGACGGCGACCGTCGACGATCCGACGTTCAGGCAGTTCGTCGGCGGGATCGTCGTGCAAGGCAAGGCCAGCGGCGTGGTCGCGAACGCGTCGACGTACTACTCCACGCACGACCGCTCGCTCGTCTCGAGTGACCGGCATGCGACCCTGATCACGATTCAGCGCAAGGCGGACGTCGACCCGCTCCTGCGCGTGGTCGAGCGCAGCGACGGCCGCAACGGCTTCAGCGCCGTGATGACGGGTGAGGGGACGCTCGACCACGACTTCAATCAGCTCTCGCAACACGATCTGAAGTCGGGCGAGCTCCAGGTCGGCTTGCCGGCGGCGCTCGTCGTGCTCATCCTCGTCTTCGGCACGCTCGTCGCGGGCCTCGTGCCCTTGTTCATGGCGGTGATCTCCATCATCGTCGCGCTCGGGCTGTGCGCGATCGTTGCGGGGACGCTCACCGTTTCCGTGTTCCTCATCAACATGCTCACGGGGATGGGCCTCGCGCTCGGGATCGACTACTCGCTCTTCGTCGTCTCCCGTTACCGCGAGGAGCGCGGCCGCGGGCGGACCGAGCTCGACGCGATCGCGGCCGCCGGCGCCACCGCCAGCCGCGCGGTGCTGTTCAGCGGCTCCGTGTTCGTCATCGCACTGACCGGGATGCTCCTCGTCCCATCCAATGTCATGAAGAGCCTGGCGCTCGGGGCGATCGCCGTCGGGATCGTCTCGGTGGCCGCCGCACTCACGCTCCTGCCCGCGCTGCTCGGCGTCCTCGGTGACCGCGTCGACTCGCTGCGCGTCCCCTGGCTCGGCCGCAATATCGGCCAGGCGTCCGCGAGCGAGAGCCGCTTCTGGGGGAGGATCGTGCGCGGGGTGATGCGCCGTCCGGCGGCGAGCTTCGTCGCCTTCGCTGCGTTACTCGTCGCTCTGGCAATACCGGCCTTCGGGCTGAGCCTGGGTGCGAGCGGCGTGGGCACGCTCCCCAACCGCCTCGAGGCGAAGCGCGGCTATGAGGCCCTCGCACGCGATTTCCCGCAGGCGAGCTCGAGCCCGGCTCTGATTGCTGTCCAGGGGGACGTCGGCTCCCCGCGCGTCCGGGCGGGAATCGCTCGCCTGCGATCGAGCCTCGCGCACGACCCCGCCTTCGGCCAGAGCGACCTTCGCTTCAGCGCGAGTGGCGACGTCGCCGCGATCGGCGTGTGGGTGGCGGGGGACAAGACCGGCCGGCGCGCGCTGGACGCCGTTCGGCACCTCCGCTCGGTCGAGATTCCCCGCGTTTTTCGCGGGACCGACGTGCGCGTGCTCGTCGGCGGCGACACGGCGGACAACGTCGACTTCATCGATGCGATGAACCGCTGGCTCCCGATCGTGTTCGCGTTCGTGCTCGGCCTGAGCTTCGTGCTCCTGACCGTCGTCTTTCGGTCGATCGTCATCGCAGTCACGTCGATCGTGCTGAACCTGCTCTCGGTCGGCGCCGCCTACGGCCTGGTCGTCCTCGTCTTCAAGCACGGGGTCGGCTCCGGCCTGCTCGGCTTTCAGAAGGTGGACGCCATCGAGGCCTGGGTCCCGCTCTTCCTCTTCTCCGTCCTGTTCGGCCTGTCGATGGACTACCAGGTCTTTCTCCTCAGCCGGATCAAGGAACGATACGAACAGAGCGGCTCGACGTCCGAGGCAGTCAGCTACGGCGTGACCTCGACCGCGCGGCTGATCACCGGGGCCGCTCTGATCATCGTTGCGGTCTTCAGCGGCTTCGCGATGGGCGACCTGGTTATGTTCCAGCAGATGGGCTTCGGCATCGCGGCGGCGCTCTTGATCGACGCCACCATCATCCGCTCTGTCCTGCTCCCGGCAGCGATGCAGCTGCTCGGGGCATGGAACTGGTACCTCCCGGCCTGGCTGGAGTGGCTCCCCCGGATTCAGATCGAAGCGGAGCATCGCGAACAGGCGGTTCCCACGCCCGTCGGCTGACTGGCCCCCCGGCCCGATGGATCAGGCGGAAACCTGCGACTGGACCCGGGGTGCGCCCGCCCCGGCCCGCTCGAGCCAGGGCGATGCCCCGAGCCGCTCGAAGATCTCGCGCGCCTCGGCACGCGAGGTCTCACTCCCGGTCACCTCGGCGTGCTCGAGAAGCGTGGCCCCGAGCCAGAGCGGGGTCTCGATCTCGCGAAAGATGCGCACCGCTGCCTCCAGACCGGCCGCGTCGCGGGCGATCCGGGCGCGGAACCGGTGCGCCTGTGCCTCGAGAAAGCGCGGCCGCGCCCCCGGAGTCAGCCCGTCGATGAACGCCATGAGCTCCCGCGCTCGGTCGGAGTCGCCGACGGCGAGCGCCGCCTCGAGCGCGTCGACGATGCCGTGCTTGACGCCCTGGAATTCGGCGCCAAGCGTTGGCACCGTGTCGAGTGTCGCAACGCCCGCAGAAAGCGCCTCTTCGAAGCGACCTTCGGCCAGCCTCAGAGCCGCAGTCGCCGCCAGGTAGGTGCTTCGGTCCTGGAGGTCGGTCGAGCTCTCGAGCCGCGAGAAGAGCGAGAAGATCCGGCGAGCCTCGTCGAGCTCGCCGCGCTCGATGTGCACGTAGACCCCGGTTTGGAGCACACTGAGGACGACCCCGCCGGCGTCGACCTGCTCCTGGGTGAAGTCGTCGGCGGTCGCCAGCACCTCGTCCCAGCTGCCCAACATGAAGAGGGGATACGTCCTCTCTGCGAGCACCGACCACTCCCAGGGGCGGCTTCCCATCTTCTTCGCCAAAGCGAGCGACTCGTCTAGGTAGCCGAGCGCCTCCGCATAGCGGTCACGCCGAAAGCAGCGGTCGGAGAGAAGGAAGTAACAGGTTGCTGCGCCTTCGGCGAGGTCGTGCTCGAGCGCGATCTCGAGCGCATGCTTGACGAGAGCGTCGGACTCCTGGGGGTGCCCACGGCTGTACGAGACGGCCGCCTTGCTCCGGAGCGCCAGCGACAGCGGCTCCGGCAGCCGTTGCGCCTCGGCGATGTCGAGCGCGAGCTCGGCCCTGGCGGCGGCCCGTTCGAGGTCACCGCTGAACCAGTAGGTGCGAGAAAGCATTGCGGCGAGCATGGCGAGATCCTCGTCGGGCTCGTCGCCCGCGATGACGTCGAAGGCGTGCTCGAGCCGCGCAAGTCCCTCATCCCGGCGGCCGGTGAACCCCACGGCGCGCTGGAGTTTGAAGGTGGCCCGGGCTGCGGCATGCGTATCGCCCTCGGCCTCGTAGATCGCGATGGCCTTCTCGATCAGCTTCTGGGCAGTGTCGGGATCGCCCGCGTAGCCGGCCATCTCGCCCGCACGCCCGAGTAGCCGTGCGTTCTCGAGCGGCTCATCAGTCAGCTCGACAGCCTGCTCGAAGTAACGCTTCGCCTCGGCAGCGGCGGCGAGGGATGCCGCTCGCTCGCCTGCACTCACGAGCGCGGTCCTGGCATGGTTTCTGATCTCAGCCGCATCCTCGGCGTCGGGGTCGAGCCGGTAGGCCTCGACGAGATGCGAGGCGATCACCTCGGTCAACTCGTCCTCGCCGGGAGCCAAGGAAAGATGCTCGGCCGCGGCGAGATGACGCACCCGGCGCTCTCTCCGCGGAAGCGTCTCGTAGGCGACGTGCCGGACGATGTCCTGCAGGAAGCCGTACTGACCGTGCTCCGGCGAACGCGGGTCGGACTGAAGCGAAACGACCTCCTTGCGAACCAGCGAGTGCAGAAGGGGATCGAGCTCCGCCTCGGGGAGGCCGGTGAGCGCGGCAAGCGCCGCGCGGGAGAACGTCTTCCCGAGCACGGAGCCGTCCTGCAGCAGCCGGCGCTCCTCCGGCGACAGCCCGTCGAGACGGGCGGCGATCAGCGCGTGGAGCGTCTCCGGCACCTCGAGCGCCTCGACGGCGCCGACCGGCCGGTAGACGGAGCCCTCCTGGATCAGCGCACCGCGGTCGAGCAGCATCCGGACTGTCTCGACCGCGTAGAGCGGAACGCCTTCGGCGCGGGCGAGGATCTGGTCGCGCAGGGTCGCAGGCAGACCGGGAACGAGGCCGGTCAACAGAGCCTCCATCGCGTCAGGTGGAAGCGGCTCGAGATAGAGCGAGGTGAAGTTGCGATGGCCGGCGCCCCAGGTCGGCCGACGCTCGAGCAACTCGGGGCGGGCGAGCGTGATCACGCACAGCGGCGAGTTGCGCGACCACTCCAGGAGGTACTCGACGAAGTCGAGCAGAGATGCGTCCGCCCACTGCATGTCCTCGAACGCGAGCACGGTCGGGTAGACGTCTGCGAGGCGCTCGAAGAACAGGCGCCAGGCGGCGAACAGGTCTTGCCGTTCGTGCGACTCGCGCTCGCCGAGCCCGAGCAGGTGAGCGAGCCGCGGCTCGACGAAGCGCCGCTCGTCGGGATCGAGGAGATGCTCGGCGAGAGTCGCCTGGAGCTTCTCGAAGGCGGAGCCCGCGGGGTCCTCCTCTGCGATGCGGCAGCGCCACCGCACCATGTCCGCGAGCGCCCAGTATGTCACTCCTTCGCCGTAGGCGAGGCAGCGGCCGCGATGCCAGTAGACGGACTGGGCGATGCCGTCGAAGTACTTGTAGAACTCCCACGAGAGGCGCGACTTGCCGATGCCGGCGATGCCGGTGACCGAGACGAGCTGGGCCCTCTTCTCTTCGGCGCACGTATGGAAGAGATCCTTGATCTGGCGGAGCTCCCGGTCCCGTCCGACGAAAGGCGCCTCCAGACCCTGCGATTTCAGAGTGCCGCGCACGCCGGAGATAACTCGCTCCGCCTTCCACAGAGGCGTCAGGCCCTCCTTGCCCTTCAGCTCGAACGAGCCCAGGTCTTCGTAGAACACCGCCTGCTCGGTCGCCCGCCGCGTGGACTCGCCGACATAGACGCAGCCCGGTTCTGCCACCGACTGCACCCGCGAGGCGGTGTTGACGAGGTCGCCTGCGACCATTCCTTCGGCGGTGGCGCCGATCGTCACCGCGGCCTCTCCGGTCAGCACGCCGGCCCGAGCCCTCAGCTCGCCGGCGCCGACCTCCTGGCCCAGCGCAGACAC
>DASUXI010000007.1:0-5685 GCA_036377995.1 Gaiellaceae bacterium
GGCTCCTGCCGACACCCGTCGAAGCCACTCGCAGAGACGTTCGAAGGATGTGTTGAAGGCGCTCCAATGCTCGAGGTCGACCGCTCGGCGCAGGCGCTCGGCCAATCGTGCCGCGACGCGCCCCCAGCGCCCTGCGCAGACAGCTTCGTTCCAGGCCTCGAGGTGATGGATCCCCGGTGGCATGAAGACGGGCAGGGTGCTCGCGATGACCAGGTGATCGAACGCGCCGAGCGAGTGCTCGACCACCCAGTCCCACTCCTCCTCGTCGATCATCTCGCGACGCTCATCGCTGAGCACCCGGGCGGCGCGTGAATCGACGACCAGCAGCCGCGAGTCGCCGAAATCGCGGTAGAACGCCCAGCGGGAGGCGGCCGATTCGCGGTCCCATTTCCGGGCGATCTCGCGCAGCCGCGGGCCTGCGTCGTCGTCCCCCTGCACGAGACGGAGCAGTTCCTCCTCGGCGAGCTCGGGCGGCGAGAGATTCCCGATGTGCTGGTAAATCCAGTAGGACATGAACGCGCCGGTGATCCGGTCGTCCCACCACGACTTGGCGCGCATCTCCTGGACCCAGGACCAGGAGATGTTCCAGTCGTCATTGACGTCGTGGTCGTCGAAGACCATCACGCTCGGGACCGTCGAGAGCAGCCAGCGGAGGTCCGGGTCAGACCAGGACTCGCGGTAGAGCTGCGTGTACTCCTCGAAGTCCGCTACCTCCGTTCCGGGCGGCTCACGCACGTCGCGCCTGCCCCGGATGAAGTCGGCGGTGACCGGCGAGACTTCGTCCGCGTACACCTGGTCGCCGAGCAGCAGGAGCGCGTCGGGCCATTCGACCTCGCCGCGCTGCAGCCGGCGCGAGTACGCCCAGAGCGCATCGACACCGGTGCGAGCGAGCTCGTCCGGCCACGGTGGTTCGGTCGAGGCCGGCTGCGGATCTCCCACCCGGCAGGAGCCGAACGCGAGCCGAACACGCCGCTCGTTATTGCGTGTGTGCACAGCGGACTGCGGCCGGCCGTCTGCCGGAGGCCAGACGTTGCGGCCGTTCAAGCGGACGTCGTAGCGGACGACCGACCCGGGCTCGAGGTCGTCGACGAGAATCAGCGCGTAGTGGTGCCCCTCGACGGCGAAAGTCTGGGAGCGATGACCGAGCACCTCGACCTCGCACCGCCCGGTCGTCTCGACCCAGAAGCTCGCGCTCTCGGTGCCGGCGTAGCGAAGCAGCGGCCCCAGGACGAGCTCGACCGGCTCCGAACGGCTAGATCCGCCGGTAGCGGGCGTCACTGAGCGAGTAGACGCCGAACGCGATCAGGCCTATCGCCACGATCCCGAGCAGGACCGGCCCGTACGAGGCGTGGTCGATCTTGGCGAGCGCTCCGTCGAGCCCGACGGCCTTGTTCGGGTTGTAGTCGACCGCGGCCTTGATCAGGAAGGTGCCGATGAGGCCGAACGCGACCATGCGGGCGAGATAGCCGAAGGTTCCGATCCACTCGAGCCACCCGCGGACGAGCGGGCTCATCTGCTCGGTCTTGGAATCCTCGAGGAAGTCCTTCGTGATGCCCCGGTACCCCTGGTAGAGACCGACGCCGATCAGGACGACGCCGGCGATCCCGACCAGCCAGACACCACCCGGCCAGCCGAAGACGCCTGCCGTCGTCTTCTTCGCGTTTCCGGAGCTGCCGCCCGAGCCGAGCAGAATCTGGACCGCGATCGCGCAAAGACCGGCGTAGACGATGCCGCTCGCAAGCGCGGCGACGCGATCCATGCCGCTGTCCGAGTCTTCCGGCCCGTGCCCGAGCAGGGCGCGGGTGAGCCGCCAGAGGGCGTAACCGCCCAGTCCGATCGCGACGAGGATGAGCAGCACCTCGCCGAGCGGCTGCCCCGCGATCGTCCTCAGAGCGCCCTGCTGGCTGGCATTCGCGCCGCCGCTGCCGAGCGCGAGCTTGATCGCGAGGATCCCGATGATCACGTAGACGAGGCCCCGCGCGACGAAGCCGGCGCGCGACAACCACTCGAAGCCGGTGCTTCTGGCGACCTTCTCCCCGCCCCTGCGAACCTCCTGGACGGGTCTGGGCTTGGCGGGCGCGTGCGTGCTCATCGTTTCTCGCTGCCTCCTCTTGCGTGGGGGTCGGCGTAACAACGGTCGCGCGCGGCGCACGGATACGGCGGGTCCTGCGGGCACGTAACCTAGGCCCCTCGTGGCCCACGAGGCAGAGCACCAGCCCTGATCCAGGTACACACGCTCACCGACGGCGGGCAGACCTCGCTCGACATCGCACACAAAGTCGCCGCGTTCGTCGACGAGGCACGCGAAACGCTCGAGTTGGCTCTGTATGACATCCGCCTCCATGCCGACACGGCCGAGGTGGTCAAGGCCGCGCTCGTCGGCGCCCACGAGCGGGGCGTGAACGTCCGACTCGCCTACAACCTCGAGCGCGACCGACGTGTGCCCGTGCCGCCGCCGCCGAAGACGGAGCCCGACCTGATCGAAGCCCTCCCGTTCGAGACGGCAGGCATTCCCGGCTGGCCTGATCTCATGCACCACAAGTACGTCGTCCGCGATCGAAAGGCCGTGTGGAGCGGCTCGACGAACTGGACGGACGACTCATGGACACGGGAAGAAAACGTCATCGTCGTCATCGACTCGACCGGCGTCGCGATCCGGTTCCAGGAGGACTTCTCCCAGCTCTGGAAGAAGCGCAGTGTCGGCGCTTCCGGGGGCGTTCCGCCCGACGCGATCCAGGTCGACAAGGCGAAGGTGAGCACGTGGTTCTCTCCGAAGCGCGGCGAGAAGCTCGTGCACCGGATCGCCGATCTGATCGGCCGCGCGGAAAAGCGGGTGCGGATCGCATCCCCCGTGATCACGTCGGGCCCGATCCTCGGCACACTGGCCGAGGTCGCAGCCGACCGGCGCGTCGACCTCGCGGGGATCGTCGACGCGACTCAGACCGCGGAGGTGCTGCAGCAGTGGCACGAGAACGGAAACGAGACCTGGAAGACTCCCTCGCTGAAGTTCCTGCTCGACCGCGCCAGCTTCTCCGGGAAGCGGTCGACCCCGTACTTACCGGACGCTGTGCACGACTACATGCACGCGAAAGTGGCCGTCTGCGACGACACGGTCTTCATCGGGAGCTTCAACCTGTCGCGGGCGGGTGAGACGAACGCCGAGAACGTCGTCGAGATCAAGGAAACCGCCCTCGCCGACCGCATGGCCGGCTTCGTCGACTCGATCCGGAAGAAGTATCCGCCGCTAGCGCTGGACTAATCCGACTCTGGCATCGACGAAGGCGACCAGGACCACGAAGACGCCCGCGAGCATGGCTGCACCCGCCGGCCGCCAAGTCGGCACCTCGACTGATCAGGCGGCGTGGCGGTAGCGTGTCGCGCGTGAGGGCGTTCGTCACCGGCGGCGGCCGCGGGATCGGGGCGGGGATCGCGCGGGCGCTCGCGGGTGACGGCTGGGAGGTCGTTGTCGCGGCGCGCAGCGGCGAGCAGGTTGAGGCGGTCGCGGGTGAGATCGGCGGCGAGTGGGTGCAGCTGGACGTCGCCGACCGCGGCTCGGTCGAGCACGCGGTCGCGGAGGCGGGCGAGGTTGATCTGCTGGTCGCGAATGCGGGCGTCGACCAGGAGCACGCCCCGTCCTGGGAGATCGACCCGTCGGACTGGTGGCGCGTCTACGAGGTCAATGTGCTCGGCGTTCATCTCTGCTGCCGGGCCGTGATCCCGGGGATGCTCGAGCGGGGCCGCGGCCGGATCGCGATCACGGCCAGTGGCGCGGCGTACCTGCCGGGCGGCGACCGCACCGCCTATCCGCCGAGCAAGGCGGCGGTCTGCCGCTACGGCGAGACGCTCGCGAACGAGCTCGCCGGCCGGATCCCCGTCTTCTTCTTCAGCCCGGGCCTCGTGCAGACGGAGATGACGGAGGGGATGGGGATGTTCGGGGAGGACGCGCCCTGGACGCCACCCGAGCTGGCGCCGGAGCTCGTCCGCAAGCTCGCCACCGGTCGCTACGACGCGCTCGCCGGCCGCTACCTGCACGCCGAGCACGACGACCTCGACCAGCTGCTCGCGCGGATCGACGAGGTACGCGAGCGCGACCTCAACGCGATCCGGCTCAGGAGGTAAGTACAGGGTCTGCTGGTGGCCGCACTGTCGGCCGTGGGAGGGGTCGCGGAACGTCCCCTCCCACTGGAGTTGGCGTTACCAGCCTGATCCGGAGCCGTTGCCGGAGCCGCCGGATGCGTGTGCATTCGGTTCGATCGGCTTGCCGTTCGGCGCGATGGCGTCCCAGGCGGCGCCGAAGTCCGTGAGGCCTTCGCCCGCCGTCTGTCCGGCCTTCTTGTCGCCGACGAAGGTGTAGAGCGGGTGGCCGGCGTAGGTGACCTGCCGGCGACCGTCGGCACGCTTCGTCCTTCCGAGCAGGGACGCGCGCACGCCGTCGCCCGCTCGGGGCTTGGCGGCGCCGGGGACCATCGGCCAGTACGTGACGCAGGCGCCGTTGCACGAGCTCATTCCGTTCTTGTCCTTCTCGAACAAATAGAGCGTGTGCCCCCGGCCGTCGGCGAGGACCTTGCCGAGCACGGTCTTGTGGATCGAGACGAGTGCCCCCTGCGGAGCCTTCTGGGAGGCCGCGGACGATGTGTCGCCGAGGATCGCAGCAACGATTGCTGCCGCGGCCAACACAGCTGCGGCGATCAACGTTTCGAACTTGTTCACGCTGACTCCTTCTGCTTTGTCGAGATTGCGAAGCGTCTTGCATCTCCGGGCTTCGCACATATCTCTCGTCAATACGGAGCGGCGGCTTGGCTCGGACGTACGGTTGACACCACTCATCGGGTTCGGGATTCACGCGGATGCGGCAGAGATCGAAGCCGCCCACTCACGGTCGACCACCTGGTCCGTGAGCCCGCAGACCTGACCGTCTCGCCAATTCAGATGGCGACCGAGGACAGTCTGCGTCCGCGTGAGGGCGTGACCAAGGCGGGGGAATAGGCGGCCCTCGCCGGTGTCTTTAGCCAGGAGAGATCAACTACTCCGAAAGGGACTCCCATGAAGGGCAAGACCGCAAACGACGAGTGTCCGTGGAGAGCAATGGACGAATGCGTGAGCGCGCCGACTCGAGAGCTGGCCCAGCGGCTGAGCGGGAAGGACGAAGTTCTCCTCCTCTGGCACCCCGAGATCGACCGCGTGGAGCTTTCGGTCAGCGACGTGACAACGGGCGAGGGCTTTCACATCCCGGTCGAGCCGGGAACCGCCATGGACGCCTTCCACCACCCCTACGCCTACGCGGCCAGACACGAGAGCGCCTACCACCTGGTCCGAGCCGAGACGACGATCGTCGATGGCTAGCGTCGAATGCATACAGGAAGCGGTCCGCACGCTCGTCGCAAAGCGACAGGCGCTGCACGAGCGCGACGCGGGCCGCACCGAACTCGAGTCAAACCGCCTCGAGCTCGTGGGCCGGCAACAGCAACTCTCCCATGCGCTGATCGACCGTTACATTCGCCGCCCTCGGCCAGCAACCGCTCCGACTCGTGCAGCTTCCTGACGATCTGCTCCGGCGTGTGCATCCCGCTTTCACTAGCGCTTACCGCGTAGCCAGTTCGACAGCCGAGTCGAGAGGGGTGCGTTTCCGGCAACCCACTTGGTCTCGGGTGGGGCGGCCTGGAACGGCTCCAACGCGCCGACGTC
>DASUXI010000008.1:0-3645 GCA_036377995.1 Gaiellaceae bacterium
GCGGCGGCCGCGGAGACCTGCGGCGCCGCGAATGACGTTCCGGCGGCGTGGCGGAACTCGTCCGGCCCGCAGTCGGAGTAGCCCTGGTTCTGGCAGAGCGGGCGGAACGAGGTCAATGCCCTCGGGAGCGTCGAGTAGATCTCCTGCCCCGGCGCCGACATGTCGTTGAAGATCCGGTCGCGGTCGGAGAACGAGGGCACGTTCCCGGACGGGGTCAGAGCGCTCACTCCGAGCACGTGCGGAAGCGCGGCCGGATAGCTGGCGTAGGGCCATGGAGTCTGCGGCGCCTCGTCCGAGTTGCCGACCGCAGCGACCAGCACCGCGCCCTTCCGCACCGCGTACTCGATCGCGTTCGCCTCGAGCTGCGAATACGTGTCGCGCCGGGGGTGGAACGGGTCGCGCAGCCCGCCGATCGACAGGTTGATCACGCGCGCGCCCATGTCGGCAGCCCAGCGGATCGCCCCCGCTTCGTTCCGGATGTCGATGGTCTGATCGGTGCGGGCGATCTTCGCGATCACGAGCTGGGCCGGAAAGGCCATGCCCGCGATTCCCTCGTTGTTGTCGATCGCCGCCGCGATCATCCCTGCGACGAACGTCCCGTGGCCCTCCTCGTCGGTCAGCGGGCTGCCTCCGACCCAGCTTCGAGCCGCCCAGAGACGCGAGCGTGGGAATTCCGGGTGGCCGCCGTCGATGCCGGAGTCGATGATCGCGACCCGGACGGGGGTCAGCACCGGCAGCTCGGCCGGGAACGCGTCGAACGCGTGATCCTGCGCGAGGTAGTACTGCCGCGGCGCCAGGGGATCGGTCGGAGTGAAGCTCGTCCTGGTGGAGAGGGCGGCGGCGGCCGGCGCGAGGAGGAGCGCCAGCGCCGCGACTGCTGCGGCCCTCACGAACTCGAGACCTGGAGCACCGCGCTCGTGCCGGCGACGAAGCCGTGGCCCGAGGCGACGCGCGCGCGATACACGCCCGACGTGAGTTGCAGGTTGACCGCAAACGTCCCATCGGAGGCGACGGTCGTCTGGGTAACGGTTGCCCAGCCCGCACCCTGCTGTCGCTGGATCCAGACGCGGGCTCCCGCGACCGACGCCGGCCGGACAAGCCCGCGCAGCTGAGTTTGGGTCTGTGGGGTCAGGAGGCGGACAAGGGAGGCGACAGGCACTCGGACGCCCGCGGCCGAGACCTTTCCGCTGGCGAGCCGGTACTGCGTCGTGACCGATGGCTTCACGACGACGCTCACCGCGCCGGCGTCGCCGGACTTGACGGAGCCGACGGCCTGCCAGTCGGCGCCCTGGCGCTGTTCGAGGACGGTCTGCGTGAGCCCGCGGGCGACGCCGTTGAGTCGAGCGCGGTTGCCGAAGATCACGGCCCGCGGCGGTGCGCTGAGCGACAGCACGCCGACGCTGAACCACGTCGAGCGCAGCCCGAGCTCTCTCCGCAGGTCGGTCGCCTGGATGGAGGCCGTCGTCTTCGTGCCGACGACGTTCAGGGACTTGACCCGGCCCGACGAGTTCAGATCGGGCTGGAGGTCGAGGACGCTTCCCGGGAGCTTGAGGAGCTTGGCGAGCTTGGCGCCCGTGAACGTCAGCGGCCCCCAGTCGTGATGCGGCGAGATGGTGTCGTACGGGTCGGGTACCGATACGAGGTAGGGCACCGGCGTCCCCCAGGCGTCCTCGGCAGACATGGTGCGGCCGCCGGAAGTGGAGAAGAAGTAGGTCTTGGCGACCTGGCCCTGGTAGAGCACCACCTGGCCCGCGGTCGCGTTCACGGCAGCCGTCGTGGACGGCTTCTCGTGGTCGACTCCGAGGTACATCTGGCTGCGCGTATCCGGGTAGAGGTCGAACGCGGCGCCGGCCTTGCGCGTCGCGAGGGCGTAGGAACGCGCGGCGACCGCCTGCGCCTTCAGGGCCTCGGCCGCCCACTGAAACGGCATCTCGGCCGGGACGACGCCCCACAGATACTGCTCGAGGCCGACGACGTTGATTGCGCGGAGCTTTCCGTTGACGACGTCGACCTGGATTGTCCCGCGGTAGGGCCGGTTGAGCGAGAGCGGCGCGCTGCCGGCCTGGAAGACGAGCGGCCCGGTGAGCGCCGTCGGCTTCGTGCCGCCGTCCACGGTCAGCTTGAGCCCGGGCGTGAGCGCGTAGGTCCCGGCCGCGACGGTGTGGACCGCGCCCGAAGCGTCGCGCACGCGGAAGTCCTGATCAGACCCGAGCTTGAGCGACTTCGCGCCTCCGGCGAGCAGCACTCGGACTTTCGAGACCGGCGCCGCGCCGATCTCTGTGCCGGGGAAGTAATGCAGGAGGATCTTGGTGTAGTCGAGCCCCTTCTGTGCGTAGCCGTACGCGCCGTACTGGCTGAGGCCGACGCCGTGCCCCCAACCGTGGCCGGTGATCACGAACGTCGCCGTGCCGACTGCCGCGGGCGCCGGCGCCGAGACACGGGCGGACGCCGCCGCGCCGGCGACGAGCAAGGTGACAGAGGCGAGTAGGAACGTTCGTCGCATCGAGCGGGCCCGCTAGAACGCGACCGAGGCTAGCAAAGTGCCCATGAGCAGGATCTTTTCTTTACGAATCGCTGATCTCATGCCAGACCGCCGCGACGTTCAGCGGAGGCGGGCGGCGTACTGCTTCTCGTAGTACTCCCGGTAGCCGCCGGAGCGCTTGATCGGCTCCCACCAGTCCCTGCGCTGGCGGTACCAGTCGACCGTGGAGCGAATGCCGTCCTCCCACGTGCGGCGCGGCTCCCAGCCGAGGCCGCGGAGCCTGGCGGTGTCGAGGGAGTAACGGCGGTCGTGGCCCGCGCGGTCCTCCACGTGGCGGACGAGCGAGGGGTCCGCTCCGAGGTGGTCGAGGATCAGCTGCGTGAGCTCGACGTTCTCGTGCTCTTCGCCCGCGCCGACGTTGTAGATCTCCCCGGCCTCGCCTTCTCGGAGCACGAGCTCGATTCCCGCGCAGTGATCCTCGACGTGGAGCCAGTCGCGCACCTGGCGGCCGTCCCCGTACAACGGCAGCGGCTCACCGTCGAGGGCGTTGGTCGCAAACAGGGGGAGGATCTTCTCGGGATACTGGTTCGGGCCGTAGGTGTTGGAGCCGCGCGTCACCGACGCGTTCACACCGAACGTCCGCACTGCCGCGAGCACCTGGAGGTCGCCGCCCGCCTTCGAGGCGCTGTACGGGCTCGACGGCCGCACCGGGTCGTCCTCCCGTGACGACCACCCCGGCTCGACGTCGCCATAGACCTCGTCCGTCGAGACATGGACGAGGCGCGCGCTCAGCTCCTCGGCCGCCTGGAGCAGGACGAGCGTGCCGAGCACGTCGGTGCGCACGAACTCCTCCGGCCCCATGATCGAGCGGTCGACGTGCGTCTCGGCCGCAAAGTTGACGATCGCGTCGACAGGGCCGATCAGGTCCACGTCCTGCCGCGAGGCGATGTCCCCGCGCCGGCAATCGGCGCCGTCCGGCAGGTTGGCGGCGTTGCCCGCGTAGGTGAACTTGTCGAGGACGACGACCTCTTCCCCCGCGGCGAGCATCCGCTTGACGAAGTGGGAGCCGATGAATCCCGCTCCGCCGGTGACGAGGACGCGCACGGCCGTACGGTATAGACTCGCTTCGTCAGCGAGGCAACGCAGCCTCGGGCGCGTCGTCC
>DASUXI010000009.1:0-2113 GCA_036377995.1 Gaiellaceae bacterium
GGAAGCTCGGCGGTCTCGCCGCCGACGAGGGCGCAACCGGCCTCGCGACAAACTTCGGCCGCCCCCTCGACCAGATCGGCGACCTGCTCCGGGTCGATGTGCTCGGCGGCGACGTAGTCGAGCAGGAAGAGCGGGTCCGCCCCGCAGCAGAGGACGTCGTTGATGCAATGGGCGGCGAGATCCATTCCCGCCCAGCGCAGCCGTCCCGCCCGCCGGGAGAGCATCAGCTTCGAGCCGACGCTGTCGGTCGATGCGGCGAGGAGGCGGTCGTCGCCGAGCGGGTAGAGCCCGGCGAACCCACCGAACGAACGAGCGCCCGTGGACTCCACCGCAGTCCGCAGGCGCTCGACGATCGCGTCGGCCGTGGCGAGCGAGACGCCGGCGTTCTCATACGTCTTCGGCTGGCTCGTCAGGGGGCCAAGTCTAGAACCAGGCTCGGTTAACGCAGCGGCCTCATCCTCCGAGATCGATCTGCTGCGTCTCGGTCGTGGATCCGATCGAGAGATCCGTGCCTTCGACCTGGGCGAGGAGGAAGGAGTTGTTCTCGACGGGCGTACGTCTCCCGTTGGCCTCGGCGAAGGTGTGGCCGTCTCCGACCAGCCCTGCGACCTGGAGGGAGCCGTCTTCCTGGCGGTCGGCCATGTAGATCGTGCCCGTCTTCAGGACGCTGCGGTCGGCGCAGGCGCCCCCGGCGGTCTCGGCGAGGCTGTCCGCCTCGATCAGGCAGACCATGCCGGCCTTGCCTGGGACCGCGTACAGCGTGAGAGAGCCGTGGACCGAGAGCACACGCGACCCTCGTCCGTCGGGCGAGGCGAAGTTTCGCTCGGCGAACGGGTATGCCAGGATGCTCCGCGGCAAGACGTCTCCCGTTCGCGCCGCCCGTCCGAGAGCGGACACCGAACCGTCGCCGATCTGCACCTTGCCGCCGCCCCCGAGGCCGAACTGCGTGACCAGCCCGGCGGTGGCGAGCGCGGCGGCGAATGCCGCTCCGAAGAGAGTGAATCGGTTCACGGCTACCACCGGTCCAGGCACTCGTAGACGAAGTGGGGGCCGCTGTCCCGATTCGCGCAGAAGGCGGTCGCGTAGTAGTACGCCGGGTGGGAGTTGAAGCAGTTGCCGACGCAGCTCTTGTCGAAGTGCCGGTAGCCCGCAGGAGTTACCTCCCAGACCTCACTCCGCCAGCCGGCGTTCGGGCCGAAGTAGAGCTCGTTGTAGAAGTGGTTGTGTGGACCGTCCCAGCCCCTGTTGGCGACGTTCGGCGCCACATTCGCCTGCCACACATAGACCTGAGTCTGAAAGGCCCCAGCAGCCGGGACCGCCACCATCGCAGCGAAGGCGACGATTGCGGCCGCCAGCATCGACCGTCGTTTGTATCTCAGTCGCACTGCCACCGTCCTTTGTCGAAGGTCGTGAACGTCGTCAAGGATCGGGCGGCCGCGCGCTTGCGTCAATTCGCTCTTTTGGACACTGTCACGCCCGGTAGAGACTCAAGCGAACAGTTCTGCGTGGAGCTGCGGGCGGCCCTGGGGCCCTCCTTCGACGAACCGCACGACCGTCTCGCCGACGACGGCGCTGTGATCCGTATAGGCAACGTCGAGCAGCTCGCCGAGCGTCGCCGCCTTGCGCGCGGGGTCGTCCGCGCGGAGCTGGAGCTCGGCCACCGCCAGCTCCGTGCTGTTCGCGAGCAGGTCGTCCAGCCAGTCCCTGGGAGGGTGCAGCTCCAGGCGGTAGCCGGCGTTCGTGAACACGAACGTGCGACGTCCTCCGTGCGCCTGCAGGCGGAGATCGCGGGCGCGCGCGCGCTCGAGAACGGCCTCGAAGTCGTCCTCGTCGAGCGCGAGGCCGAGGTGGTCGACGCGTGGGAGCGTCCACTGGCCGGGCTGAACGACGACGTTGACGGCGCCGCGCTCGAGCTCGGAGAGCCGCAGCTTGAAGCCGAGGCGCTCGAGGTCGTCCCAGCCGTAGCCGGCCTCGAACGACGTCGTGTCCTCGCCGATCCGACCGTGGCGCGCGACCAGGTCGAATCCGAGCTTGCCGATGTACCGCGCTTCGACCTCGCGCACCCGGGACGTCACCAGGTGGTAATGGAAGAGGTGCACCAAGGCAGACTAGT
>DASUXI010000010.1:0-2968 GCA_036377995.1 Gaiellaceae bacterium
CTCCTCGGGGCGCTGCACGAGCTGCATGCACATGTTGTCCACGATGCGGTCGTCGAACTCGATGTCGTCGTTCTCGGCCGCGACCTCGCGGGCGACCCGGAGATACAGGCCGTCGGAGAACTTCATGATGTTCGCCTTGTGCACGGCCGTCACCTTGCGGCGGCCGTTCCTGCGGGCGTAGTCGAAGGCGAACTGGACGATGCGCCGCGAGCCGGTGATCGAGATCGGCTTGATCGAGATGCCGGCGTCGTCGTGAGCCAGCTTCCCGCCCTTCGACGCGATCCACCGGATCAGCTCCTGCGCCTCCTCGGAGCCTTCCTCGTACTCGATCCCCGCGTAGAGGTCCTCGGTGTTCTCGCGGACGATGATCAGGTCGACGTCTTCGAAGCGGGTGCGGACGCCGGGATACGTCTTGCACGGACGTACCTGGCCGTAGAGGTCGAGGCTCTTCCTGAGGGCGACGTTGACGGAGCGGAACCCGCCTCCGATCGGCGTGGTGATGGGGCCCTTGAGGGCGACGCCTGTCTCGCGGATCGCGTCGAGGACGTCGTCCGGGAGCGGGCTGCCGCCGTGCTTCTCCATCGCGTCGGCGCCGGCCTCGCGCACGTCCCAGTCGAACTCCACTCCCGTTGCCTCGAGGACGCGCCGGGTGGCCTCGGTCAGCTCGGGCCCTGTGCCGTCGCCGGGGATGAGAGTCACTCTGTGGGCCACGGCGCAGGACTCTAGCCGCTCCCTGCGGCGCACGGCTTCGCCTGCCGCGCCGGACGGGTGCCAGGCAGGAGACATGTCCGGTGCCAGGCAGGGGACGTGGCCGAAAAGGAGGATGTGGGCTAAGGTCCCGCGCCGCATGTCACTGCTCGAGGCAGCCGCCAGGGCCGACGAGCTCGCGCAGTCGGGCGAGGAGCGCGAGCTGGCGGTTCTGCGCCAGCAGTGGGACGACGAGCTCGAGGGTGCGGCTCGCAGCCCCGACTACCGGCAGCGCGCAGTCGCCTACCGTGCCATCGGGCAGTTCCGGTTCCGGCAGAAGCTCGAGCTGCTGAGGAGAGGGCTCGAGGACGAGAGCCCGGCAGCGCGCGGATCCGCGCTGCTCTCGGTGCAGCTCCTGTCCAAGGACAGCCCAGGCGTCGTCAACGCGATCCGGCCCCTGCTGCACAGACTGGTGACGAGCGACGGCAACCAGGCCGTCCGCCGCCTGGCGGTTCACTGCCTGCGCCACGGCTCTCCGCAGCGAGAGACGATCGTCATCCTCAACGGGCTGGGGGAGGACGACGAGCAGGAGCCGGAGTTGCGCAAGACGGCCCGGGCGGTCGCGGCCGAGCTGAAGAAGCGGGCCGGGCCTAAGAACTAAGAGCTAGGCGCGCACGCCGGGCAGACCGGTGTCTCGAGCCGGCGGCCGCAGCTCGGGCACTTCCGCTTGGGGCGTCGCAGCTCCAGCATGTTCTTGTGGAGCCCGGCGACGATCATCAGGTAGCCGCTCGCGCAGGTCGCCGCGGCGAGGATGGCGATGTTCAGGTGAAGGCCCATGTGGATTCGGTCGCATCCCTAGGTCGTTCGCTTCCGCGCGTGGGGATGCGCCTGGAAGTACAACTCCCGACGCCTTCGATCGGATACGTGCGTGTAGAGCTCGGTCGTGGCCAGGTCTGCGTGGCCCAGCATCTCCTGCACCGAGCGGAGATCCGCTCCCCCCTCGAGCAGGTGGGTCGCGAACGAGTGGCGGAGTAGGTGCGGGTGCACCCGCTCCGGCTCGAGCCCGGCCTTCTCGGCGAGCTTCCGCAGGATGAGGAAGGCGCCGGCGCGGGTCAGCCCGCCGCCCTTTGCGTTCAGGAACAGCTCGGGCCGGTGTCGTGCGTCGAGGTAAGGGCGCCCGTGGGCGAGGTAGCGTCGAAGGGCCTGGGTCGCCTGGCGGCCGATCGGGACGATGCGTTCCTTGGAGCCTTTCCCGAGGCAGCGCACGAGGCGCGCCTCGAGGTCGACGCTCGACCTCTGCAGACCGACGGCTTCGCTCACCCTGAGGCCCGCGCCGTAGAGCAGTTCGACGAGCGCGCGGTCGCGGAGCGCGCGCGGCGCGGTGCCGTTCGCCGCTTCGACGAGCCGCTCTGCCTCTGCCGCGGAGAGCGTCCGCGGGAGCGTCCGGCTCCGTCGAGGCAGGTCGAGCTCTGCCGCCGGGTTGTCGGCGCGTGCCCCGAGCAGCGCCTGGTGGCGGAAGAAGGATCGGATCGCGGCGATCCGGCGCGCGATGGTGGACGGTGCGCGGCCGGCGGCGCGGAGCTCGGCGAGGTACGCCTCGAGCTGCTCGGTCGAGACCGAGGCGACCGGCCCGTCGAGCCACGCGCGCAGTGCATCGAGGTCGCGGCGGTAGGCCTCGACGGTCTTCGGCGCGCGTCGTGTCGCGAGGAGGGCGAGAAAGCCTTCGACGTCAGGATCGTGGGCAGGCGTCGGCACGCACGAAGACTTCGCTGGCCCGCTCCGTTCGCCTGCCGTCGCGGCCCGGGCGCCCCGGGGACGAAAAGTCACACTTTCGGCGCCATACCGGGGTCAGAGCCCTTTACATCTGGGACTGGTCCCCAATCGGCCTCAGCTGCGTGGATGCGCCCGGTCGTAGACGCGGCGCAACCGTCGCCCGTCCACGTGGCTGTAGAGCTGGGTCGTGGACAGAGAGCTGTGCCCGAGCAGATCCTGGATCGTCCGCAGATCGGCCCCGCCCTCGAGCAAGTGTGTGGCGAAGGCGTGACGGAGTCGGTGCGGGTTCGCGAAGATGCGCCGCAGCGTCGACGTGTCCAGCCGGCGCCCCCGCGCCGAAAGGAACACGGCGTTCTCCGCGCCGCGCACGAGCTGCGGCCGCGCCTCGTGGAGGTACCGCGCCAGGAGATGCCCGGCTTCCTCGCCGAGCGGAACGATCCGCTCCTTGCCCCCTTTGCCGCGGACGTGGATCTGCTCACGGTCGAAGTCGACGTCGCCGAGCTCGAGC
>DASUXI010000011.1:0-8545 GCA_036377995.1 Gaiellaceae bacterium
GGTTGCCGCCGCCCTGCCGCCCACGCGTCCGCGATGTGGAGGCCGAAGATCTGGAGGAGGCCGAAGCCGGTGGCGACCACGCTCCAGGCGACGACAACTGCCGCCACGAGCTCCCAGTCGTCGCGCCGCCGAAGGACGAGCGGGAGCGAGACGGCGAGCAGCGCGTACTCCGAGAACTTCGCCGCGGTCACGAGGTGCGTGAGCGACTGCGAGCGCACGGCGACCCACACGACGAGGCCCAACGTTGCGATCCAGAGCGGGAGCGCGGGACGCAGGGGGGCAAAGCCCGCGCGTAGGCCTTCCCGCAACGCGAAGGCGGCGACGACGATGATGGCGACATCGGACATCTCGACGCCGAGGTGCGTCGACGCCAGCGGGACGCGCACACCCGGCTGGTACTTGATGTGCAGGAAGAGGAACGGGACGGCGAGCGACAGCGCTGCCACGCCGGGGCTGATGCCGGAACGAATGAAGGCACGCGTCCTCAGCGCCAGTGTTTCGGCCACGGCCACGGCCCGAGTGTAGGCGGAACGCCCCCCTACAATGGTCGTCCTGATGCGCTCGCGGCTCTTCTGGCGCCGCTCGGCCGCCGCCGCCGGGACCTACGCCTCAGCAGCCCTCGGCTTCTTCGGCACCGTCGTCGCCCTGCACGTCTTCTCGACCGAGACCTTCGGCCGCTACGCCCTCGTGCTCGCGGCGACGTCCTTCGTCCAGAGCCTGCTCGACCTGACCGTGGAGGAGGCGCTGGTCAAGTTCGGGTTTCGCTACACGGAGCGTCAGGACTGGGGACGGCTTCGCCGCCTCTTCGAGAGCGCGATCGCATTCAAGCTCCTCGGCGGCGTCCTCGCGACCGGCCTGCTCCTCGGGCTCGCACCGGTCGCCGACTCGGTCCTGCACCAGAAGGGCCTCACTACGGCGCTCCTGATCGGCGCGTTTCTCCCGCTCGCGCAGTGCACGGAAAACGTCGGCGGCGTCGCGATCCTCCTGCGTGGCCGCTACGACGTCCGTGCGTTCTTCCTGTTCGTGTCGATGGCGCTTCGCTTCACGGCGATCGCGGTCGGCGCCCCGCGCGGGCTCACGGCGACCATGACGGCCATCGTCGCCGCGCAGGTCGTCGCGACGGCCGCCGTCAGCATCGCCGGCTGGGTCGCGTACCGCCGATTTCCGCAGCAGCCGGCCACCGCGCTCGGCCGCGAGCGGCGGGACATCCTCTCCTTCGTCGCGCAGTCGAGTGTGGCGACAGCCGTGATCTCGCTGACCGCGCCGCTGTCGCTCCTCGTGCTCGGCCGCGTCTCGTCGACGAGGCAGGTCGCGTACTTCCGCGCGGCGATGGCGCCGCAGCAGGCGTTCGCCGTCGTGTCCGCGCCGGCCCGCCTCATCCTTCTCACCGAGCAGACGCGGGCGTGGGAACGCGGCACCCGCGACGTCGTCTTCGCGGGGATCCGCCGCTACATGGTCGGGATGACTGCGGTTTCCGCCGTGATCCTGCCGGTGCTGCTCGTGTTCACCCCCGAGCTCGCGAAGCTGCTGTTCTCGGCGAAGAACGTCGGTGCCGTCGACGCCACGCGAATCGTGATCGTCGCGGGGGCGCTGCGGATGGTCTACGGCTGGACGAAGTCGTTCCCCGTGTCGATCGGGCGTCCGGCTCTCCGGATCTGGGCCCACGGGATCGAGATGGTCGTGCTGATCCCGCTCGTCGGCGTGCTCGGCGCGAAGTGGGGCGCGACGGGCGCCGCGACCGCAGTGCTGGTGTCGAGCGTCGCGTTCTGCCTCGTCTGGAGCGTCTTCTTCGTCCGCATTCGCAGGGAGCCCGCGCCGGCGCCGGCAGCCGGGTCTCCGCTCGAGGCCGCGCTGCCGTGAGGGTGCTGATCGTCTCGGGCATCTGGCCGCCCGACGTCGGGGGGCCGGCGAGCCACGCTCCCGACGTCGCCGCGTATCTGCTGAGCCGGGGTCACGTCGTCGAGGTCGTGACCACCGCCGACACGCCTCCCACCGCCGAGGCCTATCCCGTCCGTGCGGTGCCCCGTCATCACCGTGTCGGCGTCCGCCACTACCGCGGCGCCGCGCTCGTCCACCATCGCGCGCGGGAGGCCGACGTCGTCTACACGACCGGGATGTTCGGCCGCAGCGCGCTCGGAGCGTCGCTCGCGCGGCGACCCTATGTCGTCAAGCTGACGGCCGACCCTGCCTTCGAGCGGTCCCGGCGACGAGGACTGACCGAAGGGAACGTCGACGAGTTCCAGACGAACCGGGGTGGCGGCGCTCCCGTCGCCCTTCTCCGCTTCGCACGAGACGTCGAGCTGCGCCACGCGGCGCACGTGTTCACGCCGAGCGCGTATCTGCGCGAGCTCGCGCTGGCCTGGGGTGTCGACCCGGGCCGCGTCAGCGTGCTGCCCAATCCGGCACCGGCCGTCCCCTCGCTGCCGCCGCGGGAGGAGCTTCGCGCCGGCCTGGGCCTGAACGGCGCCGCGATCGCCTTCGCCGGCCGCCTCACGGCCCAGAAGTCGCTCGAGCGCGCGCTCGAGGCCGTGGCGGGCTCGGACGACGTGAGGTTCCTGATCGCGGGTGACGGGCCCGACCGCGCGCAGCTCGAGGAGCGCGCGCGGGCACTGGGAATCGAAGACCGCGTCCGCTTTCTCGGGGCGCAGCCCCGCGAGCGTGTGGTCGAGCTCTTCCACGCCGCGGACGCGACGATCCTGTCCTCGAGCTGGGAGAACTTCCCCCACACGGTGGTGGAGGCGCTCGCGGTCGGGACGCCTGTGCTTGCGATGGAGGCCGGGGGCGTCGCCGAGGTCGTGCACGACGGCGTCAACGGGCTGCTCGTCCCCGCCGGGGACACCGCAGCGCTCGCGGACGCCGTGCGCCGCTATTTCTCGGACACGGACTTGCGCGACCGACTCCGTGGAGCGGCGGCGGGCTCCGTCGAGCGCTACGCGCCGGACGCGGTCTTCGGCGAGCTCGAGGCGAAACTGCTCGAGGTGGCGCACAGGTGAAGCCGCGCGTGCTGTTCGTGTCGCGGCGGGTCGAGCTTCCGCTCGCCCCGAGCCTCGAGCGGAAGTGGGACGCGATCGGAGCAGAGCTCGACTACCGCGTCCTCGCCGCCGGCGACCGCGTGAACGGCGCGTTCCACCTCGCGCGCCAGCTGCCCGCGCTCGACGGGCCTGCCTTCTTCGCGGCGCTGCCCGTGCGGATCGCCCGGCAGCTGCGCGACTTCCGCCCCGACGCGGTGCTCGCGCAGGGAGCGCACGAGACCGCGGCCGCGCTCTCGGCCCGCACGCTGGCGCGTGTCGATACGGCCGTGATCGCCGACCTGCACGGTGACTGGCGCGCGCCGACGCGCCTCTACGGCTCACGTCTACGTGGCCTGCTCAACCCGGTGGCCGACCGCGTCGCGCTCGCCGCGCTCCGCAACGCCGACGGGATCCGGACGGTCACCGGATACACGACCGGCCTCGTCCGCGAGCTCGGCCTGGAGCCGGCGGACGAGTTCCCCGCGTACATGGACTTCGACTCGTTCCTGCAATCGTCGCCGCAACCGCTCCCCCAGCACCGCCAGGCGCTCTTCGTCGGCGTCCTCGAGCGCTACAAGAACGTCGACGGCCTCGCCGAGGCATGGCGCCGCGCGGCGGCGCGCGTGCCGGGAGCGCGGCTGCGCCTCGTCGGCTCGGGCACCCTCAGGCCGGTCGTGGAGCGCCTGGCGCGGGAGCTTCCGGAGCAGGTGGAGTGGAACGAGCGGCTGTCACAGCCCGACGTGTCGAATGCGCTCGACGAGTCGACCATGCTCGTCCTGCCGTCGCGCTCGGAGGGGATGGGCCGCGTCGTGATCGAGGCGTTCTGCCGGGCACGGCCGGTCGTCGGCAGCCGCGTGGGGGGGATCCCCGACCTCGTGGAGGACGGCGTGAACGGCCTCCTCGTCGAGCCCGGCGACGTCGACGCCCTCGCGGACGCGCTCGAGCGGCTGCTGACCGACGGGGAACTGGCGGAGCGACTTGCCGCCGGAGCGCATGCGAGCGCGGGGCTCTGGACGATCTCGCCCGAGGAGTTCGCGGCCCGCCTGCGCAGCCTGGTCGACTCTCTAAGCTAGTTCGGGCCCCATGGACGCCTCCCGACTGAAGCAGATCCTGAAGAACTCCGTCTACCGGACGATCGGCGAGACGGCCTCGGCCGTCGGAGCGACCGGCAACGGCAACCGGAGCCTGCGCGTGCTCATGTACCACAAGGTCAACGACGTGGCCGGCAACCCCCTGACGATGCCGGTGTCGCTCTTCGACGAGCAGATGGACCAGCTGCGCGAGCTCGGCTACACCGTCGTCGGGCTCGACGACGTGATCGCGCACTACGTCGAACGGTCGCCGCTGCCCCCGCAGGCCGTGCTGATCACGTTCGACGACGGCTATCACGACAACCTCGACAACGCGGCCGCGGTCCTGCGCAAGTACGGCTATCCCGCCGTTCTCTTCGTGCCGATCGGCTATCTCGACGACCGCCATCCGCTGCCGCACGACGAGCGCCTGGCGTCGGAGGGCATCCTCAACCCGACCGTCGACTGGGACGAGCTCGCCGACCTGGAGCGCGAGGGAATTCGCATCGAGTCGCACGGGATCTCACACCGCCCGCTCGCCGACCTCGAGGTCGACGAGGCGGCCCGCGAGATCTCGCTCTCCAAGCTGCGGCTCGAGGAGCGGCTCGGCCGGCCCGTGAGAGCGTTCTCCTACGTCAAGGGCTCGGAGGCGCACTACAAGCCCGTTCATCTCTCCCTCGTGCGCCAGGCCGGGTACGACGTCGCGTTCACGGCGGTCTCCGGTGGAAACTCGCAGGACACCGACCCGTTGCAGCTGCGCCGCTACAACATCGAGCCGTATCCGTCGCGGACGTTCGAGCTTGTTCTCGCGGGCGCGTGCGACCTGATCGCGTTGAAGGACACGGTCAGCGGCACGCACGCGCGGCGGATCTTCAACGCGGCGCTCGGCACGTCGACCAAGTAGGTGTCCGGCTACGAGCTGGCGGCCTACGAGTCGGCGCAGCGGAAGGATTACCTCCGGCTCCTGCGCGACGCGTGGGGGGACGGAGCGCTCACGGGCGCGGAGTTCGACTGGTGGTTCTCGCGCAACCCTGCGGGGTCGCTGATGTCGGTTGCGCGCGCAGACGAAAGCGTGATCGGCGTCGCATCCCATTCGCTCTACCGGATGCAGCTCGGCGGCCGAGAGCGTCTCGCGACGTTCTCGGTGCACGCCACGACGACGCCGGCCGCGCGCGGGAAGGGCGTGTTCGTCGGGCTCGAGCGCAAGCACGAGGCCGAGGCGGAGGCGCGCGGAGCTGCGGTCGTGCTCGCGTTCGCGTCGGCGCCGACGGCGCCGCTCTTCCTCGGCCCGCTCGGCTGGACTGCGATCGGCCGCCCTCGCATCTGGGCGCGCCCGCTGCCGCGCGCGTCTCTCCGCCGCGGCCGCGCGGAGGCAGTCGAGAGGTTCGACTTCAACGGTGATCCCGCAGCCAACTGGCCGAACCACGTCGTGCGCGACGCGGAGTACCTCAACTGGCGCTATCTCGCTTCCCCGCGCGACTACGTCGCGTACCGAAGCGGAGGGGGTTACGCGGTGCTCGGACACAAGCGTCACCGTGGGCAGCCGATCGCCCTGGTCGCCGACCTCGTCGGCCCGGTACGCCCGCTCCTCAGCGCGTGCGTCGCTGGAGTCAAGCCCGGGACGCGCGCGCTGTTCGCGCTCCCCGGCCCGGGGGAGCACGCCGCTTACGCGGCCGCCGGGTTCGTCCCGACCCCGATGACGCTGAACTTCATGGGCAAGGCGCTCGCCGGCGACCTCGACACCGATCCCGCGCACTGGCGGTTCACCCTCGGCGACACCGACTTCTTTTGAACCGCCTGGTCTTCATCACCCAGAGCGTCGACCCGGCCCACCCGGTCCTGGCCGCGACGATCCCCAAGATCCGGGCGCTCGCAGCCCGGGTCGACGAGGTGGTCGTGCTCGCCCAGCAGGCCGCCGGCAGCACGGAGCTGCCCTCGAACGTCGAGGTCCGCACGTTCGGCGGCAGATCGCAGCTCGGGCGCGGCCTGTTGTTCGAGCGCCGGCTGGCCGGCGCTCTTCCCGCGGATGCCGTCGTCGCGCACATGATCCCGCTCTACGTCGTGCTGGCGGCTCCGCTGGTCCGGCCGAGGAGGATTCCCTTGCTGCTCTGGTACACGCACTGGAAGGCGTCCAGGCAGCTGCGCCTGGCGGAGAAGCTCGCCACCCGGATCGTGAGCGTCGACCGCCGCTCGTTCCCCCTCGCGTCGCCGAAGGTCAGGCCGATCGGTCACGGTATCGACGTGAGCGAGTTCGCCTGCACCGACCGCGACGGCGGCGCGGGACTCCATGCGCTCGTCCTCGGCCGCTATTCGCCCGCGAAGGGGATCGAGGTGATCCTCCGGGCCGCGAAGGAGGTCGACGGAGTCGACGTCGAGCTCCACGGCGTCGCGCTCAACGAGCTCGAGCAGCGTCATCGGCGCGAGCTCGAAGCGCTCGGCTTCCCACTCGGCGATGCCGTTCCGCGGTCGCGCGTGCCCGATCTCTTCGCCCGTTCCGATGTCCTCGTCAACAACATGGAGGCGGGCGCGCCCGACAAGGTCGTCTACGAGGCGGCGGCGGCGTGCCTGCCGGTGCTCGCGTCGAACCCGGTGTTCGACGAGCTGTTCTCGGGCTATCCGCTGCTCTTCGAGCGCGAGTCGCCGGAAAGCCTGGCCGACCGCCTGCGCTGGCTCGCGTCGTTGAGCGGCCCGGAGAGGACCGAGATCGGGCATGCGCTGCGCGGGCGGGTCGCCCGCAGGCACTCGGTGGACACGTGGGCCGACGGAATCCTGGCGGCCGCATCGTGAACCGCCACGGCACGGTGCTCCACCTGCAGAAAGTGGCCGGCATCTCCGGATCCGAGGCGCACCTGCTCTCGCTGCTGCCGCGTCTCAAGGACCGCGGCTGGGACATCCGCTTCCTCATGCTGCACGAGCATGAGCCGGGCGCGCGGGACTTCGCACGGGAGCTGACCGCCCGCGGCATCCCGCTCGACTCGATCCCTCTCGCCGCGGACGTCGACCCGGTCGCGTTCCTGCGGATCGCGGCCTACCTGGCGAAAAGAGGGCCACGGATCCTGCACACGCACCTCGTCCATGCGGATGTCTACGGCCAGCTCACCGGAGCGCTGACCGGCGTTCCCGTCCGGGTCTCGACCAAGCACGGCTTCAACGAGTTCCGCGAGAACCCCGGCTTCGCACTCGGCGACCGCGCAATCGCGAGCCTCACCCACACGCACATCGCGATCTCTCGCGGGCTCGCCCGTTACCTGGAGGAGGTGGAGGGATTCGACGGCGCGAGCTTCGAGATCGTCCACTACGGCATCGAGCCGGACGGAGTGCCGGGCCCGTTCATCGGCCCGGAGCCCCGCCTGCTCTGCGTCGGGCGCCTGATCCCGATCAAGGGCCACATCCTCCTGCTCCGCGCGTTCGCCGAAGCTCGCCGCCGCGTGCCCTCGCTCATGCTGGAGATCGCGGGCCGCGGCCCCCTCGAGCCCGCGCTGCACGCGCTCGCGAAGGAGCTGGGGGTCGACGACGCGGTGCGCTTCCTCGGCTACGTGTCGCCGATTCAGCGCGCGATCGAGGAGGTGACAGTCGTCGTCGTCCCGTCGCTCGGCGAGGGCTTCGGCATGGTTGCCCTCGAGGCGATGGAGCGCGCGCGCCCGGTCATCGCGGCCGAGATCGGAGGGCTCGGCGAGCTTGTCCAGGACGGCGTCACGGGCCTGCTCGTCCCCGCGGGAGAGTCGTCGCCGCTGGCCGACGCGATCGTCCGGCTCGCCGGCGACCTGCAGCTCGCGGCGCGGATGGGGGAGGCGGGTCGCGCACGCGCGCTGGAGCACTTCCTCCAGGAGCGCTGCACGGACCGCACGGAGCTCCTCTACGAGGACGCGCTCAGGTGACGGCGGCGCGGTAGACCGCGAGCGTACGGTCGGCCATGCGCGCGACGCTGAACTCCGAGCGCGCACGTTCCCGTCCTCGTTCGCCGAAGCCGCCGGGATCGGCGAGGATGCGGGTGATCGCGTCGGCGAGCGCCGCAGGATCGTCGGGGGGAACGAGGAGCCCGGTCTCCCCGTCGACGACGATCTCCGGGATCGCGCTCACCCGCGACGCAACGACGGGTAGCGACGCGAGCATCGCCTCGAGCAGCGCCAGGCCGAACCCTTCCCACCGCACCGGATGCACGAGCACGTCGGCCCGGCGCAGCCACGCGGACACGTCGGGCACACGTCCCGGGAAGTGGGCGGGGACGCCGAGCGACCGCGCGAGCTCCTCGAGGTCGGCGCGCTGCGGTCCCTCGCCCAGGACGACCAGCTCGGCACGAGGGTGCCGTCCGACGACATCGGGCAGCGCCTGCAGCGCGACGTCGATCCCCTTCTGTGGCTCGAGCCTGCAGACGGCGAGCAGGATCTGCGCGTCCTCCGAGAGGGCATCGGGGCCGTTTTCTCCCCACGCCGGAGGCAGGTCGTCGAGACCGTAGTGGACGAC
>DASUXI010000012.1:0-23492 GCA_036377995.1 Gaiellaceae bacterium
GAGGCGACCCCGGTCAGGCCTCCCCGTCAAGCGCGTCGTTCACGAGCCGGTCTGCGAGCTCGTTGTGCTCTCGCCGCACCGCCGTGTAGCGCACGCGCCCGAACTGCCGCTCGAGGTCAGTCGCCTGCTCCCACAGCTCGCGCAGCGCGGCGTTCTTGACGCGGTACTCGCCGCGCATCTGCTTCACGAGCAGCTCCGAGTCCGAGACCACCTCGAGCTCGCGAACGCCGATCTCAGCCGCCTTCTCCATGCCCGCCACGAGCCCGCTGTACTCGGCGACATTGTTCGTCGCACGCCCGATCGCCTCGCCGCGGGCGTCGAGCACCGTGCCGTCGTCCGCCTCCAGCACGTAGCCGTACGCGGCCGGCCCCGGGTTTCCGCGCGAGCCTCCGTCGGTGAAGAGCTTCGCCTTCACAGCAGCTCGTAGATGTCGAAGGCCGGCTCCTCGTACGGGTGCGCGCCGCGCAACGCGGCGACGACCTCGTCCTGCCGCTCCTCCGGGAACACCGTCTCGAGCCGGAGCTCCGCGACCCGCTGCTCGCGGCCCGCCGCCCCGATCGCCGGATCCGTTCCCTCCCCGCCGAAGAAGGTCCCCGTCCCGGCCGTGTACCAAGAGCAGCGCTCGTAGTCGCCGATGCGTCCCGCACCGGCCGCGAACAGCGCGTCGCGCACTTCCTCGAGTGCCTCGCGCGGAACGAAGACGACGAGCTTGCGGTTCAGATCTCGGTGTCGATCTGAGCGCGCTGCAGCTTGCCGCTGTAGTCGACGTAGATCGACTTCCACTCGGTGAAGACGTCGAGTGCGGCCTGCCCTGCTTCACGGTGGCCGTTGCCCGTGTCCTTGGTCCCGCCGAACGGTAGATGAACCTCTGCGCCGATCGTGCCGGCGTTGATGTACGTGATCCCGGCCTGCAGGTCGCGCATCGCACGGAACGCCTTGTTGACGTCGCGCGTGAAGATCGAGGACGACAGCCCGAACTTGATCCCGTTCGAGACGCGGATCGCCTCGTCGACGTCGCGAACGCGGATCAGAGCGGTGGTCGGACCAAAGATCTCCTCCTGCGCGATCCGCATCTGCGGATCGACGTCACCGAAGATCGTCGGGCGGTAGAAGGAGCCTTGCTCGAGCCCGTTGCCGGTCGCTACCTCGCCGCCGGTGAGGAGCTTGGCCCCCTCGTCCTTGCCGATGCCCGTGTACGAGTGGATCTTGTCGAGCGCCTTCTTGTTGATGACCGGGCCGACGTCCGTGTCGTCCTCCCACCCCGGGCCGAGCCGCAGCTTCTCCGCGGCCGACACAAGACGGGACTGCAACTCGTCGTACACGCCCTCCTGGACGATCACACGCGAGGCAGCCGTGCACCGCTGCCCGGAAGTACCGAACGCCGACCAGACGATCCCGTCGGCGGCGAGCTCGAGATCGGCGTCGTCGAGGACGATGATCGCGTTCTTGCCGCCGAGCTCGAGATGGACGTGCTTGAGATTCTCGGCGGCGTTCCGCATCACCTCGACGCCGGTCTCCCGCGAGCCGGTGAGCGTGATCACCGGGACATCGGGGTGGCGAACGAGCCGGTCGCCGACGGCGCCGCCGCCTCCGTGCACGATGTTGACGACGCCCTTCGGCAGCCCCGCCTCGTCGAGCAGCTGGACGAAGCGCTCGCCGAGGAGCGGCGTGTCGGTGGCGGGCTTGAAGACGATCGTGTTCCCGGCGACCAATGCCGGCGTGATCTTCCACGAGGGAATGGCGATCGGGAAGTTCCACGGCGTGATCACGCCGATCACCCCGATCGGCATGCGCACGCTCATGTTGAACTTGTCGCGCAGCTCCGACGGCGTCGTCTGGCCGAACAGCCTGCGCCCCTCTCCGGCCATGTAGAGGCTCATGTCGATCGCCTCCTGCACGTCGCCGCCGGCCTCGGCCTTGACCTTGCCCATCTCGTGGGCCATCAGGTCGGTCAGGTCGTCCTTCTCCTCCATCAGGAGGTTGGCGAAGCGGTAGAGGATCTCGCCGCGCTTCGGCGCCGGGACGAGCCGCCAGTTCTCGTAGGCCTCCTTGGCGGCCGCGACCGCGCGATCGACGTCGTCCGCGCCGGAACGCGGGAAGGTGCCGATCGTGTCGCCGGTCGCCGGGTTGAAGCTCTCGAACGTGTCGCCGGAGGCGGCGTCGGCCCATTCACCGCCGATGTAGTTCTGAAAGGTCTTCGTCCCGGTCAGCGCCACGGGGCGAGTCTACTCAGACGGGCCGTCCGTCCCGGGGAACGTCCCCGGAATCCGCGCCCGCCGCCGGTCGCGAATCGTCCGCTGCTCGTGGCCCGCGTCTCCCCCGCTCTTCCGGTTCCGGCGGTCCGGGCCTGACCGGCGGTCGATGATCACCGTCACGTTCGGGTTGTCCTTGTAGTACTCGGTCATCTTGTCGAACAGCTCGTCGGCGAGCTCCGGGGGAATCACGCAGTAGATCACCGTCTGATTGTAGGAGCCTTCGACGGACGCGCTAGACGGGGGAGATCTCGGGGACGAGCCGCCCGTCCTGCTCGATGTGCGCGTTCCAGCGCTTGTAACCGGGGTCGAGCTCCGCGAGCTCGTGCCCACGCTCGGCCAGCCGAACGGGCTGTGCGGAGTCGGGGGTGACGCGGTACTGGTACCACGAGATGTCCCAGCCGACGGTGACGATCAGCTCGCCGCGGCCTCCGGAGAGCGGGATGATGCTGGCGCGCGGCTCGCCCAGGCTCTTCGCGATCCCGGCGACCGTCCGCCGGTAGTCGCTCGCGTTGAAGATGTCCGCGGCCTCGACCATCTGCTGCTCCGGCGCCGAAAGCCGCCGCAGGATCGGCTCCGCGAGCACGGGGTCCGGCGGCTCTCGTTTCGGGTCGAACAGCGAGGCGAGCCCTCTCCGGCGCCGGCGCTGGCTCGGAACGGTCGGCGAGGTCGGGCTCCCCTCCTTGACCCAACCGTGCTCGATCGCCAGGTCCTGGCAGAGAGGGCAGACGTCGACGAACTCCTCGCCGTCGGGAGCGAAGCGAAGCGCGCGCTCGCCGGTCAGCAGCGTTCGCTCGCAAACGGCGCAGACTTGCTTGACGGATTGGCGGGTCAGTTGTCGCACAGGCCTTTGGACCCTAGCCAACCCCTCGCGCCTTGCAAGTCTTGCTAGAGTCGATTACATGTGTGTTTTACATGTAGGTGGGCGATGAGGGGCCGAGGCGGGCGCGGCGCCCGGTGCCGGAGCATGGTTCATCCCGGGCACTGGGGAGTGCGCGCGCGGGTCGAGCGGTTCAGCGAGCCGGCCCTCCTGCTGCTCCTGCGCGAGCGGCCCGCCCACGGGTACGAGCTTCTCGAAGCTCTACCGGCACTGACCGGCGAGTCGCGGGTCGACATGGGCAATCTCTACCGCGTTCTCCGAGCGCTCGAAGAGGACGGCCTCGTCACCTCGCGCTGGGAGGCCGGCGAGCCCGGGCCCGCCAAACGCATCTACGAGCTGACCACGGAAGGGAAGCGCCTGCTCGACGAGTGGGCTGCTGCGCTCCGCCGCTCACGCGACCGGATCGACACCTTCCTCGAACGACACGAAGGGAGGTGACCATGCACTACGGACGCAGACGACATCACGGTGGCCTCGGCCGCCGGTGGTATGACAGAGACAACGTCCTCGAGCGGCTCGAGAGCTACCAGCGCGACCTCGAGCAGGAGCTCGCGGACGTCTCTGACCTGATCGAGCGGCTCCGCGCCGGCGAGGCGCCGGGCCGGGCCGAGGCCCAGAGCATCTAGGGCACAAACCCTGTGGAGGATTTGCGAGGCGGAGGCCAACGCTTTCGCCTCGATCCCCCCCACCGATCTTTCTCGACCTGGGCGAGACTCATCGCGCCCGGGCTGCGGCGAGCACGGCGCGGACGTACCGTGCGACTGCCGCCGCGTGGGGTCGTCCCGCGGGCAGCTCGGCCGCGAAGGCCGTCGTCCCGGGAAGCGCCGCGTTCTGCCAGGTGATCGCGGTACCCGGGAGCTGCGGCAGCGGACGATAAGGGAGCCCGGAGACGCGCGCGAACACTCTCTCGATTCGCCGGTTGCCGCCGGACGCCCAGACGAGATCGAGGTGCTGGTGGAACCAGATCGTGACGTGAGGCCGCAGGCGCAGGATCAACGCCCGCGCGATCCGCGCCTCCCGCTCGGACAGCGGTCGCGGCCCCGATTCGTAGACCCCGCCCAACCGTTTCCAGCGGCGGGGGAAGTTCCGGTTCAGATCGACGCCGTGGGCGTTTTGCCGTGTTCCCGCCGCAACGCCGTCCGGATTCAGGTCGGGGACGATCCAGAGGTCGAGATCTCCCGGGGAGAGACGAGCCAGGGCGCGGGCGACCGAGATTCCTGCGGTCTCGTTCCCGTGGATGCAACCGATCACGAGCACCGGCGCCCCGGAGGCGTTCCCGGCCTCGATTGCGCGGATCGGCCGGCCCTGCCAGGAGCGGCCGAGCAAGACCGTGCGCGCAGGTGCCGGCGCTGCCCACACGAGCGCGGCCGCTAGCACGCCGACGAGACCGAACGTGGTTCCGCGAGCCTTCGTGGCCCGTGCCTTAGGTGTGGCCGGAGACCGCGTGCGGGACATACGGTTCCTCGAGCCGCGTGATCTCCTCAGAGCTCAGCTCGAGCTGTTCCGCCGCGAGCGCGTCGTCGACATGTCCGGCGGCAGTGGCGCCGACGATGGGCGCCGTAACGCCCGGCTTGTGGAGCAACCAGGCGAGAGCGACCTGCGCGGCCGGAACGCCCCGATCCCGGGCAGCCTCGACGACGCGCTCGACCACGTCGAAGTCGCCGGGGGAATAGAGCGAGTCCCCGAACGAGTCCGTCTGCGCGCGCACGGTGAGACGTTCGCCTTCGCGGGTCCGGTTGCCAGCGAGGAGGCCGCGCGCCAGCGGGCTCCACGGGAGAACGGCAACGCCCTGGTCGAGGCACTGCGGGATCATCTCCCGCTCTTCCTCGCGGTACACGAGGTTGTAGTGATTCTGCATCGAGACGAAGCGGCTCCATCCGTGCCGCTCTGCGACTGCCTGCGCCTTTCCGAACTGCCAGGCGTACATGCTGCTCGCGCCGATGTAGCGCGCCTTTCCGGACCGGACGACGTCGTTGAGCGCTTCCATCGTCTCCTCGATCGGCGTGCGGGTGTCCCAGCGGTGGATCTGGTACAGGTCGACGTAGTCCAGGCCGAGGCGCTCGAGCGATCCGTCGATCGACGCCAGGACATGCTTGCGTCCGAGCCCGCGTCCGTTCTCGCCCGGCATCGTCTGCCCGTGCACCTTCGTCGCGAGCACGTACTCCTCGCGCGTGAAGAGCTTGCGGAGCATCCGGCCGCTGAGCCGTTCGCTCTCGCCGCCGTTGTAGACGTCGGCGGTGTCGAAGAACGTGACGCCGCCTTCGAACGCGTGGCGGACGATGGGCTCGGCCTCGTCCTCAGCAAGCGCCCACGGTCGCTCGGCGTGCGGCCCGAAGCTCATCATCCCGAGGCACACGCGCGAGACGCGGAGCCCGGTCTCTCCCAGATTCACGTATCTCACGGTCGCTCCGAGTCTAGAAAATGGCCACGGTCAAAGCGGAGCGGCCCGCGCCTCGACTTCGCGGGCCAGTGCGTCGGTGTCTTCTGGACGGCGAAGGGCCACGGCGATCCGTCTAGGTCTGACAGCCGCGGTAGCGGACGTCTCCGAGCAGCGTACTAAGCGCCGTCGTAGCCGGCCAGCGTCGCGGGACGCATGAGCAGGACGACCTCCGACCCCCGCGCGCGCGAGAGCCCCGACCAGGCCTCCGATCCCGCCGGCGCCGAGGACCGCAGGGCGCATGCGACGACGTTACCGGCAGGGGTCGCCACGGTCTACGATCGCATCATGAAAGCGACCGTCCGCGAGGGTCAGGCGCCTGCGGTCGTGGTCGCGCTCGAGCCCGGGGAGAAGCTCACCTCGGAGGCGGGCGCGATGATGTTCATCTCCGGCGACATGCAGATGGACGTCGAGATGCCCGGCGGGCTGATGAGCGGCTTGAAGCGTGTCGCGCTCCCCGGTGAGAGCCTGTTCCTCGTCAACTACACGGCGCGCGGCAGCGGCGCCGTCGGCATCTGCGGCCCGTTCCCCGGCTCGATCCGCGAACACGAGCTCGACGGCGAGATCATCTGCGAGAAACATGCCTACCTCGGACACGTCGGAGAGGTCGCGATCGAAAGCGCGTTCGCGCAGCGCCTCGGCATGGGGATCACCGGCGGCGGCGAGTCGTTCTTTCTCCAGCGGCTCAAGGGCAAGGGCACCGTCTGGCTGCACGGCGGCGGCGACTTCCTCGACTTCGACCTCACCGACGGCCAGCGGCTCGTCGTCGATACGGGCTGCATGGTGATGATCGAGCCGTCGGTCAAGTACGAGGTGAGGATGCAGGGCGGCATCAAGAAGAGCCTGTTCGGGGGCGAGGGGCTGTTCCTGGTGCACATGACCGGGCCGGGTCATGTCACCCTCCAGACGCTCCCGTTTACCCGGACTGCCCGGCGTATCCGCGAGGCAGCACACGGCGGCGGCGACGAACGCGGCGGACTGATCAGCAACATCCTCGGCGAATAAGGAGGCAGCAATGGGTTTGCTCGACAAGGCGAAGGCTGCGGCAGAACAGGCCGCGGTAAAGGCGAAGGAAGGCGTCGAGGACGTGCAGACGAAACGCGATCTTTCGATCGCCTACGGCGAGCTCGGTAAGACCACCTATCGGCTCGTGGAGGGCGGAGGGCTCTCGAATCCCGAGCTCACCCCGCACGTCGAGAAGATCCGGGAGCTCGAGTCACGCTCCTCGGGAGAGCCCGTGATGGCAGGGAACAACGAGGCACCGCCGTCGGATCAGCCGCCGGCGATGCCGACCTAGCTCCACTACCCGGTCGATGGCGACCGCGTCGGGTGACTTTGCGGTTCAGCTGGTGATCGCGGCGTCGATCGTCGTGCCCCTCGGGATTCTGGGTGTCGTCTGCTGGTGGTTCTGGCGCCACCGCGAGGAGTGACGTGCGCGACGGTCGCTTCCCACCGACGCGGGAATGGGTGGTGCTCGGGGCCCTCGTGGTCGTCGTGTCGGCGCTCACCGCGGCCGAACGTGCGCATCTGATTCCACTTTCGATTCTGGCGGCGAGCCCACATGCGGTCGCCGAGGCACGCGTCTGGTTGTTGCTGACGAGCGCGCTGCTCGTCCAGTCTCCCCTGTTCTGGTCACTGGTCTCGTTCGCGCTCCTCGGTGCGATCACGCTCCGCGTCTGCGGGTCGCGCGCCCTCTGGATCTCCGCTCTTGGGGGCCACATCGCCTCGACGCTCTCCGTCTATGCGCTCCTGGCTTTCGCCCGAGCCCTCGAGCCGCACGCGTTCCAGGCCGTGCAGCGGTCCCCGGACTACGGGGTCTCGGCGATCTCGGCCGCATGGATAGGGGCCGTCGCATCGACGGCGTGGCGAGCTCCCGGTCGGACGATGCGCGGCAAGATCGTGACGGTGCTCGCAGTCGCCGCCATCGCGCTGGTCGGCTGGATGTTGCGCGGCCACGTGAGCATCCTCGATCTCGAGCATTTCGTCGCCTTCGCAATCGGCGTGCTGGTCGCGGTGCGGACCTCGCGCACACCGCGACCAGCACGGCTCGAAGTCCACGCGGTTCCTTCCTGAGCCCGTTTAGCGAGCATCCGGCTCGCGGGCGGCTACTGCCGTCCCAGTAGTGCGTCGAGGCGCTCGAGGCTGGCAGTGGGCCACAAGGTCTTCCTGTCGTAGTAGACCTCGAACGAGGGCGCCGACTTGGGGAGCGTGACCCAGCCGAGCTTCGATCTCGTGAAGATGTGGACGTCGGGCACGACTCCCGAGGGCTGATCCAGCGTGCCGGCGCGGACGAACCGCACTTCCGGGCGCCCGTACTCGCTGTAGACCGCCACCTGGCAGGTGGGACACCGGAAGATCCGCTGCGTGCTGCCGTCGTCGCGGGGCACGTCGACCGGCTGCGGCTCAGCGGCGAGCATCTGCACACGGTCGGCCTCGATCAGCAGGTTGATGACGAACGCGCTGCCGGTCTGCCGCTGGCAGCTCAGACAGTGGCAGCAATGGACGAAGAGCGGATCGGAGGTCAGCCGGTAGCGAACTTCTTCGCAGGCACAACCACCGTCACGCACGACGCTCATGCTCTCATCTTTGGGAACGTCCCCCTCAAGAGCTGGCAGTACCCATGGACTCACCGCCCACAACGAGGCCGCGACCGGCTCGCACCGCCTCTCGCCGATACGTCGCGCCGGGTGCATTCGCAGCACGGCCGAGCAAGCTGAGCAAGAAGACCGGGAGAGCGCTCAGGCCGCGGGAGGCGGCCGGTTCGATCAGTTCTCCCCGGAGCAGCGCCTGAACGACCGGCCAGGCAAACGGCAGACGCGTTATGCCGAAGCTGAGTCGCGGAAAACGATCGAAAGCGTGCTTCCACTCCCACGACGCCGCGGAGAGCGGCCCGGTCCGCGCGAGCAGTGCGGCTCCGTAGCCGTCGAGTGACGTGACCGAGCCGTCGAGGAAGCGACGTGCGGTCGCCGCCGCCTCCTGCGCGCTCAGCGCTGCCTCGTAGAGGCCGTCGCCCGAGAGCGGGTCGACCAGGCCGGCGGCATCGCCGGCGAGCAGCACGCGCTTCCCGGAGAACGGCGCATCTGCTGCACGCATCGGCAGGCGGTGGCCGCGAAGCCCGACGACCGCGTCGGCGGGCAATCCGTGCGCGGCGAGAAGCCGGCCGAGATGGCGACGAAGGTTCGTGCCTTCGCTTTCCCAGCCGGCGACACCGACGTTAACGTGGTCCGCCTTCGGAAAGATCCAGGCGTAGCCGCCGGGCACGACGCCCAGCTCGAGCACGATGCGCCCGCGATACCGAGCGCTCGACGCTGCCTCGTACGGCACGTTTCCCTCGAGGGCGACGCAGTATCTGCGCGGCACCGGCCGGCCGACCGCCGCCGCGGAAACGCCGTTGGCGCCGTCGGCGCCGATCGCGAGCTCGGCCCGCACGTCACCTGCATTCGTGCGGACGATCACGCCGGAGCCGTCCGGCTCGACACGCGACACCTTGACGCCGTTGCGCAGCTCGGCGCCGGCGCCGACCGCCCGGTCGACGAGGAAAGCGTCGAGACTTCGGCGCTGGGTCATCAGCACGAGCGGATCTTCGGCGCAACGGTGGAAGCTCGATCGGTATCCGAGCCGGAAGTCGATGCGGGAGACGCGGTCCTCGACGACCGTGTCCACCGCGAACGGCAGGAGCCGGATCGCGCGCTGCGTCAGTCCCCCGCCGCACGGTTTGTCGCGCGGGAAGCGAGCCCGGTCGATCAGCACGACCGACGCACCGCGCTCGGCAAGCCTGTATGCCGCCAGCGCGCCCGAGGGCCCGGCGCCGACGACGGCCACGTCGACCCGCGTCACGCCAGGGCTGCGAGGCCGGTGGCGCCGAGGAACCGCGTATCGGACGGAGTCAGCTCCCACCCCCAGACGTCGTGGCCCCCTCGGCGGTTCCGCCGGATAGCCAGAGATAGTAGCGGGGCGCCCGCTCCGTACTGCCGCTCTCGGCCCTGTCAGGTCAGCTCACGTCGTCCGGCTTCCTCTTGCCGAAGCCCCACTTCGCCACTGACATCGTGGCGAACAGTGCGAAGAACGCGACGCCGAGGCCCACGGGAATCGTCGAGCCGTCGCCACTGGAGCTCTTGGCCACGATGTCCCCGCCGAACACCGACGCGAACAGAACGGCGAGCCAGATGGCGACGATCGCCAGAGATGCCCACAGGTCTCGAGCCTCGATCCAGACAGACCTCTTGGCCAGCGACGAAGGCTCATGCGAGATCGTTGTCATGTCACCCCCTCTCGTCCGCCTGAGCATCCCAGGAGCAGGGCGTCCTGACATCGGCGAAAGCACCGATCGCCGCTACCTCCGACTACGGAGCAGCTAACGGGGCGCCGGGACGACCGCGATCGTGACCGACTCCGGGTCGGGCTTCCGTCGGAGCCGACGATTCATGGCGTTGAAGCGGCGCAAGAACCGGTAGACGAGGCCGTACTTTTGCGCCTCGAGTGCCTGCACGCGCGAGATGTCCGCGAGGATGGTCGCCTCCCCGTCGAAGACCTCACCGTGGACTTTCCCGTTGAAGCTGCAGCCGGCGACGCGCACGTGATTATCGCGACGGATGCGCCTGACCTTCCAGCTGTCGGCACCACTGTGAATGAGCAGCCGCCCATCGTCCCGAGCGACCCAGACGGGTGTCGAAACCGGCGTCCCGTCCCGCTTGAACGTGGTCACGCTGACGTACGTCTCTTCGCCAAGATCGACCAGACCCACTGTGTCCACCTCCCTCTGATTGGTGACACACAGGGTTACGGCCCGGCCGTCACATCGCATCAGCACGCGCCCCGATTGCGGTGCGGCCTTCCCGCAGAGAGCTTCTCCTGCAACCCCCGAGTTATGCGCTCTGAGGCTGCCGTCGGGAGGCGATAAGGGAGAGCGCACCGGGCCGTGGACAGCGCGCGGCCCAGGTGGAGAGGTACGGGGCGGTCGCGCCGAGGAAGAGCAGGCCGAAGGCGATCCCGATTGCCGAATAGCCGCCAAGAGCAAGCGCGGCCCCGCCGACGAACGAGCCGACGAGATAACCCGCGTGCTGTATCGCCGACCGCGCCGCACCGACCTCGAGCCTCCTCTCGCCCGCGAGCGCGAAGCCGTGAGCGGTGCCGACGACGGTGCGCGCCCCGACGACAACGGCGGTGACGCTGAAGAGGACGAGCGTGACGACGACGTGAGGCGTGATCAGCCAGGTCAACGCAACCGTGGCCGCGGCCGCGACGTTGCCGCGCGCAAGGGCCCGGCGCAGGCACTCGTGGTGGATGTGCCCGCCCAGTGCGTTGCCGCCGAGGTACGCAAGCGCGATCGTCGCGAGCAGCACACCGGTCAAGCGCGGTGAGAGGCCATACACCTCCACGAACAGGGCACCGCTGAACACGAGCGTTCCTGCCCACGAGGACATCGCCAACAGCTCACCCAGCAGCCACGGCCGTACGCCGCGTTGCCTCAACAGTCCCGCCAGCGAGGCACCCGGTCTGGGCGCCGCATTCTCCGGCCCGCGCCTGAGCAATACCACCGAGGTCACGACAGCCGCGGGCAGCGGAACAGCCACGAACGCGAGCCGCCAACTAACGCCCGCCACGAGTCCAATCGTCGGCATGCCGACGACCCACGCCGCCGGTGCGCCCGCCAGCGCTCGCGCCAAGACGCGGCTGCGCGCCTCCGCGGTAGTCCAAGAGCCCGCCGCACCGACGCCCCCTGCCACGAGAACCGCGACGCCGGCCCAAAGAGGCACCTGTGCGAGCGCGAGCACGACAAACGACGGCGCCGCTGCGCTCGCGACGGATCCAACGGCCACGAGCGCGCTGCCCACGAGCAGCAAGGAACGCAGGGGGAGGCGACCGCCCGACCGCGCGACGAGCACAGCCACAGCCAGAGCGATCGGCGCAGCGAATACCCGCACCTGACCGGCCACTGCCGTCGAGACATCCAGATCGCGCGCGACCTCGACCAGGATCGGCGACAGAACCAGCACCGCCGCCTGACTCGTGAACACGCACATGAAGAGCACCAGAGCGGGTGACGCAGAGACCCTTGCGCGCCACCGAGGCGCTGCCACCCGTGTGCTCAGCCCTTCAATCGCCGCCATCCGAGTAGCGTCCCGCCTCGGCCCGCCCGGCGCAATCGTGCTGACTCCTGAACAACAGTACGGCTGCCCGTACCGGCAGCCGCGCCTCGCACACCCCGCGGACGCGTTAGACGGCGCTGTCGATCACGTCGGCGCCGGCCCGCTCGGGCGGTGCGCCGTAGACGAAGACGAGGACCTCTTCGTCGGTCTCGTTCACCATCTGCTGTGCAGTGCCGGACTCGACGTGCGCAATCGCGCCGACGGGGATCTCGTGCCGCACGGGCGGCTCGCCGAGGTACATCGTGAGCGTGCCGAGCAGTGGGACGAACGTCTCGTCTTGCACCAACTCGACGTGCCGTGGGCCGATCGAGCCGGGCGTCTGGCGGATGAGGTTCGCGCGGGTGTGGCGCAGCCCGGCGCCGTCGGTGAGCGCGGCGCGATGCCGCCCGGGGTAGTTGTCGTACTCCTCCCAGTCGAGCTCGTCGGGTCTGACGACGTGGAAGCCCACCATGTGTCGAACGCCGCGTCGGACGCACGCATTCCCGGAACGACGAAGGGCCACCGAGGCGGACGACAAGCGCCGACGTGTTTGCAGCCGAGAGGACGGCGATTCGGCGCGGCGGACGCCACCGGACCTTTCTCGGCAGGGAAGCGAGGTACTTTGTACGAGTGGCCGACCTGGTCGACATCGCACGCAAGGCTGTTGGACGCCACTCCTGGCGCGAGGCGTACGATGCTTACTCGACCTCGGACGGGCTCGACCTGACGCCCGAGGACCTGGAGCGGTTCGCGGACGCAGCGTGGTGGACGGGAAGGCTCGACGAAGCGATCGGCCTGCGCGAGCGTTCCTACGCAGGCTTCTCCGCGGCGGGCGACAAGCGCGGCGCGGCCCGTCTCGCGCTGACGCTCTCTTGGGATCACATGAACCGGGCTGCCTTCGCCGTCTCGCGCGGATGGTTCTCGAATGCCGAGCGCCTGCTGCAGGGGCTGCCCGAGGCGGCTGAGCACGGATATCTCGCCTTGTCGCGTGGCGTTACGGCCCTCCTGGTGGAGGGAAACTTCACGGACGCCCTGCCGGAGCTCGAGCGAGCTCACGACATCGCCGCGCGCGCGGGCGATCGGGACACGCAAGTCCTGGCGCTCGTCGGGAAAGGCCGAGCGTTCGTGCAGCAGGGCGACGTCGAGGCGGGGCTCGCAATCCTCGACGAGGCAAGCACGTCCGCCGTCTCCGGAGAGCTACGCCCGTACGCGACGGGGCTCGTTTACTGCGTGACGATCACGTCGTGCCAGAACGTGGGCGACTACCGCCGCGCGGCCGAGTGGACGGAGGCGGCCAGTCGATGGTGTGAGCAAGCCGACATGAACGGTTTCCCCGGTGCTTGCCGCATTCACCGCGCAGAGATCATGCGCCTACGCGGCGATTGGCCCCGGGCGGAGAAGACCGCGCTCGCCGCCTGCGAGGAACTCCAGGACTTCGACCGCTTCGTCACGGCGGGTGGTTACTACGAGATCGGAGAGATCCGTCGTCGTCGTGGGGACTTCGTGGCCGCCGAAGACGCGTACCGCACGGCGAACGAGCTCGGACGTTCCCCTCAGCCCGGTCTAGCGCTTCTGCACCTCGCGGAGGGCAAGGTGGAGAGTGCGTTCGCCGGGATCAGTCGTGCGCTTGGAGAGATCCAAGAACCGTTGGCACGCGTGCGGGCGCTCCCGGCTCTAGTCGAGATCGCTCTAGCTGCGGCCGATCTCGTGACGGCCCGCTCGGCCGCCGCGGAGCTCCAGCAACTCGTCGACTCCTACAAGATCGGCGATCAGCGCGCGCCGGCGTTCGACGCGACCGTCCACTTCACGCGCGGGCAAATCGAGCTCGCCGAGAGGGACTGGGATGGTGCAGCCCGTGACCTCCGGCGCGCGCGTGACGGATGGCAGCAGATCGGCGCGCCGTACGAAGTAGCGCAGACCCGGCTCCTGCTCGGGATTGCGTTTCGGCACCAGGGCGACGAACATGGCGCGACATTCGAACTGCAGGCCGCACTGACAACGTTCGAGCGGCTCGGAGCGAAGCTCGACGAAGAGCGCGCCAAGGAGCTTCTCGGGCGCGTCGAGGCCCGCCGGACCTTTCTCTTCACGGATATCGTCGACTCGACGAGGCTGCTCGAGACGTTGGGCGACGAGAGATGGAGGAAGCTGCTCGCTCAGCACGACAAGCTGGTGCGTGCACGTATCGTCGAGAACGGCGGAAAGGTGATCAAGCAGACCGGCGACGGTTTCTTCGCCTCCTTTGACGAGCCCCGCGCCGCAGTCGACGCTGCGGTGGCGATCCAACGGACGCTTCAGTCGGAGGTGTTCGCGCCGGATGTCAGGATCGGCGCTCACGCGGGAAGCGCGTTCAAGACAGGCGCGAGCTTCACCGACTACGGCGGACAGAGCGTGCACGTCGCCGCGCGAATCGGTGCGGCCGCAGCTGCGGGCGAGGTTCTGGTCAGCCGGGAGACGCTCGACGGGATCGAAATGGTGTTCCGCTTGTCCGAGCCTCGCGTGACCTCGCTCAAGGGCTTCGAAGAGCCGATGGAGGTCGTCTCGGTCGGCTGGCGCTAGAGACTCGGCCGTCGCCTCGGCTTCAGGCGATACGGGCGTGCGGGCGCGAGCCCAAGGGTTGGAGGTGGTCTGCGAATGGCACAACAGCTGCACCGGGTCGTGATCGTCGGGGCAGGGATGGCCGGCCTGAGCGCAGCTCGACATCTCTCTGACACAGGGATGCACGTCACGCTAATTGACGAGCACAACTACACGACCTTCCCACCCATGCTGTTCTACGTGGCAACAGCGTTCCTTTCGCCCGAGGACGTCGTTCGCCCCATCCGGGCCCTACTGCCCCACCGGGGCACCGTCTCGTTCCAGCTCGGTAGGGTCGAGGCGATCGACCTCGCCAGCCACCGGGTGACGCTCGACGACGATCGAGTAATCCCGTTCGACTACGTCATCCTCGCACCGGGAGTGGTGCCGGCGTTCGCGTCCGTCCCCGGCGCTTCACAACACGCGATCCCCATGAAGACGGCACTCGACGCCGCGCGATTACGCAACAACCTGCTCCGCTCTTTCGAGTTCGCCGCCGCCCATCCGGAGCTCCGCGACAAGGGAATGACGAGCGTTGCCATCATCGGTGGCGGACCCACCGGTGTTGAAGTTGCGGGCTACCTGGCGGACTTCTTGTTCCACTACTCCTTCCCGCACGACTACCCGAACCTGCCTCGCAACTTCACGCGGATCTCGCTCGTTGAGCTCGGTGACCGGCTTCTGCCCGCCCTCCACCCGAGGCTCAGCCACTACGCCCTGGCACGTCTCCAGCGGCGGGGCATCGACGTGCGCCTCAATACCAAGGTCGCCCGAGTCGATGGTGACGGGATCACGCTTGCTGACGGCGACAGGCTTGACGCCTGGACCGTCATATGGGCGGCTGGCGTTGGCGCAGGGGACTGGGTGACTCAGCTCGGCGTGCCACTAGAACACGGCAGGATCGTCGTGGAGCCCGATCTCCGGGTTGCAGGCTACGACGACATCTTCGCCATCGGAGACGCCGCCGCCGTCCGCTCACCGGGCGGCGCCCTCTACCCACAGGTCGCGCAGATCGCCCTGCAAAGTGGACGCCATGTCGCCCAACAGATCCGCCACCTGGTCGCAAAGGAGCCGACGACGCCGTTCCATTACCACGACAAGGGCACCATGGCGATGGTCGGCCGTAACGCTGCCATAGTCGAGGCGGGGCCAATCCGCCTCACAGGGTTCCCAGCCTGGATCGCGTGGGGCGTCTTACACCTCGCCTACCTGCCCGGAGTGGTGAACCGGCTCAGCGCGGGCCAGAAGTTCCTCCTGTGGCACTTCACCCACGACACAAACGCTCGGATACTTCTCGAGCGCGAATCCCAAACCACGTCGTAGCGCAGCGTCCTGGCCAAGCCGCTGTTCGTCGTACGAGAAAGCCCCCGCTGCCGGGGCCGGGTTATGAGCCGCCTCGCTTGTGTACACCCGTTCCGCGGTATTCCGCCGAAATGCGGGCTCGGAGCCAGTTTTCGGCCGAGGCCGCGCATTTGGCGGAACACAGTGACATCGCCGCGGAAGCGCGATGCTTGCAGAACGCTTGCAACCGCGGACCGCATCTAAGCTCGCGGAGAGTCGCACCTCCATGGTAAGGAGGGGGTCGACGGTTCGAGTCCGTCAGAGGGCTTCGACGAACGCCCCGGGAACGGGGCGTTTTCTCGTTCCGGGCCGCCCTCCGCTTTCGAGCGGAGGCGGCCACTTGACAGGTGATTGACAGGTGCGCGCGACCTACGACGGCTGCTCTGGTGCCGCGCCCGTGTGCGCCTGCGGCCAGAGGTCGCGGTCGACCTTCGCCGTGACCTGCTGATGGGCGGCTACTCGCCCGGGCGCTTTCTCCTCACCCACGTCGAGCCGGCCGACTCCCTGGTCGTCAACGCACACAAATGGCTCTTCACGCCCATGGACTGCTCGCTGCTCTGGTCGCGCCGGCCTGACGACCTGCCGCCGGGCCTTCAGCCTGGTGCCCGAGTACCTCCGCACGAGCGACGAGGTGGACAGCCTCTCCGACTACGGCCCCGCGCTCGGTCGACGCTTCGGCTCGCTCAAGCTCTGGGCAGTGCTGCGGTGCTACGGCCGTGCCGGCCTGCAGTCACGGATCCGCGAGGCCGTCCGCCTGGCCGACCTGTTCGAGGGCTGGGTGCGTGACGAGCCCGGCTGGGAGATCTGTGCGCCGCGACACTTCTCGCTCGTCTGCTTCCGGCGCGACGGCTCCGACGCCGAGAACGAGGCGATCGTGGACCGGGTCAATCGCAGCGGCGAGCTCTTCCCGTCACACACGAGGCTCGACGGCCGCTACGTGCTCCGCCTGGCGGTCGGCAACGAGCGGACGACCGAAAGCGATATCCGGCGCGCGTGGGAGGCACTACACCACCGCTAACAAAAGCTTGCGGATGCGGGTCTAAATGGGGTTGAATCCTGCTTGTACTGGGGGATTGGAGCACAGAGCTCCGGGAAACAACTGAGGGGTCGGCCCGGCGAGGCCCGGCCACAAACGAGGAGGAGGAAGCATGCGTAAGAGGCTGATCTTCCCGGCTCTGCTTACGGTCGTCGTCGTGGCGTCCGTGCTCGCAGCCGGGTCGCAGGCCATGACCGACCGCGCCGCGGCACCAAAGGTGACGACGGTCACGTTGAACGGCTGGCAAGTCTCTCCGGCTGAAGAGACCAAGCTGCAGTCGGTCGTCTCGACCTTCAACAGGACCCACCCGAACATCAAGATCGACTACCAGTCGATCACCGGGGACTACCAGGCCCAGATGCTCGCGAAGTTCGCCGCTCGCAAGCCGCCGGACGTGTTTTATGTCGACGTGGCTGACATCCGCGATTGGATCGGTCAGGGTGTGATCCAGCCGCTCGACTCGTACGTCAAGGCCACGAAATTCTCGACGAAGCCGTTCTACAAGAACCTGTTGAACGCCTTCAAGTACAAGGGCCATTTCTACGGCTTCCCGAAGGACTGGTCGTCCCTCGGGATGGAGGTCAACACGACACTGCTCGGCAACAACCCGGTCCCGAAGACCTGGACGCAGTTGAGGAACGTCGCGTCGAGGATCAACGTGCCGGGCGGCAAGCCGATCTGCCTCAGCGCCGACTGGGCGAGGATGATGGCATTCGTCTACCAGGCCGGTGGATCCGGTCAGTGGAAGGACGCGACCACGGCTCCGTTCCGGGCCGCCGCCAACTTCTACGTCGGGTTGCTCAACTCCGGTCTTGCGGCGACGCCCGACAAGCTCGGGGCAGGCTGGTGCGGTGAGGCCTTCGGCAAGCAGAAGGTTGCGATCGCATTCGAGGGGAACTGGATGTTCCCGACGATGGAGACCTTCCCGGGCGTGAAGTTCACGACGGCGCCGATGCCCAAGGGCAAGAGGCGCGGCAACCTCGCGTTCACGGTGTCGTACTCGATGGCGAAGGACTCCCAGCACAAGGCGGCCGCGTGGCAGGTGCTGAAGTACCTCGTCGGTCGCCAGGGCATGCAGCAGTGGATCTCGCTTGGCCTCGCGCTGCCGACGCGGGTGGACGTGCACGCGGTCCCCGGTCGCGGTGCGTTCATCAGGTACCCGGCTTCGGTGCACGGGTGGGGCGCCCAGGCAGGGTTCCGTCACATCTGGAACGACGTGGCCAACAATGAGCTGACGGCGGTGATTGCCGGCAAGGAGTCGGTGGACTCCATGCTCCAGAAGATCGCCGCGGCAGCGCGGTAGCCACGTAGCGCACAATGCTTCCCGCGCGTCGAAAGGCGCGCGGGAAGCTCATCAAGCGAGGGGCGGCAGATGGCGGTTGCGGTCGCAAAACGACGGCAAGCACGCGGGCTCGGCGGCGAACGGACTCGTGAGGCGCTAGTCGGCTACGGGTTCATCGCGCTGCCGATGGCGTTCTTCCTGCTCTTCTTCATCGTTCCGGTCGGCTATGCGTTCTACATCAGCCGCTACAACTGGCAGATCTTCAAAGGCCCGTACGTCGGCTGGGGCAACTACCGCCAGCTCTACCACGACACGGTCTTCTGGACTCACGCCGTTCGCAACACACTCGTCTACACGGCGTTCGTGGTGCCGTTGCAGATCACGCTGGGGCTCAGCCTCGCGGTTGTCGTCAACCAGGCGATCCGCTTCCGCACGTTCTTCCGCGCCGCGTTCTACTTCCCGTCGCTCGCCGCCTCCGCAGCGATTGCAGCGATCGCGACCTACATCCTCGCGTCCGACGGGCTCTTCAACACGATCCTGAACCACCTCGGCTACCACCACAACAACGCCTGGTTCACGCAGGAGAGCACCGCGCTGCCGTCGATCATCGCGCTGAACGCCTGGACGACGTCGGGCACGATGATGCTCTTCTACCTCGCCGCGTTACAGTCGATTCCGACGGACGTGTACGAGGCCGCCGCGATCGACGGGGCAGGCGCGTGGCGGACGTTCTGGAAGGTCACGTTCCCCCTGCTGAAGCCCGCCCACTTCTTCGTCCTCGTCGTCTCGATCATCGGGTCCCTGCAGATGTTCGATCAGTCCTTCTTGATCGGCGGCGCATCCGGCGGTCCGAACTACTCGACGATGACCATCGTCCTGTACCTCTACAACCAGTCGATCAAGAACATCTCGTTTGGGTACGGCGCCGCCATCGGCGTCGTCCTGTTCCTCTTCATCTTCACGATCACGTTGATCCAGCGGCTGCTGTTCGGCAAGGCCGAGGTCGCCTGATGAGCACCGAACAGCTGCCGCCGGTCACGCCCGTTGCAGCCACCGAGGAGCTCGCGCGCGAAGGGGTGGCCGCGAAGGAAACGCCGCCCACGAGGGCCGGGATCCCGGGCCGGGAGCGGGGGGAGCGCATTCGCACCGCGATCGCCTACGTCGTCATGTTCTCCGTCGCCGCGCTCTTCGCGGTCCCGTTCCTCTGGAGTGTGTCGACGTCGTTCCGGACTCTCGCTGACACGGTCGCCGGTTTCTCGCTCCTGCCAAGGCACTGGACGCTTTCGGGTTACCACGAGGCGTTTCATACGTTCAACTTCGGGCGTTACACGTTGAACAGCGCCATCATCGCGGGCGCGATCACCGTCTCGAATCTGTTCCTCGCGTCGCTCGGCGGTTACGCGTTTGCGCGTCTCAAGTTCCCGGGCCGTGAGGCTCTCTTCCTGCTCGTGTTAGGGACGCTGATGATCCCCGACCAGCTGCGCCTCGTCCCGATCTACCTGATGCTCGTCAACTGGATCCCGGGTTGGGTCGGACACCTCGGTTGGCACGACGCAAGCTTCGTCAACCGGAACGGCGTCATCATGATCCAGCTCGTCTCTGCTGCGAGCCTCTTCCTCATGCGCCAGTACTTCTTGACGATCCCACGCGATCTCGAAGAGGCGGCGAAGCTCGACGGCGCCGGCTACTTCAAGACGTATCGCAAAGTGATGCTGCCGCTGGCGGGCCCGGCGCTCGCAGCCGTGGCGATTCTCACCTTCCAGGGGGCGTGGAACGGGCTCTTCTGGCCGGCGATCTTGCTGCAGGACAAGAGCCAGTACACGATCCCGATCGGGATCGCGAACTTCCGGTTCGCGTACACGACGTTGTGGCCGCCGCTGATGGCGGCGAGCGTTCTGGCGATTCTGCCGATCCTCGTCATGTTCATCCTGTTCCAGCGCTACTTCGTCGCGGGCGTCGCGGCCTCCGGAGTGAAGGGATGACTCTCGGTCGCGCGCTCGGCGTGGCGGCGGCGGATCTGTACCACCAGGCCTGGCGGCTCGTCATCCTGAACACGCTCCTTGGCCTGGGGTTCGTACTCGTCGTGCTCGCGAGCATCGCGGTGCGTGGCGCGTTTCTCCTCGCGATTCTCATCGGGCCGGCCATCGCCGCTGTGATGCACTGTGCCGTCACGCTGGCGCAGACCGAGGACCTCAGGCTTGCCGAGGCGCTCAGGGGTCTTCGTCGCCTGTGGCGACGCGGGCTCGCGCTCGGGTTGGCGCTCGCGGCAGCGGTCGGGCTCGGTGCGCTGGCCGTGCCCTTCTACGCGCATGCGGGCACGTGGGCTTGGCCCTTCGCGGCCGTCTGCGTGTACCTCTTGTTGATGTTCGGCGTATTCCAGCTTGCCCTCTGGCCGCTCGCCGTTTTCGAATCGGGCCTGCCGCTGAAGGTTGTTGCTCGTGACGCGGCGCTGACCGTGGCTCGGCGCCCGCTCGGGTTCGTCGGGCTTGCCGTCGCCTTGCTGCTCGTGAATGTCGTTGGAGTCGCCGCCGCGATCCTCCCGTTTCTCACGCTCACGATCGCGTACTCGTTCCTCGTTTCCGCCCACTTCACGTTGCCGAAGAATGCAGCCCGGGAGGCCTGAGCATGGCGAGTGTCACCTATGACCACACGACGAAGGAGTTCGGCGACACGAAGGCCGTAAATGATCTGGTGCTGGAGATTCAGGACGGTGAATTCATGGTCCTCGTCGGCCCGTCGGGCTGCGGGAAGAGCACTGCGCTGCGCATGCTCGCCGGGCTCGAGCGAGTCACGAGCGGCCGCATCCTGATCGGCGACCGAGTCGTCAACAACGTTGCACCGCAGCATCGCGACATCGCGATGGTGTTCCAGTCGTACGCCCTCTATCCGCACATGACGGTGTATGACAACCTCGCGTTCGGCCTCCGCAATCAGAAGGTGCCCCGGAACGACATCGACCGGCGCGTGCGTCGCGCCGCCGAGATTCTCGACCTCGACCCGTTGATCAAACGTAAGCCGAAGCAGCTGTCGGGCGGGCAGCGCCAGCGTGTCGCGCTCGGACGCGCAATCGTTCGCGAACCAGTCGCGTTCCTGATGGACGAGCCGCTGTCCAATCTCGACGCCAAGCTGCGCGTCCAGACACGTGCGGAGATCCTGAAGCTGCAGAACGAGCTAGGCACGACGACCATCTACGTGACGCACGACCAGGTCGAGGCGATGACGATGGGCGATCGCATCGCCGTCATGAGCCAAGGCGTGCTCCAGCAGCTCGGGACGCCCGAGGAGGTCTACACGAGCCCGGTGAACGTGTTCGTCGCCGGGTTCATCGGCTCGCCCGCGATGAACCTCGTCCCTGCATCGCTCCTCGACGTCGGCAGCTCCGATCGGATCGCCGGCTTCCGGCCGGAGCACATTCACGTCGGCAACGGCCGTGCGGATGCCATCCCGTTCAACGGTCGCGTCGACGTCGTCGAGTACCTCGGCGACGAGCAGCTCGTGCACATCACCCGAGGCGACACGCCGCTGCAGGCGAAGCTGCCGGTGGACGAGCGCCTGAACATCGGCGAGGAGCGTGAGTTCTCGGTGGATCGGGACAAGGTGTTCCTGTTCGACAAGGAGACCGAAGAGCGCGTTTCGAGCTAGAGGCGCCGGAGCAGCCCGATCACGTCTGACTGCGCCGCGAGGACGATGTCAGCCCGATCGCGAAGCGCCGCCGGTCCCTCCGGCGACACGACCGCGACGCGCACCCGGACCTCGAGCGCTTCGAGCGCCGCGAACGCGTCGAGGTCGGTCGAGTCGTCGCCGGCATAGAGCGCGCGCTCCAGGCCTCGCCGCTCGAGCAATTGCGTGATCGCCGTGCCCTTGTTCGCCGCGATCGGCGGAACGAGTCTCCACCGGCTGGCGGGGAGCTATGCGCTCGTCGGCTGCGTCTCCGGTCGCGCAGGCGAAGGATGCGCGAAAGGTCGTGGGCGTGCCCGAGCTGACCTACGTCGGCAACCACGGCCTGGAGACTCGAGCACCTTGCGGCCGTAGCGCGCTACGAACCCCGCCTGCCGGGCGCGCTCGCCGATCGCATCCTCGGACCACCGCGCCGGCTCCGGATGGAAACTCGGCGTGGTGCCGATCCGCGTCGACACGATCGGCTACGAGGCGGGGCGCGACCAGCTGATCGCCGACTCGCAGCATCACGGCATGGGGCATCCGCCGCAGATCGTGCTCGACCAGCTGCGGCAGAAGAACGCCCTCGACGCCGAACTCGTCAACGCCTCGAACTACCAGCAGCGGCTGAACGCCGCGGCTGCCGTCTACGACCACATGGCGGGCGGCAACCGCGCGACCAGCTACGCGCACACGATCAAGGGCGAGCATGACGCTGAGCGCGTCTACCGCCGCATCCGCGGCCTGCTGTTCGACCGCTACTACAGGTGGAACCGCGTCCTGCACGCACGTGAGGACGCCGCGGTCAACGCCGGCAAGTAGCGACAACCTGAAGGAGATGACGATGGCGAAGAATGAAACTGCCCCAGCCGACGCGCCGAGGTCACGGCGCCGGCTACGTCTATCTTCGAGCTTCTTCGGCTTCGTGCTGCGCCGCGGCTCTGAGAGACTGCGCTCCGGCATGAGAGTGCACGTGGTCGGCGCAGGACCTGTGGGTCTTCTGCTTACGGCACTGCTCCAGTCGATGGAAGGGTTCTCTGTGCGCCTCTATGAGAAACGCCGCGAGTACACCCGAACGCGCATGGTCCAGCTCGCGCCGTACCTCGTGGCTGATTCCGTCGAGAGCTACCGAGCCGATGACATCGACGGAGACAGTGTCCAGGCGATCTTCGATCCACCCGAGCTGGAGCGGAGTCTCGCGTTCAGACAATCCATTCCCTCGGACCTCTCTGCACTTCTAAAGAGCTGGGCGCTGGGATTCTGCCCGCTCAACTCCATCGAACAATCCCTCAGCGATCTGATCGATGCGCGAGGGCTGGATGGGGTGGAGCGCATGGCGGCAGTCGTGACGGCGGAGGACGCGATCGCGATGCTCCAGCCGGGAGAAGTCCTCATCGACTCCACAGGCAACAGATCTCTGCTCCGAGATCACCTCGTTCCCGGCACCGGCGATGTGGAAGGCGCGAACACGCTCAAGGTCCGTCTTGAATACGCGCTCGTCATCACGTTCCTCTATGGACAGCCGTACGACTGCAACGAGTCCTGCAAGTACTACAAGAACATCGAGAACGCGCACTACAAGTTCATCCCGATGGTGCACCGCACCCACTACGACGGTAGCGTCAGCCACGTCACGGGCATCGTCAATATCAGCGCCGAGGAGTTCGAGGCGATGCCGTCCCGATTCGACGGTGAGTGGCTTCGCAGCAACTTTCCCGGCGTCGCTCAGTCGATGGACAGGTTCATCGACAAGATCAAGGAGGAAACGCACGGGGAGATACTCGGCGACCTCGAGGTTGTCCGGATACCACTGGATCTGTATCGCGCGCGCAACGCGACCAATCGGCAGTGGCTAACGGCTGCGCCAAGCCAACATCCCTTAGCCACCTCCCCGGTGTTCCTCGC
>DASUXI010000013.1:0-3879 GCA_036377995.1 Gaiellaceae bacterium
TCCTCGACACCGGCGACAGCACGGTGGCGATCACGGGCGGCACCGGCGCCTACCGCAATGTCCGTGGGTCGATGCAGCTCAAGTACCGCAATCCCGCAGGCACGGAGTTCGACTTCGTCTTCAACCTGATCGGGTAGGCGAATGGATTACGCGCGGGCGAGCTCGCCGAGGCGGCTCGCCCGCTCGGTCTCGCCTTCCTCGAGGAGCTCGAGCGCGAGCTTCGCCTGCGCGACGGCCTCGTCGTTCCGTCCAAGGAGCGCGTAGTCCTCGGCGAGCTCCTCGTGGAAGAAGGAATCGCCGGGGCTCGACGCAACGCACCGCTCGAGCAGGATCGCCGCCTCGTCGGGACGACCGAGGGCCCGGAGCGTCTTGCCGACGCAATAGCGTGCGATCTCGATCTCGGCCGGCCTGTCGGGATCCCGCTCTCGTGCGTCCAGCGCCTCCCTGAACGCATCCAGAGCCTCCGAGAGCTCCCCCTCTTCGTAATGCTCCCAGCCGAGGTTGTTGTAGAGCGGGCCGAGCCAGTAGGTGGTGCCCGAGGAGCGGGCGAGCTCGATCCCCCTCTGCGTCCAGCCGACGAAGGCGTCGCGGTTGCCCGCCGCGAGCGCCGCCATGTGCGCGGCGTCGATCGCGACGAAATCCTGACCCGCCGCGAGCGCTGTCGCGAACGAGGACTCGAACAGCGGCAGCGAGCCGGCGACGTCACCGCTCGAGCGGAGCTTCCGCCCGCGCTCGAGGTCGATGCGCGCGCACACGACCGCATTCGTTCGGGCCAGGGCCTCCGCTTCGACGAGCAGCATCTCGCACTCGTCGAACGCTCCCCGCAGCCCCTGGACACGCGCGAGCTGGGTGAGAACTTCCGCGCGCCCCGGATCGGTGGGCTCCTTGCCGAGCTGTGCTCCGAGCCTCTGTTCGGTGGCGTCGAGGTCGTCGAAATCCCAGAGCGTGCGCAGCCGGTCGATCATGCGGCCACTGTAATGGGCAGGTTTCCTAGGGCCTCCACCCGCGCAGACGCGGCAGCCATCTGGGCACGTTGGCGCGATAGTCGTCGTAGGCAGCGCCGAACCGCCGCCGGAGACCGGGCTCTTCGCTCCGCGGCATGTAGATCCCGTTGACGGCCGCGAAGATCGCGAGGCAGACGGCGAGCGCCCACGAGCGGAAGAGGAGCGTCTCGCCGGCAAGGATCGCCCCCACGCCGGTGATCATCGGATTGCGCACGTGCCGGTAGGGGCCGCGGACGACGAGGGACTTCGTCTGGTCCCACGGAGCAAGGGTCCCTCGCCCGACCGTGGCAAAGAGCCCCACCGTCCAGACGACGAGAGCCAGGCCGAGCAAGACGAGGACCGCTCCGGCCGCAGCCGTCGCAGGCACGATCTCCGCGCCCGTGCGCCAGAGGACGAAAGCCGGCAGGAGGACGGTGACCGTCCCTGGAAGCAGGACGATCGCCCGGAGATGCCTCAGGCGCCGACCATCGCCTCGATCGCCTCCGCGACCTCCCTCGCGCGGAACGGAATGCCGCGGACGAGGTTGAACCCGGTCGCGTCGACGAGGAACTCGGCGCGGATCAGCTTCCGGAGCTGCCCCAGGTTGATCTCGGGGACGAGCACCTTGTCGTAGCTCCGCACGACCTCGCCCGTGTTCCGCGGGAACGGGTTGAGGTAGCGGAGGTGCGCGTGTGCCACCTTCTGCCCCTTGGCTCGCGCGCGACGGACTCCGGCGGCGACCGAGCCGTAGGTTCCGCCCCAGCTGAGGACGAGCGTCTCGGCGCCGTCCGGGTCGTCGACCTCGAGCTCGGGGATGTCCTGGGCGATCCCGGCAATCTTCTGCGCGCGCAGGCGCGTCATGCGGTCGTGGTTCTCGGGGTCGTAACTGACGTTGCCCGTGACGTCCTGCTTCTCCAGGCCTCCGATGCGATGCTCGAGCCCGGGCGTGCCCGGGATTGCCCACGGGCGCGCCAGCGTCTTCTGGTCCCGCCGGTAGGGCTCGAACTCCTCGCCGTCGCTCTCGGCGAAGCCCGGGTCGATCGGCAGGATCGCGCCGACGTCGGGCAGCCGCCACGGCTCGGAGCCGTTCGCGAGGTAGGCGTCGGAGAGGAGGAACACCGGCGTCCGGTACTTCACCGCGATCCGCGCCGCCTCGAGCGCCGCGTCGAAGCAATCGGACGGCGTCGCGGCCGCGATCACGGGAACGGGCGACTCGGAGTTGCGGCCGAACATCACGTTGAGCAGGTCGGCTTGCTCCGGCTTCGTCGGCATCCCGGTCGAGGGGCCGGCGCGCTGGATGTCGACGATCACGAGCGGCAGCTCGAGCGTGACGCCGAGGCCGATCGTCTCCTGCTTCAGCACGATCCCCGGGCCGCTCGAGGTGGAGACGCCGAGCGAGCCGCCGAAGGCCGCGCCGAGGGCGGCACCCACCGCGGCGATCTCGTCCTCCGCCTGGAAGGTGCGGACGCCGAAGCTCTTGTGCCGCGCGAGCTCCTCGAGCACCGCGGAGGCGGGCGTGATCGGGTACGCGCCGAGAAAGAGGGGCAGGCCGGACTTCACCGAGGCCGCGACGAGGCCGTACGCGAGCGCCTGGTTTCCCGTGATGTTGCGGTACATGCCGCGCTCGAGCTCGGCAGCCCGGACCTCGTACTGCACGGCGAAGGACTCCGTCGTCTCGCCGAACGCATAGCCCGTCTGGAATGCCTTGACGTTCGCGGCGGCGATCTCCGGCCGCGTGGCGAACTTCCGCTGCAGGAACCCGATCGTCCCCTCGGTGGGACGCCCGTACAGCCACGACATCAGGCCGAGGGCGAACATGTTCTTCGACCGTTCGGCCTCGCGCTTCGTGATCCCGGCGATGTCCTTGAGCGCCTCGATGGTCATCGTCGTCAAGGGGATCGGGTGCACGTCGTACGACTCGAGCGAGCCGTCCTCGAGCGGACTGCTTTCGTAGCCCGCCTTCTTGAGGTTCCGGTCGGTGAACGCGTCCATGTCGACGACGAGGATCCCCCGCGGCGGCAGGTCCTTGAGGTTCGTCCTGAGGGCGGCCGGGTTCATCGCCACCAGGACATTCGGCGCGTCGCCGGGCGTAAGGATGTCGTGGTCCGCGAAGTGGAGCTGGAAGCCCGAGACGCCCGGAAGCGAGCCGGCCGGCGCGCGGATCTCGGCCGGGAAGTCCGGGAAGGTGGCGAGATCGTTCCCCGTCAAGGCCGTCTCGCTCGTGAAGCGGTCCCCGGTCAGCTGCATCCCGTCACCGGAGTCCCCGGCGAACCGGATCACGACCGACTCGAGCTGCTCGACGGGCTTCGAGGCCACCACCCTGAGTTGTAGCGCAGACCGGCCGGTTCGGCTCGACGAGCCGCGGGCCGCGCCGCGTCAGCGCTCGGCGTCCAGCTCCAGGCCGGCCGCCGCGAGCGTATAGAGCAGGAAGTAGGCGAAGACGAGGGCGACGGTGAACAGGAGCGTGACGGCGATCGCCTCCTGATAGGCGAACGGGTTCCGCGCGACAGCGTGCGCGATACGCGGCAAAACGCTCGGATGCTCCAGGGCATCCCAACTGTTCAGGCGGAGGAAGCGGCCGAGGTAGATCCCGAGGGAACCGAGGGCTATCGCGGCGACGGCGAAGATCCATCCCGCGACCGCTCCCCGCCACTGCCTCACCACCGTCTGCACGAGGTAGAGCGACGCGAAGCCCAGGAGAAGCCCCACCCAGGCGAAGGCCGAGATCGTGACGGCGTCGTACCAGTACGGCGCCAGCGGGTCACGCCCGAGGTGGACGAAATCGGTCGCGATGTACGGGGCGTTCGGAAAGAAGAGGAGCCAGAGCCCGCCAAGAGTGACCAGCAGCACCCCCGTCTTCCGTCTCCGCCAGCGGTCGTAGACGAAGATCGCAAGA
>DASUXI010000014.1:0-5748 GCA_036377995.1 Gaiellaceae bacterium
GTGGACGAGGTCGTGCCTGCGTTCGAGGCGGCGGGGATTCGCGCCTACTGGCTCGCCGACCGTGACGCGGGCCGGCGGTTGACGGTGATCGTCTGGGATGACGACGACGCGTACCAGGCCGCGATGGCTGCCGTGGCGAAGCGGCGGGAAGCGGACCCGGAGCGCCATCGGCCGGCCCGGTCATGGGCCTCGCGGATGGAGCTCTACGGGGTCTCCAGAGGGTGAGGCGGAGAAGCCGGTCAGCGCCGCGCTCGATCGCCTCGACACCGAGCGTGAGCCGATCTAGCGTGCGTTCGCTGGTCTGGGCCACCGTTCACGAACGTCCCCGACGCTCAGCGTTCATTCGATCAGTCGCCTCCCCGTACTGCCGGTGCGCTCATCGACGTCCGCCGACGGCTTCTCATGTCCTCTTAGGGGACGCGGGAGTTGGCCGGTGCGCCGCTCGCTCAATTTCGGCGAAGCGTGCTCGATCGCGAACTATCATCGGCGCGTAACCGTGAAGGAGGGCCGATGTACGAGATCTTCACCTACGGTCGCTTCGAGGTGGATTCGGAGAACGAGGACGCGTTCGTCGAGGCGTGGTCGGAGTTCGCGACCTGGATAAGCCGACGCCCCGGAAACCGGTCGGTGCGGCTCATGCGCGACGTCCGCAACACCGGCAGACTCGTCAGCGTCGGGAAGTGGGACGACGCCGATGCGGTGCAGGCCTTCAAGAGCACATCCGAGTTCAAGGAACAACTCGGCCGCGTCGTGAAGCTGGCGAAGGAGTTTGAGCCAACCGAGCTCGTCACGCTGGTGAAGGCTGCCGACGGGACGTCCGAGAGGCTCTCGCCTCCCGCCGGGCTCGAGCCGATTCACGCACCGACCTAACCAGTCACCGCCTGCCGCGCGCGCGCCGGGCCGTTCTACCGCGCGCCGCAGTCCCCGAGCTCGCGGGGGTGCCACCCCTCCGCCAGCACGCGAATCACGCGAACGACCGTCTGCTAATCGGGCACGAGCTCGCAACCGATCCATGCATTGATGCGCGATCGAGCGCCGTGGGGTGAGCGAAAGGTGAGTCGGTTAGGTCAACGCGACGCTCGCCTGCGAGCCCGACCCGGTCCACGCGTCTGAACGTGAGTGCCTAACGCACTCGAGCTAACCGTCCTCAGACTCTGCGAGCAGGCACCCAATCAGCGCCCGTAGCTCCGCCTCGGGTAAGGCCCCAACCCTCAATAGGCCGGCGGACAACCGCTCGAGCTCGCGTTCGGACATGGCGTCGAGGTCGACACCCCTTACCCGCTCGTCGGCACGCGGCCGTTGCATCCAACGAAGCAGGATCTCGGCGGCACGCGGGTCGGAGACAGCCCGCTCACGCAAGCCACGTTCGATGTCCGAGTCGGAGGGGGGCTCACGCTCTTCCGTGTTGCGCGGCTCTCGCGGCTCTCGCACCTGCTAACGCAGCACTTCTGCTCTTCAAGGGTTTCCGCTCGCCGGATGTTCTACCGGCGTTCTACCGGTCGCCCGTCCGCAGGCCTCGCCGGCGCGGCGTGCGATCGAGGTGCGAGGGGCCTCAGCCCCCCGAATCGACCCCCACCCGCGAGCGCGCCGTGTTTACAGAGACAACAAACCCACGCTGCGAAAACCCTTCAGCCGCCGGGGTGCGCGAGTCAAGCCCGCGTCGAACGAGTCTGAGCGATGATGGGTCGGTGTCCGCCGGCGAGCGAGACAGGAAGGCGACCGTTGCGCCGGGCAGCGATGCCGTAGACGCGTCTCCGAGCCCGACGCGCCTCTATCGCCTGATCGCGGCCGCTTCGCGGCCGATCGTGGAGAAGGCCTACCGCCTGCGCGTCGAGGGTCTCGAGAATGTTCCAGCCCGGGGCGGATTTGTCGTTGCTGCCAATCACACCTCGAACCTCGATCCCTGGCCGCTCGCGATCGCACTCCGGCCGCGCTCGCTCCACTTCATGGCCAAGCACGAGGCCTGGCGGCCTCCGCTCAAGTGGCTGATCGCAGCGGCAGGATCCTTCTCGGTCCGGCGCGGGGAGGGCGACAAGGAGGCGCTCGCGACGGCGGTACGTCTCTGCCGCGAGGGGCGCGTGATGGCGATGTTCCCGGAGGGGACGCGGCGCTCGAAGGGGCTGCGCAAGAGACACGAGCCGCGGCCGCACAGTGGTGCTGCACGGATCGCGCTCGGGGCGGGCGTGCCGCTGATCCCGGCCGCAATTCGCGGTATGGACCGGCTGAGTCGGCTCGGGCCGCTGCGGCTCCGGTTCGGCGCAGCAATTGCGCTTGAGAACTTGAAGGATCTCGACTCGCGTGGCGCCGCAGACGAGGCGACCAAGCGCCTCTGGTCGGAGATCGAGCGGCTCGAGGCCGACCTCGACGCCGACGGGTGACGACCGGCAGAGACCATGCGACCAGGGCGTCGCCTGCGCCGCTTGAGTTCCTGGAGGCACAGGGCGGCCGGAGCCTGGTCGATGATGTCGCGAGCCCATCGTCGGCAAGGTCTGCGGAATCCGCAGAATCCCTGATGGCAGCCGTGCGGTGGCGACGAACAATCGGCGGTGGTACCGGGTAAACGTCACGATCCGAGCGGAGTTGACGCCGAATGCGGTCGCAGGCGAGACGGTTGAGCCCTCAGCCCTGGCCCTGGGTGGGGAGGCCGCGAGTGCTGATCGAGCACCCCGATGAGTCAGTCGGACTGGAGTTGGCCTCCATTCTCCGCACCGCTGGTTACGCGGTCGCGGTCTGCCCAGGCCCGGAACGGGCGGAACACTGCCCGCTCACTGGTCCGGAAGGCTGCGCGGTCGCCCACGGCGCCGATGTCGTGGTCTCGAGCCTCGGGGTCTCGCGGCCGGAGGCGCGAGAGGTGCTGGTCGCCCTCCGCGAACGCTGCCCGGCGACGCCGATCGTCGTCGTGGCTTCGCCGGGGGATGAGGACGAGTGGCAGGACCTGCCCGGGGAGTGTCAGCTGATCGCTTCCCCAGTCGTTCCCGACGAGCTCGTGACCTGCGTCCGCGGCGCACTCGCCGGGTTCCACACGGAGGTCTGAGCTGCGATGCGTAACCCGTTCAGCAGCGAGACCGAAGCCTTCCACCTTTTGCTCGGCACGGTTGCGGCCTTCACGGCGATCGTCCTGGCGGCCCTTTTCGGCGGCGCCTGGGTGGGGGTTTCGGTCTGGATCGTCGCAACGGCGGCGGCGGCACTCGTTTACCTGAATCGTGGACGAGCGACGAGGCTGGTGCGGACGGCTCCCGCACACGTCGGCCCGACCGACGAGAGGCGAATCCTCGTGGTGGCAGACGAGACGCCGGCGGATGAGACGCTCGTCCGGGAGATCGAGCAGGCAACGATCGGGTGTCGCAGGCGGGTTCTCGTCGTCAGTCCCACGCATGCCTCGCGGGTGCGCCGCTGGATGTCTGATGTAGACGGCGCGAGAGCGCTGGCCCGGAGACAGTTGGACGAGAGTCTGGACACGTTGCGTGCGTCAGGCATCGACGCGGAGGGCGAGATCGGAGAAGAGGACTCGCTCCAGGCGATCGAGGATGCGTTGCGCACGTTTGGGGCGGACCGGATCATCATCGTCACGCAGCGTGGTGTTCGCTCCGACCCGGATGAAGGAGGCCTCGTCGCTTCGGCGCGAGAGCGCTTCGCCCTGCCGATCACGCAGGTCGTAACGGGCGCTGAGGCCGGCATGGGGCCTTCGGCCAATCCGGGCTAGCCGAGTCGCACTTTCGGCCGGGTCCCGCGGCTCAGTCGACCGGCTCGAAACGGGCAATGAAATGACGTCTCCCGCAGCGAAGGCGTCGGATCGTCGAGACGCCGGTGCGGGCGCCGCGGGTGGGCGGCAGGTGATGCGCAGGCTCAGCCCCGCGTCAACAGCGACACGCTCTCCGTCGCCGCTGCGCCTCCTTGCCAAAATAGCGTCCTGCCAGTAAATCGCCGATTTCTCGGAGCGCGCACCTAATCTTGGACTCCACAGCGATTTCCTCCGAGGCCGCGTCCATCAACGCGGTTCAGGAAAGGCGGTGATCGCAACCACTAGCTAGGAGTCGCGTCGTTGCTCCAGCGTACGAACGGTCAGGTCGTGGGGGAGGCCGGAAGCGTGACGAGGTCGCGGTTGAGCTCCGAGGTGCTTGTGACGCCCAGCAGCTTCAGCGTCCGGGCGTAATCGTCGCGCAGAAGGGTCAGTAGATGGTCGACGCCGGGCTCACCACCGGCCATAAGCGCGTACAGATACGGACGCCCGAGGAATGCCGCACGAGCGCCGAACGCTATGGCAACCGCAACGTCGGCGCCCGCGCGGACGCCGCCGTCGAGGTAGACCTCGGCGGTGTCGCCGACCGCGTCGACGACGCCGGGAACCAGTTCGAGGGGGGTCACAGCGCGATCCAGTTGACGTCCACCGTGGTTCGAAACCGCGACACCGTCCGCCCCTGCCGACACGACGGCTTTCGCATCGTCGATGCGTTGAACCCCCTTGACGACGATCGAACCGGCCCAGTACGACCTAAGCCATTCGATGTCCGACATCGTCACCGAGGGATCGAAAACGGTGTCAATCAGCCCCATCACGTCTTCCGCAGCGCCGAGCGACTCGAATGCCAGCGGTTCCGTGGTGAGCGCGTCGAATAGCCAGCGCGGCTTGCTTACGAATCCTAGAATCGTCCGCGCTGAGAGCGTCGGCGGAAAGGTCAACCCGTTGTAGACGTCACGATGGCGTGCTCCGGCCACAGGCACATCGACGGTCAAGACGAGGGTCGTGTATCCGCTCTCGCCTGCGCGCGCGACGATGTCGAGGCTCCGGCCCCGGTCTTTCCACACGTACAGCTGAAACCAGCGGTCGGTGCCCCGCGCCTCGTCTGCGAGTCGCTCGACCGACGTCGTACCCAAGGTCGAAAGTGCGTAGGGAATGCCGGCTCGGCCGGCGGCGCGTGCGACGGCCGGCTCGCCCGCGGCGTGCATCATCCGCGTGAAGCCGGTCGGCCCCAACACCGCGGGCAGCGCGGCCGGCCGGCCGAGGATTGTGGTCGCAGTGTCGACCGCCGACACATCCCGGAGCACGTGCGGGTGGAACACCGCGCGACGAAACGCCGCGACCGCGCGGTCGCGACTCAGCTCCAGCTCGGCAGCCCCTTCGACGTAGTCGAACACTGAGCGCGGCGTCCGTCGTCGCGCCAGACGTTCGAAGTCAGCGAGCGTGCGCACACGGCTCCATCGGTCGGTCGTGCGACGCCGGAACGTCGGTCCGACGAAGCGCGCGACCTCCGACGCTCTCGGAAGCCGCCGCTTCAGCCCGGCCATAGTCCGATTCTACGGTGTGTGCATAACAGGCACGCGCCCGGCGCGCGTGTAGAGGTCAGTTGAACAAGGACCTTCTTGGAGAGCGCTCGGGCGCTCTCGAGCGCGGAGGACTTCGCGCGCCATCAGCGCGTCTCCTCGGCTGCTCATGGCATGAGCACGAGCTTTCCCTTTGCCGCCGAGCTCTCGAGGAGCTCGTGTGCACGCCGCGCGTCGCTGAGCGGTAGGCGTTCCGCGATGACTGGGTGGATCTTGTCCGCACGAAGCAGTTCGAGCAGCGCGCGGAAGTCATCCCGGAACCACTCCGGGTTGCGGGGGCCTCCGCCCACGGGAAGCGGTCGGCGACTCCCGACGGGGAGAAGCTGGTGGCCTTCGCGCAGCTTCTGGATCCGGTAGGCGAACACGTGCCGGCGGGGCGAGAGCAGGCCCCAGAGCGCAACCGTAGCCGTGGACGCGTACCACTCG
>DASUXI010000015.1:0-8935 GCA_036377995.1 Gaiellaceae bacterium
CCTGGTTCTACCGGCTGCTGACACTCCACGGCGCCGGCATGCTGACCGGCGCCCTGCTCGTGATGATGGGCGCCCTCTGGTTCGTCGTTCGACAGGAGGTGCCGCTCGGGGCGGAGCGGATGCTCGCCAGCTACCTCCTGATCCTCATCGGTGCGTTGGGCGTGATCGTGGCGACGCTGATCGGCGGTTTCGGCACCGGCTGGACGTTCCTCTCGCCTCTGCCCTTCTACCCGGCCGGCCAGTGGGACACCTGGGCGACCGACGCCTTCCTCGTCGGCATGCTGCTTGTCGGGGCGGGCTTCTTCGTCTTCTGCCTCGACGTCCTGATCAAGGTGACGGCGACCTACGGAGGCGTGCAGCGGCCGCTGGGCATCCCCTTCCTGCGCGGACGGGACGACTCGCCCCCGCCTCCCCAGGTGATCGCCGCGACGGTCGTCTCGCTCGAGGGGCTGCTCGCGAGCGCCGCCGGGACGACGGTCGTCGTCGCGATGATCGGGCGCACGATGGACGCGGGGATGACGCTCGACGCGCTCTGGGCGAAGAACCTCATCTACTTCTTCGGCCACTCGGTCGCGAACCTGATCATCTACCTCGCCGCCGGTGCCATCTACGTCCTCGTTCCCCGCTACGCCGGCCGTCCCTGGAAGACGACCAAGCCGATAGCGGTCGGCTGGCTCTTCACGCTCCTCTTCGTCACATTCGCCTACTCGCACCACCTGTACATGGACTTCGTCCAGCCGGGTGCGCTCCAGATCGTCTCCACCTTCGCCTCGTTCGGCGCCTCGATTCCGGTCGCCGTGGTCACGATCTACACCGGGATGATGCTCGTCTGGGGGTCGCGCTATCGCTGGACGCTCGCCTCGAGCCTTCTCTACCTCGGCTTTGCCGGCTGGGCAATCGGTGGCACCGGCGCCGTCCTCGACTCGATCATCCCCTTCAACTTCCGCTTCCACAACACGCTCTGGGTGGTCGCGCACTTCCACACCTACCTGCTGCTGTGCGTGATCTTCTGGGCACTCGCTTTCGTCGCTCACCTACTCGAGGAGCGGGCCGGGCGGACGGCACCAAGCGGCTGGAGCGCCCTGGCGGTGGGCGCGATGGCGCTCGGCGGCTACGGGCTGGTAGGCATGTGGTACCTCTCCGGCATGCTCGGCGTCCCGCGCCGCTACGCCGTCGAGCCGGCCGGGACCGCGGGGTACAGCCTCGCCGGGAGCATCTTCGCGATGGTCTTTGCCCTCGGCCTCCTCGTCCTGCTTGGCGAGTTCCTCGCGCTCGCCCGCCTTGGAGGCGAGCACAGCAGGTACTCGCTCGTCGAGCAGCTGAATACCTGGACCGGTAGCCGCTACCTCGGCAAGAAGCGGAAGGTGGTCCCGCCCGAAGAGCCACTCCCTCAGATCCCGGAGCCGGCGGGCACGGTGCTGGCCTCCCCTGCCCAGCTCGCAGGTGCGCTCGCAGTCGCCGTCGTCTGCCTCTTCTCCTTCCTGCCCCCGATCGTTCGCGCGTCCGAGCACAGCACGCGCTACCACCACCTACTGCATGCGGGCGAGTTTCTCCTCGGAGTCGCACTTGGGGTGCTCGTCGCCTCGCTGCCGGCGGTCTTCCGGCGACTTCGGCCCCGGGCGTCCGACCTCGGGATCCTCGCGCTCATCGCAGCACCGGCGGCAATGATGCTCGCGATGGTGCCCGCCGTCTATGAGCCGCTCGACGACCGGCCTTTCCTGCATTTCCTCTTCCACGTCGGGATCGCCGCGCTCGGACTCATGTCCGGCCTGGGCGCGGGCACGCTCGGGCGGGTCACGGGCCGCATCGCGGTTGTGCTCGCGGTCGGCATGGCCGTCATGTACGCGGCGGGGGTGGGAGGCACTTGATGGCCGAGTCCGGCTCGAGCGACGGACTTCTCCGGTGGCTCGTCGGCGGCCTGGTCGTGGGCGCGATCGTGCTCGGCCTGCTGGTCGGCGCCTACGAGATCGGCCGTCACCGCGGCGGGAGCGAGAACGCCGCCACCACCCCAAGCACGACTGTTCCGGGAACGACGACCACGGCACCGGGTAGCGCTGACACCGTCCGGGGCAAGGAGCTGTTTACCGCAGACGGATGCGCGAGCTGTCACTCGCTCGACGGCGCGGCAGGCGTGGGCCCGACAGTCAAGGACCTGGCCGGCAGTCGCGTCCAACTCTCCGATGGGAGCACGGTGACAGCAGACGACGCCTATCTGGCGAAGGCGATCACCGACCCAGACGCCGAGATCGTCAAGGGCTACCAGAGGGGCATCATGGCGGGAGCGATCTCCAGCTTCGGCCTCGCGAACAAGCCGCAGGACGTCGCAGCCCTCGTCGCCTTCATCAAGACCCAGCGCTGAAGCCGACCTGAAGGTGGGCCGGGGAGGTTTCGATCCCCATCCTCCCCGTCAAGAGCGGGGTGCTCTACCACTTGAGCTACCGGCCCACGTGACGAAATCAAGGCTAAGGGCGCGGCCTCGCGGCGTCATCGGCAGGACCCCGCCTATCGAAGCGGCAAACTACGGATCGGGCCAACGGTTCGAGCGTCAGCCGCGCCGGAGTTGGCCCTCGGCGCGCATCGCCGCCAGCCCCGTGCGCGCGAGTGCGAGCGTTCCCTCATAGGCGAGATAACGCGGCTCCCAGCGGGGTGCGAACTTCGCGTTGAAGCGGTAAAGGCTCTCGATCTGGAAGAACGAGTTGCCAAGCGAAACGATGCGACCGAGCATGCGGTCGAGCAGGCTGCCGGGGCGCTCGAGCAGCCGCGCAAAGGCCGCGAAGTTGAGCGAGAGCTCCTCGATGCCGCGCTCGCCCAGAAGCTCGATCGACCGAACGATGAGGAATTCGGTGAGGCCGTTGGGCGTATGAGGGTCACGGCGCATGAAGGAGAGCGACATCGCGGGCCGTCCGTATGCGGGTACGAAGTGAAGGAAACCGCGGACAGCCCCGTTTTGGTCGCGTGCGAGGACGACGACGCTGTCCTGGTGGGCGGAGGCGAGCGAATCCATCGCCATCGAGAAGCCGCGTTCCGGCTTTCCTCCCCGCCACAGCGACGAGACGTACTCGAGCTCGCCGAGCGTCCGTTGGTCGAGTGTCCTGAGCTCCTGTAGCTCGACGCTGTAGTCCTCCCGCTCGAGCCGACTCACCGACTGCCGAAGCTTGCGCACCGCGCGGCCTTCGAGGGAGAATCGACGTGTCTCGACGACAGCTTCGTCGCCGATGTAGAGAGCCCGCAGACCTGCCTGTCGCCAGAGCGGCAGCAGCTGCTCGCTAACGCCGATCGCGGCTAGGCGGAGGCCGCGCAGCTCTGCGAACACAGCTGCTTCGTGAACGAGGCCGGGCAGCCCCTCATCCCGACCCACGGGATCCCCGGCTATGAGCATGACGCCGCTATCGACGCGGTAGCCGAGAAAGGCGCTCCGGTCGGCGCTGAAGAGATAGTTGATGTCGCGCCTCAGCTTGAAGAAGGCAAGCGTGTCACTCCCGTGCAGACGTAGCAGTTCCGCCGCGTCACGACGCGACGGGTCGTCGGGCAACTCGGTCGGCCCGCCGAGCGGCCGGAACAGGAGGGCGGCGCCGATCGCGATTGCGGCGATGCTGAGCAGCCCGACAGCGAGCGGTAGCCAGCCGAGCTCGTCGTGAAACGCAATCGAGCCCTTTCGCCACGCGAGCAGGTCGAGCGTCTGACGAATCGCGAGCAGCGACGTGCGCGAACTCCCGGCGGCGACCCAGACCAAGACCGCCGCGGTGATGGTCGCGACGCCCGTTGCCGCGGCAAGCACCCACAGCAGCGAGCGGCGTCTAAGGGGAGCGGAACGCACGTAGAACGCGTCGCGTCCCCACCAGAGAACCGCGGCTGCGGCCCAGCTGACGGCAGCCTCCTCGAAGTCAAGCCCTTTCGCCAGGTCGAGCACCCCCAGGAGGACGAGGAGGGCGAACGCCGCGTGCCAGGCCCGGACGCGACGACGCCGCAGGTAGTACGACGTCGTCACGAGAACCGCGCTCGCGGGGATCGCCAGCGTGTGGAACAACGGCACCACCTGGACCGGCGCCACGTGCAACAAGACGTGATGCCGCCAAGCGATATTCGGCGTCAGCGCCGAAGCGAGGTTGACGATGCCGACGGCGAGCGCGACGAAGGCCGCGAGGTTCGGCAAACCGTCCCCGTAGCGCACGACCCGCAGGGGCAAGAATCGGCGATGGAGCCCGACTCGCCACGCAGCAGTGTCACGCTTGCGCGGAAACAGATCGTGCCAATCCTTGACGACCATCCAACCGCCGACCCCCAGCGCGACACCGGCCCACAGCGACAGCCGCCAGGCGTTTGCGAGCAATCCCGCGACGACGATGGCCACGACCAACGTGCCCAGGTGCCACTCGTGCACACGAAGCCCAAGCACGTAGACACGCGGACCATGCGTATGCCGTTCGATCCGTATCACCGCCTCAGCATCCCCAATCACGGCAGGGCCCGAAACCGGGGAAACGCGTAGAGCCACTGCGTAATCCTCGGCACATCCGAGGGAGCCGACGCCGGCGGCGCGGAGCGCCCCGGTCGGTGGACCGAGGCGTCCCACGCGTGGTCGCTGGAGTTCAGGCCGGGATCCCGGGGGGGCCGAGGATCTCGATCCCGTACTCGGCTGCTACGGCGGTCATCTGCTCGGGGCTGGGCGGCTGGACGGATGCCGGCGGAAGGGTGAGCGTCTGTGCCGCCTCGGACATCGCGCGGATGAAGTCCGCGAAGGGGGCGGGCTCGGTGACCATCAGGAAGCGGGCCTCGGTCGAGGTGACGAGGAAGGTGTGCGGGATGTCACGCGGCCCGTACACGAATGATCCGGCCGGCGCCACGACTACTTCGCCGCCAACCCAGAGGGTCAGCTCACCTTCGATCACGTAGAACCATTCGTCCTCGTTGCGGTGGACATGCAGCGGCGATCCGCCGCCCTCCGGCCATCGAAACTCCAGCACGGCCACGCGGCCGTCGGTTGTCTCGGCCGCAGACTTGATCGTGCCCAAGGCACCGAGGAACCAGCGAGCATCGCCCTCGCCGGGCTGGAGCGCGATCGGTGCGATGGGCTGGATCGAGGTAACACTCATCTCGGGTATCTTTTCATTGAACACTGGTGGTTGATGGAATAGCTACCTTACGCTCATTCGTGAGATCTGTCAAGATTGATTGCACAGCGATGACTAACCAAAAGCATCCAAAGCGCAAGTACGAGCTGAAGAAGCGTGCAGAGGAGATGGCTGAGACGCGCCGGCGGATCACCGATGCAGCTGTCGGCCTGCATGGGACGGTCGGCCCGGCCCGTACAACCCTGAGCGCGGTCGCCGAGCGGGCAGGCGTGCAACGCCACACCGTCTATCGCCACTTCCCCACTGAAGCCGACCTCTACCGGGCCTGCTCGGCGCACTACTTCACGGCCCACCCGTTGCCCGACCTCGAGTCCTGGCGCGCGATCGCTGACCCGCGGCAGCGGCTCCCCCGGGCACTGGACGAGCTCTACGCCTACTACGAGCGCACTGAACCGATGTTCAGCAACGTCCTGCGCGACGCCGAGCTCGTCGACGCCGTCCGCCCAACCCTGGTGCCGCTGCAGGCCTATCAGGCCGAAGCGGTCGAAGTCCTGGCGGCCGGCTGGCCCGCGCGCGGCCGAAGAGGGCGCGTCGTCGCCGTCGCGCTGCGCCATGCCGTCGACTTCCAGACGTGGCGCTCGCTGACTGCCGACAATCGCGTCACCCGAACCGAGGCGGTCGAGCTCGTCACCGCGCTCGTCGAAGCCGCGGCCGCGCCGCCGCGTCAAGGTCACTTCCGTCAGGCGTAGCGGAGAGCTTCGCCCGGCCGGAACCGAACCGCGCGGCGAATCGGGAAGAAGACGATCACGAGCGCGAGGACGAGAGTTCCGGCGAGAGCAAGTGCGACGTTCCAGGGCGGGAAGACGAACGGAATGCGCACCTCGACGACCTCCCAGATCAGGCGAACGAGCACACGCTCGAGCGCATACCCGAGCGGGATGCCGAGCAGCCAGCCGGCGAACGCGAGGGTCAGGCCCTCCGCGTTGAAGATCCGGCGTACGTCGCGGGCCCGCGCGCCGATGGTGCGCAGGATTCCGATCTCGCGCGTGCGCTCGATGACGCTGGTCGTGATCGCGTTCGCGAGCCCGACCATGCTCATGGCGACGATCAGGAAGCCGAGCACCGTGATCGAGGTCGTGATCGAGCGGTTGGCGGCGACCTCGTCGCGCTCGGCGACGTACGTGATCTCGGTACCGACCTCGTAGCCGAGCGCCGCAAGCCGGTCCTCGAGCCGGGCCGTGGTTCGATCGACGAAGGCGTGGTCGGGCGACGTCGTCTTGACCCAGTAGCTGCTCGCCCCGGCCGGCTGACCGAGGATCGAGCGAACCGTCGTCAAGGGGAGGTACAAGACGGTTCCGTCTTCCTGCTGGTTCTTCGCCATCCCGATGATGTGAAGCCGCAGAGGCCCCGCCGCGGTCGTGAGCGTGACCCGGTCACCGACTTCGACGCCGGCGATCTGGGCGAGGTTGCGCTCGATCACGGCGACCCGCTCGCGGGCACGCTCTTCGCCAGCGTCGAACCAGCGGCCGCCGACCAAGCGGTACCGCAAGAGCGGCGCGCGCTCCACCCCCCACACGAACGCCTCCCTGCCCCGGAGTGCGACCGTGTTCTTGAGCACCGGCTCCGCCTCGGCGACTCCCGGCGTCGACCGGATCACGCGCTGGGCGCGCTCGTCGAAGAGTGCCCGTCCGCCGGTCGAGATCTGCAGGTCCTCCCGGTGGTTGCTCCACGACGTGCGGGAGGCTTGGGTCGCCGCGGCCGCAAGGCCGAGGCACGCCAGAAGGTTGGCGACGGCGAGCGCGACGATCAGCGCGGTCGCCAGGCTGCGCCGTCTCCGCCGCCCGACGTTGCGGAGCCCGATCTGCACAGTCCGGGGCAGGAAGCGCGCGCGGCGGAGCAGTTGGTCGCCCGCGTCCTGACCGCCGACGGCAGACCCCGTCGATTCGAGCGCCTCACGCAGGTCGACGCGAACGCCGCGGCGAATCGCGGGTAACGCGGCAAGCGGAGGCACCAGGAGCCCGACCACGGCACTCGCGAGCACCACCGTCGTGTCGACCCCGAAGCCCACGTGGACAGCCCAGAACTCCGAGCCGAAATAGCGGGCGAGCAGGTTCGAGAGCACGATCCCGACCGCGATGCCAATGAGGGCGCCGAGCGCACCGAGCAGCAGGGCCGTCCTGACGTACACGAGGGCGACCTGCCGGCGGCGGGCGCCGATCGCGCGCATGATCCCGATCTCGCCCGTCTGCTCGGAGACGAGCGTGGTCATCGTGTTCGAGATCAACACCAAGGCGGAGAGGAGCGCCAGCACGGTGATCACGCCGAGCAGCTGCGAGAACTTCTCGGTCTCTTCCTTTCCCGGCCAGTCCCCGGGCGCACGCACGTCCGGCAGGTTTCTGAAGCCGGCAAAGCTCGGAACGGTCTCGAGGTAGCGCCGAATCGCGCCGACCGCGGCCGTGGCCGCCGTCGGGCTCGGATCGTCCAGCCGGAAGGCGAGAGAGCTGTACCCGCGGTCGCCGCTCAACGCTTCTACAGTCGCCGCGGTCGCGTAGAGCACGATCACGTCGTCGTCCTGCACCTCCTCGCCGCCCGGCAGGCTGCGGCCGCGCCCGCTGAGACGCAGCGTCGTGGCCGACGTCCGGGTCGCGCCGACGACCCTGAGCGTGTCTCCCGCAGAACCGTCGTACACACCGACGTTCGCGTCCTGCACATCGGCGAGGACCTCTCCTGGGCCGGGGGGCGCCCCCGACTCGACGCGCACGACGTCGACGCGCTGGCGTGCGAAGTCTCGCACTCCGATCACGCGCGCTGGCGCACGCCGCTCGCCGATGAGCACCCGCATCTCCACCCGTGAGCGCGGCTCGACTGCCGCCACGTTCGGGAGGGCTTCGAGAGCGGCAAGCTGCCCAGCCGTCAGCCTCAGCGGCCGCATCGCGACCGTGACATCAGCGAGGCGGCCGGCACGCACCTCCGCCTGCATGGTCCGATCGATCAGCGTCGGAACGGCGAGAAAGGCGATGCTCGCCACCGCAAGCGCGAGTGTCGCAACCGTGAAGAGCGTGCGCGCACGCCGCCGCGACAGGTCGGTGATCGACTTCCGCAGAGCGGCGGACACGTCCTCGTCTCCTCAGGAGACGACGACGCCGTCGCGGATCTCGACGATCCGTTGTGCGCGCGTCGCGAGCTCGCGGTCGTGCGTCACGTACAACACGGTCTTGCCCTCGCCGTTCAGACGCGAGAGCAGCTCGAACATCTCCTCGGCCGTGACGCTGTCGAGGTTGCCCGTCGGCTCGTCGCCCACGATCAGCTTCGGATCAGCCGCGAGCGACCGAGCGATTGCAACCCGCTGTTGCTCGCCGCCGGAGAGCTCCGCGGGCAGATGGTCGAGCTTGTCCCCGAGCCCCACGAGCGCGAGGTTGTGGCGCGCCCGCTCGAAACGCTCGGGCTTCGACCCCCGGCGAGCGAAGTCGAGCGGCAGCACCGCGTTCTCGAGCGCCGACAGCGTCGGCAGCAGCTGGAAGAACTGGAAGATGATCCCCACGTTCGCGCCCCGCCAGGCGGCCAGCTGTTCCTCGCTCATCTCGCCGAGGTGCCGCCCGTCGACGATGACCTCCCCCGCCGTCGGCCGGTCGATCCCGGTGATCAGGTTCAAGATCGTCGTCTTCCCGCTCCCAGAAGGGCCCACCACCGCGACCATCTCGCCCATACCGATCGAAAGGTCGACGCCACGCAAGGCGCGGTAGTCGACCTTGCCCATCCGGTAGACCCTCTGCACGCCCGCAAGCTCGATGAGCGGCGCTCCCGTGCGGACTGCAATCCGCTCTCGCTCTACGACAGCCATCGGCACCCTCCGGGCGTTGGCA
>DASUXI010000016.1:0-8133 GCA_036377995.1 Gaiellaceae bacterium
AGGTCCCGAACCCAGCACTCCATGTCGGTCGGAGTGCGCGCGTTCGCCGCATAGGCGAAGCTCGCGCCGTCCGGCGCCCATGCGTCCATGCCGACGAAGTGCTGCACCTGGGGGGCGTCGGTGATCTGTTCGGGCCAGGAGCGGTCGGGGTCGAGGAGGTAGAGCTGGTGGAACTCGTCCCCGTCGTGGTCGGCGCAGAGCACGACCCGGCCGTCGGTCGGCGACACGCCGATCCCGCGCACGGTCTCGTCCGTGAAGGCAGTCAGCTGGGTGGGCCAGCCGCCCTCGACGGGCACACGCCAGAGATTGAACTGGCCGGAGATGTTGCTCGCAAACAGGAGCGCGCGGCTGTCGGCCGTGAAGGAAAGCGCGCTCGAGAAGCGTCGTACGGCGAAGTACTGCTCGAAGAGCGGGAGCGCACGCGTTTCCGTGGCGGCCACGCCGGGACACTACAGTTCCTGCCCGTGGAACGGACGTTTCCATGGGCGTGGTACAGAGACCCCGAGATCCTGCGCCTGGAAGGGGAGAGGATCTTCGCCCGAAGCTGGCAGTACGTCGGCCACACCCGCCAGGTCGCGGAGCCCGGCTCGTTCTTCAGCGCGACCGCCGGCCAGATCCCGGTACTGGTTACTCGCGCGCGCGAAGGAACGCTGCACGGGTTTCTCAACGTGTGCCGGCACCGGGGCCATCCGGTGGCGACGGGCGAAGGGAAGCGTGCCACGCTCCAGTGTCCCTACCACGCGTGGACGTACGAACTGGACGGACGTCTGCGCGCCGCTCCTCGCGCCGAGCGCGAGCCTGGCTTCGACGAGGAGGAGCTCGGGCTCGTCGAGATCCGCCTCGAGACATGGGGCCCGCTCGTGTTCGTCAACCCGGACACGGGCTCCTCATCCCTCGCCGACGCGCTCGGAGACATGCCGGCCCAGCTTGCGGAGATCATCGACATCGACTCGCTGCAGTTCCACTCTCGGGCGGAGTCGGAGCTGGAGACGAACTGGAAGATCTCCTGCGAGAACTTCCTCGAGTGCTACCACTGCGCGGTCGCGCACCCGGGCTTCTCGGCCGCTGTCGACGTGTCCCCCGACGCGTACCGGCTCGAGTGGGACGGTCTCGTCTCGAGCCAGTTCGGCCCGCTCCGGCGGAACGGCGACTCGTTCCTCGCGGGCGGCGAGGTGCCCAGGAGCCAGTTCCACTTCGTCTGGCCGAACTTCGGTCTCAACGTGTTCCCGGGCCGCCCGAACCTCTCCTGCGGCCCGATCTTCCCACTCGGCGCCGAGCGGACGGGCCGCTTCCTCGACTACTTCTTCGCACCGGACGTCGATCAGGCCTGGATCGACGAGCTGATCGCTTTCGACGACCAGGTCGGGCGCGAGGATCGCGCGCTCGTCGAGGGCGTCCAGCGCGGTGTCCGGTCGGGCCTCCTGCGGGAAGGACGCCTGCTCTCGGAAAGCGAGCAGCTCGTCGTGCATTTCCAGCGGCTTTGCGCCGAGGCGCTCGGCAGTTAGCATCGTCTGCGCATGGCGACCGTCACCTTCGACCACGTCACGAAGGCGTACGCGGAAGACATGGTCGCGGTCAACGACCTGGATCTGCTGATCAAGGACGGGGAGTTCCTCGTCCTCGTCGGGCCGTCGGGATGCGGCAAGACGACCGCGCTCCGCTGCCTCGCCGGCCTCGAGGAGATCACGGCGGGCCAGATCAAGATCGACGCCCGCGTCGTCAACCGCGTGCCCTCGAAAGACCGGAACATCGCGATGGTGTTCCAGTCGTACGCGCTCTACCCCCACATGACCGTCTTCCACAACCTCGCCTTCGGCCTCAAGCTGCTCAAGACGCCGAAGCAGGAGATCAGGCGCCGAGTCGAGGAGGCCGCCAAGATCCTCAACCTCGAGAATCTCCTCGACCGGAAGCCGCGCGCGCTCTCCGGCGGGCAGCGCCAGCGCGTTGCGCTCGGACGCGCGATCGTGCGCGAGCCGGCGGCGTTCCTGATGGACGAGCCGCTCTCGAACCTGGACGCCAAGCTCAGGGTGCAGACACGCGCGGAGATCCTGCGCCTGCAGAAGCGGCTCGGAACCACGACGATCTACGTCACACACGACCAGGTCGAGGCGATGACCATGGGCGATCGCATCGCCGTGATGAACTACGGCGTCCTCCAGCAGATCGGCACGCCGCCCGAGCTGTACGACAATCCGGTGAACGTCTTCGTCGCTGCGTTCATCGGCTCGCCGGCGATGAACTTCGCAACGGCGAAGGCGCACGAGGGCGGCCTGCAGCTCGGCGGCACGACGCTCGAGCTCGCCGGACGCGCTGCGAGGGCCGCCGAGCAGGCACGCGGACGGGACCTGCTGATCGGGTTCCGGCCCGAGAACCTCGAGCTGGACGGCCAGGGGCCGGGGTTCGTGCGGATTCCGGCGAAGATCGACGTCGTCGAGTACCTCGGCCACGAGGAGCTCATCCACGCCCAGTCCGAGGGCCACGAGATCGTGGCGCTCGTGCCGTCGGACAAGAAGGTGAAAGCCGGCGACGGTGTCGAGTTCGCCATTCATGCCGACAAGCTCCACGTCTTCGATCCCGAGACCGAGCTCAGTCTGACCGCAGCGGCCTGAGCGGACCCCTCCGCGAGAGGTAGCATCAGCTTGTGGCGCCGCCGGGGACCGGCGTCGAAAATCGAAGGGGGTCTGGGACTGGCGGCGCCTCCCCGAGCCGCCATGGAGGAGGAGGAATCGAGTGAAACGACGTTCCTGGTTCATAGCGTCGGCCCTTGTGCTCGCCGTTCTCGTCGCCGGGTTGTCGGCGGCGGCGGTCAGCGCGAAGCCGGCCAAGCGGAGCGCAGGCTCCATCGAGGTGCTCTCGCTGTGGGGTGGCAGCGAGAAGGACGCGTTCTTGAAGGTTACGGACGCGTTCACCAAGGCCACGGGCATCAAGGTCGAGTACACATCGGCCCGTGACTTCATTCCGGAGGTCCGGACGCGTCTCGCGGCCGGGAACCCGCCGGACATCGGCATCCTGCCGCGGCCCGGCTTCATCGGCACGCTCGCACAGCAGAACGCGATCAAGCCGCTGTCAGGCCTCGGCCTGAGCAACGCTTACATGCAGCAGAACTACTCGGCCGGCTGGCTCAAGCTGGGCAGCTCGGGCGGGAAGATCTACGGCGTCCCGGCGAAGGCCAACTCGAAGAGCGTCATCTGGTACAAGCCCGACTCGTTCAAGAAGTACAAGTTCAAGGTCCCGAGGACCTGGAACCAGCTTCTCGCGCTGACGAAGGCGTACAAGAAGAAGGGCCTGGTTCCGTGGTCGGTCGGGGCAGGGCCGAACCAGAGCCAGTGGACGCTCACCGACTGGTTCGAGAACATCTACGCCCGCACGGCGGGGCCGGTCAAGTATCAGCAGCTCTTCACCGGCAAGCTGAAGTTCACCGATCCGTCGGTCGCGAAGGCGTGCCGGATCATGACGCAGATCATCAACAACAAGTACGTCCTGAACGGCGTCCAGGGCGTTCTCGGACAGAGCTTCGTCGGCGGTATCGGGGACGTCTTCGGGACGAGCCCGAAGGCGCAGCTCTACTTCGAGGGCGGATTCGTCGGCGGCATCGCGCTACAGCAGGTGAACCCCGGCCTTGTCCCCGGCAAGACGATCAACTCGTTCCGGTGGCCGACGATCAACGCGAAACTCGACCACCCGGTCGTCGGCGCGGCCGACTTCGCGGCGGCATTCAAGGACACACCGGAGGTGCGGCAGTTCCTGAAGTACATCTCCACGGCCGCGGCGGGAACGATCTGGACCTCGACCGGAGCGGTGATCTCGCCGAACAAGAAGGTGCCCGGGACCGCTTACCCGAACATCCTCGCGCGCGGTGAGGCGAGGCAGATCGCGTCGGCGAAGACGTTCCTCTTCGACGGCTCGGACCTGTTGCCGGGCGCGTTCGGAGACACGTGGGGCTTCGCTCTGCAGGACGTGATCCAGAAGCCCGGCAATATCCCGAGCATCCTGTCCACCTTCCAGAACAAGATCGCGGGTCAGTTCTAAGCCCGGAGGGCGGCGGCGCTCGAAAGGGCGCCGCCGCCCTCGTATGATCGAGCACGCATGAGCACGCAGGGGCTTCCGTCGCCGGTCGCCGCTCCGCCGCCGAGCAAGGGGCGCGGAGAAGGGCTCTTGTCGGCCGGAAGGCGCTTCCAGGGCTTCTTGTTCGTGTTGCCGGCGCTGCTCGTCCTGGCGATCTTCCTGATCTATCCGGCGTACTACACGATCCGGCTCTCGTTCTACGAGGGCGATTTCAAGTTCAACCCCGTCCATTGGCTCGGGATCGACAATTTCAAGAACCTGCTGACGAACGACCCGGACTTCCTCGACCTGAGCAAGTTCCCGCCGAGTGGCGCCCTGATCAACAACCTCCGCTGGGTCGTCGTCTACATCAGCCTCGCGCTCATCATCGGGCTCGCGCTGGCCGTGCTCGCAGTCCGGGTTCGGTACGAGCGAGCCGTCAAGGCCGCGATCTTCGTCCCGATGGCGATCTCTGCGACAGCCGTCGGGATCATCTGGCTCTTCGTCTACAGCCCGAACCCGGATATCGGCGTGCTCAACGCGGTCGTGCACGCGTTCGACCACGGCGTGCAGCCGATCGCGTGGCTCGGACGTCCCGGCCTCGTCAACTATGCCCTGATCTTCGCCTACGTCTGGGCGTCGACCGGGTTCGTGATGGTCGTCCTCTCGGCGGCGATCAAGGGCATCCCCACCGAGATCATGGAAGCCGCCCGCGTCGACGGGGCAGGCGAGTGGAACATCTTCCGCCGGATCATGCTCCCGATGCTGAGCCTGCCGTTGTCGGTCGTGACTATCTGGCTGTTCATCAACGTGATCAAGGTCTTCGACATCATCTACGTGATGACCGGCGGCGGCCCCGGCACGTCGAGCCGGGTGATCGCGTTCACGATGTACGAGGAGACGTTCCACAACGGCCGCCCCGGATACGGAGCGGCGGTCGCGGTGATCATGCTCGTGCTGATCGCCCCGGTGATGGTCCTCAACGTCCGGCGGTTCCGTAGCGAACGGGTGATCGCCTGATGTCGACCGTCGACCAGGCGGTGCCGCTCACCACGCAGACCCGCAGCGAGCGGCTCGTGCGCTTCATCACCCGCACACCCCTGCACATCGCGCTCATCGCGATCGGAGTCGTCTGGCTCGTCCCGACGGTCGGGCTCGCACTCACGTCGTTCCGCAAGCCGGTGAACATCAACTCGAGCGGGTGGTGGCATTCCCTCACGCAGTGGGACTGGACCCTGCACAACTACGGCTCCGTGATCCATGCCACCGGCATGGGGCATGCCTGGGTCAACAGCCTGATCATCACGGTTCCGGCGACGATCCTGCCTCTCACGCTGGGCGCACTGGCCGCGTTCGGCTTTGCCTGGATCCCGTTCCCGTTCCGCGACACGCTGTTCCTCCTCATCGTCGCCCTGATGATCGTCCCGATTCAGACGTCGCTCGTGCCGCTCCTGAAGCTCTTCGCCAACCACTGGCACCTCAACAACAGCTTCTACGGGATCTGGATCGCGCACACGGCGTTCGGACTGCCGTTGGCGGTGTTCCTGCTCCGGAACTTCTTCATCACCCTGCCGAAGGACCTGATCGAGGCCGCCCGCATCGACGGTGCGTCGAACCTCGCCATCTTCCGGCGCATCGTCGTCCCGCTGTCCGTGCCCGCGCTCGCCTCGTTCGGGATCTTCCAGTTCCTCTGGGTCTGGAACGACCTGCTGATGGCGCTCATCTTCGTCTCCGACCCGTCGAAGCAGCCGATGACGGTGCGCATCCCGTACCTGCTGTCGACGTACGGGCAGGAGTACAACCTGCTCAGCGCGGCCGCGTTCCTGCTGATGATCGTCCCGCTCATCGTCTTCTTCGCGCTGCAGCGGTATTTCGTGCAGGGCCTCCTCGCCGGCTCCGTCAAGACCTGAGCGCGGCGTCCTGGCCACCGACCACTCCCGCCGGGCGAAGCCCGGCTCCGCGGGTCGGCTGACGCCGCTGGCTGCACGATGCGTTCCGGGCCCGTGCTAGGAAGCACTGTGCCCTTCGGCATCGCACCGCCAGCGGCGTCCCAGGGATGCGCGCTCTGAGCGTCTTCCTCGTCCCGCACACGCACTGGGACCGGGAGTGGTACCGGCCCTTCCAGTCGTTCCGGATCTCGCTCGTGGACGTCGTGGACGGGATCCTCGACGGGCTCGAGGCCGAGGAGCGTCTGCAGTTCACGCTCGACGGGCAGCTGGCAACGCTCGACGACTACCTCGAGGTCAGGCCGGAAGCGGAGGGGAGGATTCGCTCTCTGATCGGGTCAGGCCGGCTCGCGGTCGGCCCGTGGCAGACGTTGATGGACGAGTTCCTCGTCGACGGCGAGACGACGCTGCGCAATCTCGAGACAGGGCTGGCGCGCGCCGAAGAGCTGGGCAGCGCGATGCGCATCGGCTACCTCCCGGACATGTTCGGGCACGTCGCGCAGATGCCCCAGATCCTGCGGCTCGCCGGGATCGAGACGGCAGTCGTCTGGCGCGGCGTTCCGGCGGAGGTCGACTTCCACCGCTTCGTCTGGGAGGGGATCGACGGCTCGCCGGTCGTCGCCGAGTACCTCCCGGACGGCTACGACAACGCCGCATATCTCTTCGACGTCCCGGGCACGGTCGACCTCGCACCGTTCGAGGAGCGCTTCCGGCCGTGGTTCGGGAGCGAGCCCGTGCTCGCGATGGTCGGCACCGACCACCAGCCGCTCGTGCCCCATCTCGCCGCGCGCGCGCCCGAGAGCGCACCGATCGGAACACTCGAGGACTATCTCCGCGGCGCGGCCGACGAAGATCTCCGGCATGTGCGTGGCGAGTTGCGGTCGGCTGCGCGGGCGAACCTGTTGCCCGGCGTCGTCTCCGCTCGCATCGACCTGAAGGCGGCCTGCGCGCGGGCGGAGCGCTGGCTCGAGCGGTACGCGGAACCGCTGCAGGCGCTCTACGGCGGCGAGTGGCCCCGCGAGCTCCTGGCGCAGGCCTGGGCACGAATGTTCCAGAACGCCGCACACGACTCCGTCTGCGGGTGCTCGGCCGACGATGTGTCGGCGCAGGTGCTCGTCCGCTACGCAGAGGCGGAGCAGATCGGGCGCGAGCTGGCCGGCCGGGCGGTCGGGCGCATCGCAGAAGGGGCTCCACGAGGCTCGCTCGTCGTCGTCAATCCGTCGCCGCGTGGACGCACGGAGCTCGTCGAGCTCGAGCTCGAGATTCCGGACGAGTGGGAGACGGTCGAGCTCGAGCTTCCCGACGGGACGCGCGTGACGACGCAGGAGGTCGGGCGGCCGCAGCCGTTTCGTTGGGAGACGTGCGTCGCGGGCCTGGACTTGCCGTCCGCGCTTGCCCGCCGGCTGCACGGACGTGAGCTCTTCGGCCGCATCGTGAACGGGTTTCGCGTCGAGGGCCGAAGCGTGACGATCGAGGTCGGCGCGGTGCCAGACCCAGGCCTCTTCGACATGGTCGAACTGGAGCGTGAGGTCGCGGCGGCGACCACCGGCGAATCGCAGGAGTGGACGCTTCACGTTGTCGAGCGACCGCGGCGGACGGTCGTCGCGCCGGTCCCGGCGCCCCCGCTCGGTTGGAGCAGCGTGGTCCCGAAAGCCGGGGTCAGACCCTGGAAGAAAGCACATGGCCCCTCTTCACACGATCCCGAAGAGCTTGCAGCGCTCACGCGGATCGTGCGCGGCAAGGACGCCGGCGACAGCTACAACTACGCCCCGCCCGCAGAGGACGGACCTGTCGACACGCCCACGTCCGAGCGTCTCGAAACGCTGGAGGACGGCCCGTTCCGCCGGGTCGATGTCCTGCACCGGACATATGCGTGGGACGGCAAGAGCGTCGACACCTGGACGCGCTTCGAGCAACGGGTCGGCGAGCCATTCGTCCGCATAGGCATCGGCTTCGACAACCCTTGCGGCGACCAACGCGTGCGGGTTCACGTGCGACTGCAAGAGCCGGCCGGGCGCTCGCGCGCCGAGGGCCAGTTCGCCGTCGTCGAGCGCGGCCTCGAGGTCGAGGGCGGCTACGGCGAGGTCGCCGTGCCGACCTTCCCCGCGAGCGCGTTCGTCGCCGCCGGCGGTATCGCCCTGAT
>DASUXI010000017.1:0-13494 GCA_036377995.1 Gaiellaceae bacterium
AGCGTCGCCCGAGATTTGGCCGGCGTGGTCATGCCGAATGAGGCCGCGCACCTCGAGCATGCTCAGCGCCTCGTCGAGGTCCGGAATATTGGTGACAGCATCGAGGATGCCGCGCCAGAACGTTCGGCCGACGACCGCGGCGGACAGAAGGGCCGCCCGTGCCTCTGCCGGCAGCGCATCGATCCGCGCTGAGATCGCCTCGCGCACGGTGACGGGAAGTGCGCCTGCGTCCCCGAGCTCGAGCACGGACGCCGCAAGCTCCTCGAGGAAGAGGGGATTCCCTCCCGAGACCTCGACCAAGCGGTCGAGATCGATCATCCGGCCGGGGAATTCGTCGACGATGCCTGTCGCGAGCTCGGCCGCCTCGTCTGCGGAGAGTGGCTCGAGGAGGATCGTCGTCTGAGGCACGAGGCCGCCGCCCCAGGTCGGCCGGGAATCCAGCAGCTCCTGCCGCGTCAGCGCGATGAGGACGAGCGGTGCGTCGCGCAGACGCTGGGCCAAATGCTCGAGCAGCTCCATCTCGCTCGCCTGCGCCCAGTGCACGTCCTCGAAGACGAGCAAGGTCGGATGCGCGAGCCCGACGCACTCGAGGAATCGCCGCGCCGCGAAGAACAGCAGCATCCGGTTGACCTGAACGTCGTCGGCAGGGACGAGGCCGAGCAACAGCGACAGATACCGAGCGGTGTCCGCGACTTCGCCCGGCGGCATGACGGCAGCGACCGCTGCGTCGAGCCTCTCCCGCGCGACGGATGGTGGGTCGGACGCGATGATCCCGCTCGCGTCCCGTACGAGGAAGGAGAAGGCCTGATAGCCCGCCTGCCCTCCGTACGGAAGGCAGCGGCCGCGCAGGATCTTGCCGTCGTCCGCTGCCACGAGCGCCGCCACTTCGCGGCAGAGGGTCGACTTGCCGATGCCCGGTGGGCCGACGACGGTGACGAGATGAGGTCGACGCTCGGCGACAGTCCGGGCCCAGATCGAGCGCAGCAGCTCGAGCTCTTGCCTGCGGCCGACGAGCCGCCTCGCGGCGAGCGGCCGCTCGGCCGGCGCAGTGGTCGGCTCGACGGCGAGCCAGGCCTCCAACGGGTGCGCTTTTCCTTTCGCTTCGACGGTGATCGTCTGCTCGTAGCGGATCACCTGCCGGGTCGCCCGGTACGTCTCGGTGCCGGCGATCACACGTCCGGCGGGAGCGGCCGCCTGGAGGCGTGAGGCCGTGTTGACGACGTCGCCCATCGCGAGCGCCTCGCCCTGCTGTGCGCCGAGGGAGACGACCGCCTCCCCGGTGTTCACAGCCGCACGAGCCGCCAGCTCGAGATCGTGCTCGCGGTTCAGCTCCTCGATACCTTCGAGGACACTCAGCGCCGCTCGAACGGCGCGCTCGGCGTCGTCACCGTGCGCGACCGGAGCGCCGAACACGGCCATCACCGCGTCACCGATGAACTTCTCGAGCACGCCGCCGTGCTCCTCGATCCTCCTCTTGGCATCGGCGTGGTAGAGCTGCAGCGCGTCGCGCACGTCCTCGGGATCGGCGCCGTCGGACCGCGTCGTGAAGCCCACGAGGTCGACGAAGAGGATCGAGACGAGCTTTCGCTCCTCCGACGGGCCGACCGGCGATTGAAGCGATACGCCGCACCGGCTGCAGAATCGTGCATCGAGGCCGTTGGCCTCGCCGCAGCTCGGGCACGGGGTCGACGCAGCGACTGTGGGCATCCTCCTAGTGTGTCCCTTGAATGCCGCCCGCGCCAACCGTTCTGCGCGCTTGACTAGGGTCCGGCGCGTGGAAGGCCTCCTCGAGCTCGTTCGCTCCCGGCGAACGCACAAGTCGTTCGGCGCCGACCCGGTGGCGCCGGAGACGCTCGACGAGCTGCTGGAGCTCGCCCGCTGGGCGCCGAATCACCATCGCACCAATCCCTGGCGCTTTCGTGTCGTCGGGCCACGGTCGCTTGCATTGCTCAAGGAGGCCGCCGGGCCTGCGGAGGCGCCGAAGCTGGACCGGGCGCCGACGCTCGTCGTCGCCTCGGCCGTGCTGACCGGTGAGCCGATCCAGGACGAGGAGGACCGTTACGCCACGGCGGCCGCCGTGTACATCGTCCTGCTGGCCGCGCATGCGCAAGGTCTCGCCGGCTACTGGCGGACACCGGCGGTGCTGCGCACTCGGGCCGGGCGTGACGCCGTCGGGCTGCCCGACGGCGAGCGCTTCGTCGGGCTCATCCACCTCGGCGAGCCCCGAAGCGCCCCGTCCGCGCCGGAGCGGGCGCCGCTCGACGAGTACCGGTTCTTTCTTCCCTGACGCGCAGCCCGCGTCCGTGGGGGATGTGGCCGCGCGAGACAGCGAAATGTAAGGGCTCTGACCCCGGTTTTGCGCCGAATGTGTGCCGGGTTATCCCCCGCGCAGGCTAGACGCAGTCTTTGAGGCCCTGCGCCTCCGGCAGGGATTCGAGCTTCTTCAGCGTGTTGTTCTCGATCTGCCGGATCCGCTCGCGCGTGACGCCGAAGGCACGGCCGACCTCCTCCAGCGTGCATGGCTGCGCTCCCGAGAGCCCGAAACGGAGCTCGATCACCTGCCGCTCGCGCTCCGGCAGGGCCGAGAGCGCATACTCGACGTCCTCCCTGCGCAGCGACAGCGTCGCCGTGTCGAACGGCGACTCCGCCGACTCGTCCTCGACGAAATCGCCGAGCTCCGACTCCTCCTCCTCGCCGATCGGCTTCTCGAGGGACACGGGAAGCTGCGACATCCGCAGGATCTCGCGCACTTCTTCGGTCGTGATCTCGAGCTCCTCCGCGATCTCGTCGGGACGCGGCTCACGGCCGAGCCTCTGCACGAGCTGGCGCTCGATATGGACGACCTTGTTCAGCTTCTCGACCATGTGTACGGGGATGCGAATCGTCCGCGCCTTGTCCGCGATCGCGCGGGTCACAGCCTGTCGGATCCACCAGGTCGCGTAGGTCGAGAACTTGTACCCCTTGCGATAGTCGAACTTCTCGACGGCGCGGATCAGCCCGAGTGAGCCCTCCTGGATCAGGTCCAGGAAGCTCAGCCCGCGGCCGAGATAGGACTTGGCGATCGAGACGACCAGCCGGAGGTTCGCCTCGATCATCTGCCGCTTCGCCGACATGTCGCCGCGCTCGATGCGCTTGGCGAGGTAGACCTCCTGGTCGGCCGTGAGGAGCGGCACCTTCCCGATCTCGCGCAGATAGAGCCTGAGGGAGTCGAGCGAAGGCTCGACGCTCAAGTCGAGCTTGGGGCCCTTCTCCTCCTCCGGCGTGGGGAGCTGCTCGTGCGGCGGATGCTTGTGCGTCTCGCCTTCCATCAGCTCGACCCCGTGGTCGATCAGGTAGGTGTAGAAGTCTTCGACCTGCTCTTTCGTGAGCTCGACGTCGTCAAGCCCGGCTGCGATCTCGTCGTAGTTGAGAACGCCCTTCTCGAGACCTTCCTGGACGAGCTTCTGGAGCTCCTCGACCTCAGGAAGGGAGATTTCGACGGTGAGCAACGGCGGCCTACCTCCCGGCTGTTCGCGTAGGTGGACGGGGACTCGATCTACCTCTTGAACGCGAAGAGCCGGTGCCTCCCTCGCCCGGCTCACCCTCTCGCCGTCGGGATATTACAGAGGTCCGGGAGAAAGCAAAGAGCGGATTTTTGATCCTCGTTTCAGTGGTTACGAGATCTCGCCTACCCGCTCGCCGAGACTGTTCTCGAGCGGCGTGATTGCGAGGTCCGAAAGGTCGAATCCGAGGGGCGCGAGGAATGCGGCGGCGGCCGGCCCGAGGGCGCGGCTGTTCCCGTCCTCCACCTTCAGCGCAACCCCGATCCCGTCGCCGGCGGCACAGAGAAGCCCCTCGGCGCCGCCCTTCGCGATCCATCCCGGCAGTGCTTTCATCAACCGCGTGTCGGTCGCGAGCGCGCCCCGGATCAGGTCGGGATACACCTTCATCCCGGCCGCGACGCGTGCCCCACCGGGAAGCTGCTCGAGCCGCGCGAACGCATGCGCCATCCGCTCGAGCGGAAGGGCGAACGTCGGCACGCCGCAGCCGTCGACGGCGGTCTCGATCTCGTCCTGCCCGGCCTCGGCGGCCTCCGCGTGGACGGACAGCATCTCGGCCTGGACGGGATGGGCGGCGAGGCGGTAGCCCTCGCTCGGCCAGCCGCGAGCGCGGCAGAGCGCGAGCATCCCGGCGTGCTTCCCCGAGCAGTTGTGCTTCAGCCGCGAAGGCGGATCCCCGTCGGGCCCGCACTCGAGCTCGTCCTCGCTCGCAGGGGCCTTCTCCAGCAGGGCCTGCACCGCAGCGAGCTGCGCCTCGTCGGCGAGATGCGATGCGGACGCGATCGCCAGGTCTCGGTCGTCGAGATCGTCTCTCGCGCGCGCGGCCGGTAGCGCCTGCAGGGGTTTCGACGAGGAGCGCATGAACGCGACGAGGTGCGCGTTTCCCGCCTCTGCGATCACGGCACCGTCCTGCACGGCGACGGCGTGGACGCGGTGGACCGCTTCGACTATGCCGCCGCGCGCCACGGATACATTGAGTGACTCGATGTGGCAGAGACTAAAGAGGCCGCACGGTGGGTTGTGGGAGCACGCGGACTTCCTGAGGCTCTGGGGGGCCCAGTCGATCAGCGAGTTCGGCTCGCAGGTGTCCCAGCTCGCGATCCCGTGGCTCGCCGCCGTCGGCCTGCATGCAAGTCCGCTCGCTTTCTCGCTGCTCGGCGTGCTCGGGTTCCTTCCCTTCATCCTCTTCGCGCTCCCCGCAGGCGTCTGGGTCGATCGCCTCCGTCGCCGGCCGATCCTCATCGTCGGGGACGCCGCGCGTGCCGTCCTGCTTGCAACGATCCCGGTCCTATGGGCGTTGGGCGAGCTCAAGATGTGGCACCTGCTCGTGCTCCAGTTCGTGATCGGGGTCTTCACCGTCTTCTTCGACGTCGCCTACCAGTCCTACCTCCCCTCCCTCGTCGACCGCGACCAGCTCGTCGACGGAAACGCCAAGCTCCAGGTCACGGTCTCGACCGCACAGGTGACGGGCCCCGGGCTCTCGGGGGCGCTGATCGCCGCGGTGACGGCGCCGTACGCGATTGCGCTCGACGTCGCCAGCTTCGTGGTCTCGACCTTCCTCATGGTTCGCATCGGGCGCCCCGAGGCTCTCCCGGCACGCGAGGCGGGAACACCGAAACCGAAGATGCTGCCGGAGCTGAAGGAGGGGCTCGCGTACGTCTTGCGCCATCCCTACCTGCGGCCGATCGCCGCCTGCACAGGAAGCTCGAACTTCTTCGCGTCGATCGCCTTCACGATCCTCCTTCTCTACGCGGTCCGCGTCTTGCACATGTCGTCGTCCCTCGTAGGCTTGGTGTTCGCCCTGTTCGGCGTCGGTGCGATCGTCGGGTCACTCACGGCCAACCGGGTTCAGCGCGCGATCGGCGTCGGGCCTGCCATCGTTGTGCCCGCCGTTCTCTTCTCGACCGCGACGCTCGCGTATCCGCTCGCGCCGCAGAGCTCTCCGCTACCGGTGCTCGCCGTCGGCGCGTTGATCCTCGGCTACGGCGGCGTCGCCTACAACATCACTCAGGTGAGCCTGCGACAGGCGATCACGCCGGAGAGGCTTCAGGGGCGCATGAACGCCTCGATGCGCTGGATCGTCTGGGGCACTCTTCCGCTCGGACAGCTCGCCGGCGGAGCGATCGCCTCGGCCTACAGCCTCAAGGCCGCCTTGTGGGTCGGGGCGATCGGATCGTTGTTCACCTTCCTGCCAGTGCTTCTTTCGCCGGTGCGCGGGATCCGCGACATGCCCGAGTCAGTGAGCGAGATCACCGCCGGGCAAGCCGAGCTCGCGGGGGGAGTCGTCAAGCCGGGGCCGGTGACGACGGAGCCGGGACCGGCCGCCGCAGATGCCTGAGCTGCCCGAGATGGAGGCCTGGCGCCGCGCGCTGAACGACCCGGTCGCGGCCGCTCCGATCGTCAAGGCGGGGCCGGCGCACGTGGCGACGCTCAAGACGTTCGACCCGCCGCTATCGGCTCTCGAGGGGAAGCGGCTCGCGGGAGCGAGGCGGCGCGCCAAGCGGCTCCTCTTTCCCACGGACGACGGCGAGCTCGTCCTTCTCGTGCACCTCATGACCGCAGGGCGGCTGAAGTACCTCCAGTACGGTGAGCGAGGGCCGAAGACTCCGGCGTTCCGGCTCGTCTTCGAGGGAGGGGCCCAGCTCGTCCTGACCGAGGCCGGAGCCAAGAAGCGTGCCGGCGTCTGGCTCCTCAACCCCGAGGAGGCCGACAAGGAGCTGTCGCATCTCGGGCCCGAGGCGCTCGGGCTCGGCGCGGAGCGCCTCGCGGACATCTGCGCGACCGAGTCCCGCCGCCTGCACTCGCTCCTCCGCGACCAGCGTGTGATCGCAGGCATCGGGCGCGCCTGGGCCAACGAGATCCTGCATCACGCGAAGCTCTCGCCCTACGAGCTCACGCGCGACCTCACTCCGACGCAGGTCGAGACGCTCGCCGACGCGATCGACGCCGAGCTCGAGCGTGGCCTCGAGCTCCGCGAGCGCGGCGCCAACGACAAACGCACGTATCGGATCCACAACAAGCTCGGCGAGCCGTGCTTCGTCTGCGGCACGCCGATCGCCCAGGTCGACTTCGAGGAGCACACGATCTACTACTGCCCCGAGTGTCAGACGCAGGGCCGGGTGCTCAAGGACCGCCGCCTGTCGCGGCTCTTACGTTAGGAGCCTCGATGACCGCGTTGCTCGACGCTCTGTATCGCGGTGACGGTGATCGCGTTCGAGCGCTGCTCGCGGACGATCCGGAGCTGAGCGTGTTCGAGGCCGCAGCGCTGGGACGGACCGCGCGCGTGCGCGAGCTCGTCGAGACCGATCCGTCTCTGGTCAACGCCTTCGGAGACGACGGCTTCCATCCGCTCGGCCTTGCGTGTTTCTTCGGCCACGTGGACACGGCGCGCCTCTTGCTCGAGAGTGGAGCCGAGGTCGACGCCGTCTCCCGCAACGAGCGGATTCAGACCGCGGCGATCCACGCGGCCGCGGCAGCGACGAGCTCCGACGAGGGGACGCGCTACGAGCTCGTCAAGCTCGTGCTCGAGCACGGCGCCGATCCCAATCTCCGGCAGGCCGGCGGCTTCCGAGCCATCGATGCCGCGCGCCAGAACGGGGACGAGCGGATCGAGGAACTGCTCCTCCTTCGCGGCGCACACGACTAGCGCACTTGCGCTACGCGGGCCGGCCCTCCTCCCACGCGTCGAGCAGGCCCTCGACATGGCGGCGCTGCTCGGCCGTGAAGGGAACACCGGCGAGGAGCCGGCGCACCTCGGTCGGATCGTCGTTCTCGACGGCCGCCTCCAGACGCTCGCGGACCGGGATCGGCTGCTGCAGCTGGCGGCGGAGCCAGCGGAGGAGGCTGACCTGGGCCGCCCGCGTCACTCCGGCAGGTTGACCGCAAGCACGTCGCCGGCGACCTCGACCGTGCCGCCGACTGCCCGGATGGCAAGAACCGCGACGGCTGCGCCGAGGTCGCGGAGGTCTTCCCCGAGCAGCACCGGAGCCGAGGAAGGCGTTACCGGGGAAACCATGATGCGCGGACCGTCGACGCGCAGCTCGACGGACTCGAGGCCGCCGTGTCGCAAGGCCGCCTGGGCGAGCGCTGCGACTCCGCGTGTCATTGCCTCGACGTCGACGCGGACCTCTCCTCCGGTTCCGGACACGGTCACACGGTCCTCTCCGAGCTCCGAAGCGGTCGAGCGCGCGAGGGTGAGCGTGTCCATGGGCTGGAGGTTGGGCTCGTAGCGCCCACTCTCGATGCGAGTCGCGAGCCCGAGCTCGTCGAGAAGCTCGGCGAGCTGCCGCGACGCTTGGCCGATCATGTCCACGTATCGCTGCTTCGGCTCGCCGAGATCGCCCATGCGGATGAGCGTCTGCGCGAACCCGTGAATCGTCGCGAGCGGCGTCCGCAGGTCGTGCGCGGCCAGGGAGACGAGCCGTGGGAAACTGGCGTCGCGATCCGACACTCGGGCGGTGACACTAACCTTTCTCCGATGACCGGGTCGCGCCACCTCCTCGAGGACCTGCAGGCGTCGACGCCCGAGGTCCGGCTCGGCCTGTCGCGCGCGGGAGTGCAAGGCGTCGCGAAGGCGATCCGCCTGCGCTGGGGCGACGCCGAGAAGGTGATCTCGGCCGAGATCGACTGCACGGTCGATCTCGATCCGGCCCAGAAGGGCGTGCACATGTCGCGCTTCCCGGAGTTGTTCGAGGAAGCGATCGACGAGGTCGTGATCGGCGAGGCATTCCTCGTCGAGGAGCTCGCGGACCACATCGCGCGGCACATCGTCGCGCGCCAGGCCGCGGGCCGGGCCGAAGTGCGGATCGTCGCGCACTACCCGCTCGAGCGGCGCACGCCCGTGACCGGCCTCGCGACGCAGGAGATGATCAAGATCATCGGCATTGCGGCAGCTTCGAAAGCGGAAACGCGCCGCATCGTCGGCGTCGAGGCGACGGGAATCAACGCATGCCCGTGCGCGCAGGGCCTCGTGAGGAGCAAGGCGACCGAGCGTCTCCTCGAGGCGGGGTTCGACGGGCTCGACGTCGAGCGGATCCTCGAGCTCGTCCCGCTCGCGACGCACAACCAGCGGGGGCTCGGCACGCTCTACGTCGGCAGCGATCACCCCGTCAACGCGGAGCAGCTCGCGAGGATCGTCGAAGGCTCGATGAGCTCGCCGATCTACGAGTTGTTGAAGCGGCCCGACGAGCTCTTCGTCGTGGAGCACGCGCATCTCCAGCCTCGCTTCGTCGAAGACTCCGTCCGCGTCTCTCTCCAGTCGACGATCGAGCGGTACCCGCAGCTCGACGATGACGACTTCCTGCTGGCGCGCCAGCTCAACTTCGAGACGATCCACTCCCACGAGGTGCTCGCCGAGCGCCACGGCACGGTCGGCGAGCTCCGGGCTGAGCTCGAGACCGGAGCGCCCGCAGCGCGTCACACCGAGCTGCGCGCCTGGCTCGCGCCGCGAGCTAAGCCCGGGCCGCGCGGCGGAAGCTGAAGCGGTTCTCCGTTCCTCTCCGTAGGCGCGCGATGTTCGCGCGGTGGAGGACGACGACGGCGGCCGCGGCGGCCGACGCGAAGATGATGACGGGCCACGACTCGCCGAGCAGCGCGGCGGCGACCGGCATGGAGGCGGCCGCGAGCATCGAGGCCAATGACGCGTAGCGGAAGAGAAGGAAGACGACGATCCAGACGCCCGCGCCGACTCCTCCGACGAGAGGAGCAACGCCGAGGAGGGCCCCGCCGCAGGTTGCCACCATCTTCCCTCCGCGCCGCCAGCCCAGGAAGAGCGGGCGCCAGTGACCCAGCATCGCTCCCGCGCCGGCGAGGACGCCGGCGAGATCGGAGACGGCGAGGCTGCCGACGAGAGCCGGTGCGAAGCCCTTGAGCGTGTCGAGCGCGACGACGGGCAGGCCGAGGCGCCAGCCGTAGGCGCGCCAGACGTTCGTGCCGCCGATGTTCCCGCTTCCGTGACGGCGGATGTCGTCGCGCTTCACGAGCCGGACGAGCCAGTACCCCCACGGCATCGAGCCCAGCACGTACCCCGCCATGATCAATGCGAACGTCGTCACCGGAGCTCCTTGGCGTGGTCCGCCTTGTCCCGCGAGAAGTCCGCTGGAAGACGCGCATGCTCGACCAGGCCCACGACGTGCTCGGCTCGAACCGCGTCCATGAACTCGGGGAGCTCGTCGCCCGTCAGCGGCTGGAGCCTGACGTCTGTGCCTACGCCGGGATCTGGTACTTCGCCACCCAGTCGTCGATCGTCGGCCAGTCGAGGTTGTCGAAGAAGGCGTCGATGTAGGTGGCACGGTCCGTCTGGTAGTCCAGGAAGTACGCGTGCTCATAGACATCGAGCGCGATCAGCGGCGTCGCGTTCCAGACGGGGAACGTGTTCTGTGCATCGCCGAGGTAGTTGAAGAGTCGGCCCTCGTCCCAGTCGTACGCCGTCCAGGCCCAGCCGCGCGCAGCCATGGCCGTCGCCTTGAGATCCGTGCGCCACTCCTGCACCGAGCCGAAATCCCGCTCGATCAGGTCGCCCGCCGGACCGCGGGGATCCCCGCCGCCGCCGCCAAGGTGCCCGAAGTAGATCTCGTGGTTCTTGATCCCCCCGATGGCGAAGGTCAGGTCGAGCTTCAGCGCCCGGATGTCGGAGTAGACCTGGTTCGCGCTCGTCGTGTCGACGCCCGCGAGGCTCCCGAGGATCTCGTTCCGCTTGTTCACGTAGCCCTGGTAGAGCTTGTAGTGAGCCTCGATCGTGGCACGCGAGATGCCCTCGAGCTCGTACAGCTCCGGCCTGAGCTCACGGGGGGTGATCTCCTCGAACCTGAAAGCGAGCGCCATCTACGTCCCTTCCTCGTCTTTGCGGGCGCGTCGCAGCATATCCTCGGTGCGTCAGCGACCAAGGAGCCAGCGATGCCCTACGAGGTTCCACCACTGCCGTACGACTACAACGCGCTCGAGCCTCACATCGACGAGCAGACGATGCGCGTGCACCACGACAAGCACCACCAGGCCTATGTCGACAACGCCAACAAGGCGCTCGAGGGGACCGAGTGGGCGGATCGACCGGTGGAGCAGGTGCTGGCCGACCTCGAGATCCTGCCCGAGGACAAGCAGGCGGCCGTCCGGAACAACGCCGGCGGCCACGCGAATCACAGCCTGTTCTGGGAGATCATGAGCCCCGACGGAGGCGGGAGCCCGAGCGGCTCGCTGGCGGCGGCGATCGACTCGACGTTCGGGGGCCTGGACGAGCTGAAGGCGGCGGTCAACGATGCGGGGGTCAAGCGATTCGGCTCCGGGTGGACCTGGCTCGTCCACGACGGCACGGGGCTTGCGGTCGTCTCGACGGCGAACCAGGATTCGCCGATCTCGAACTCGCACACGCCGTTGCTCGGCATCGACGTGTGGGAACACGCGTATTACCTGAAGTACCAGAACCGCCGGCCCGATTACCTCGCCGCCTGGTGGAACGTCGTCAACTGGGACGCGGTGCAGCAGCGATACGACGCTGTCGGCTGAGCTCGCGGTCGACCGAGAACGGCAAGGGAGCCGCCCAGGCTCCCTTGCGCGTCCCCGTCCGAGACCGGACTAGCGTTTGACGACCGGCTGCGTGCCGCTCCATGCGTCGACGTAGCCGGGCGGCATCTCTGTCGCCGGCATGAAGATCCGGATCGACCACCGCCCCCGCGGGACCGAGCGTCGGATCTCGCGCAACGACATGATCCGGCCGGACTTCTGCCCCAGCTGGAGCTTGCGGACGCTCACCCACGTGCGGGCGAGCGTGAAGCGCTGGAGATAGACGTACCGCCCCGCGAACGACTGCCCAGTGGTGACGTAGAAGTGGAAGTAGCCGCTCCTCGAGACGAACGGCAGCTTGATCAGCGGCTGCACCTGGACGATCACCGAGGTCTCTCGGTTGCGCCACTGCGCCTGGTAGGTCGTGTTGAGCTGCGGAGTGACGGCGAGCGAGAAGGCTCCGTTCGTCGTCGTCTGCAGGGTCGCGACCACCTGCTTCGTCGTCTGGCCGGCGGGGAGCTGGACGAGCGTGACCGTCTCGCCCGCCTTCTTGTTCGAGACGACGCCTGAAAGCGTCACCTGTCCCCCGAATTTGACCAGGGGCGCCGACGTCACCAGCGAGATGTCCGGCGGCGCGCCGCGAACGGTGATCGTCCCCCGGAGCGTCGGGTGGAGGCCGTCGTGATAGCGGTAGGTGCCACCGTTCGCGAACTTGAAGGTGAACGACTTCCCCGCCGCCAGGATCGCCGAGGCGAACTGGCCGCCGTTCGCGACGATCTGGTGCTCGATCGTGTCGGCGTTGGTCCACGTGACCGAGTCGTCCTGATTGATGGTCACGGTTCTCGGGACGAACCCCGTCCTCTTGATCTGAACGGTCGTGGTGGCGGAAGCCGCCGGCCCGACGAGCACGAGGGCCAGCGCGACAACCACGAACGGAATGAACCTGCGCATCGTGAACCCCCCTTGGTCGAGCGCCTGGATAGCCCTTTCCCTCGTTCCCACCTTCCGACGCCCGCCGACCGTAAAAGGTTCGTAAACGTTGCGTAACCCCGTATGCAGGGCTTTTCGCTCGGCCCCCGCCTCGAGACCACACCGGGACCACACGAGGGACGGCGTCACACGTCCTCTATGACGACGTGTTCGTAGGTCGCGAGCTCGTTCGTATTGCCGCGGCCGACGAGCTCGGCGACCTCAGCCCTGGACAGGCCGCGCTTCAGCAGGACGGAGATGTGCCGAAGTCGTGCGGGCGACGAGGAGCGATGACAAACGCGGTGGGTCGACGATGGCGGCCTGGACGAGCTTCTTATCTTCCACTGCGCAAAGTGCGCCGAGCGCGAGTTCGGCGAGGACGCGCCGCTGATCTGACCCGACCGGTGGCTCCTGCGCTCATCTCGTGATGAAGTGGCGTAGGGTCGGGACGGCAACGACACGTTCCGACAGAGGAGGAGACAGTGGTTCTGGCAACGGCGAAGATCGGGGAGTTCGACCAGTTCTGGAATACCTTCTCAACCAAGGGCGCTGAGAAGCGAAAGCAGCACGGTTGCAAGGGGGCGCATGTCTTTCGGGATCCAAATGAGAGCGACCGGGTTTGGGCGATCTTCGACTGGGACGAGGCGGGCTGGCAAAGCTTCACCTCGGACCCCGAGGTCCCGGGGATCTTTCAGGAAGCCGGGTTTACGCAAGGTCCGCCCAAGTCGGCGGAGTTCCTCCGCGAGCACTACGCCTAGAAAGGCCCGAGCGATCAGGGCCACGCAGATCAAGACGAGATCGATCGTGGCAACCTTGAGGGAAATTCCCGGTTGCCCCAGCGCCTAGCAGGGAAGAAGACCAAATGGAGACGGGGCGCGGCGGCCACGCCCCGTTTCTCTTGTCGGCAACGAGGACCAAGGTGAGTTGCTCCCGTTCCCGGACAGGGATCCAGCTAGGGAGAAAGAAGCAACTGGGCTCCTGCCTGAGGTCTCAGCGTAGAGGATCGCCGCCCTGTACATCGGCGAATCCGCTGACAGCCCGGACTAAATACTCCGCGTGTTGCGGGTTTCGTCGCCGCGCCGCGAGCTTGCATGGAAGCTGCGGCAGCAGCGGTCTTGAGCACAGCGGGCATGGTGTGCCGAGAGCGTTATTGATCATCCCTGCCCGTATCAGGCGCCAGCGTCGTGTTGATCCGCCCGCCCTCACGCCGTCCAGCCTTCCCTAAACCACGTAGCAGCGGTATGGGCAGACCCCGATGCGGCACCAGCGGGCGGGCGAGAAACTGGTGGGGCGAAAGGGGGTGATTCCCCGTGGGTACGTACGCCCATGAATCCCGTGTGCATCGGCTGCACCTCACTCCCTGGCTCGTCGCCCTGATCGCGTTCGCAGCGATTCTTCTGGCAGGAATCGGCGGCTACGCGATAGCCGGCGGCTTCGCGAGCGAGTCCTCGCCAGGACAGAAGGTGTCCGACGGTGTGATGAACGCCTA
>DASUXI010000018.1:0-6143 GCA_036377995.1 Gaiellaceae bacterium
CGGCCCCGATGCTTCGTTCTCGTCCTCGAGCGCAGCCTGCCGCTCGGCCGCGTCGGCAAACATCGTCCGGAACTTCATCATCCCGAAGGGTTGCTCGCCGAGGCCGATGCGCTGGCTGCGGTAGAAGACGGCCCCCCGCGAAGTGAGCTTGATCGCGGCCGCGATCGCGAGCCACACAGGCAGGCCGACCACGATCACGGCGCTCGACACGAAGATGTCGAACGACCGCTTGAGCGCCCAGTCCCAACCGACGAGGGCCGGCGGCCGGAGCTCGAAGAGCGGCGCCCCCTCGCCCGGGATGTACTCCGCGCGCTTCAGCAGTAGGTCTGTCGTCTTCGGAGCGATCTTCACCTTCACGCCGAAGCGGTGCGCGTGGTCGACCAGCTCGAGCAGCTGGCGGTCGCTGAAGCCCTCGTCGGTGACGATCAGCTCGTGAACGTCGTGCTCCCGCAGCACGAGGGGGACGGAGTCGAGCCCGCCGAGCACCGGGAGGTCGCCCGCGTCGCCGTTGGGCGAGATAGCGCCGAGATACTCATAACGGATGCCGCTCCGGTCCCGGCCCAGGATGCGTCGAAGCTCTGCGAGCTGCTCTCCCTCTCCGACGAGCACCGTGCGCCGCCGTGTACCCGCCAACCGAAGGACGTCACGTGTGAGCACCTCGTAGCTGGCCCTGAGGACGCCGATGAAGAGCGCGGTGAGGACGAATGCGGTCGGCGTGAGGCCGTAGGTCGTGAAGTGGTAGCTCGTCCCGAGCCCGAAGGCGAGGGTGATCAGCGCGACGAGCGCCAGCGAGAACACGACCTGCCCGACTCCGGTCCGCAGCTCCCGCCGCTGGTAGAGACCGCCGACCCAGAAGACGAGCACCGTGATCACCGTCAGGAACGGCAGCCAGTCGGCCTCGGTGCTCCAGAGGACTCCCCAGATCGGCGGCCACTGGCCGAGGTAGAGCTCGCGCACGACCAGCGCGACGAAGATGCCGAGGATCAGGCCCGCGAGGTCGAGGATGACCAGGGCGGCCACGCTCACGAGCCTCCGCGCCGCCGTGAGGAGTGTCGTGCGCGAAAGGAGGTACGGCCGAACCGACCGGATGTCCTCGGCCGGCGCCGGCCGCGGCTCGGTCGGCACGGCGGGCTTCGTGCTCACCCGGCGGAGTGTACTTTCCGCGTTCTATGGGCCTGGAGCAGCTCAGCGACCGATATGCCAAGCACAACCGGCTGGAACGCGGCGTCGGGTTCGTCTTCGCCGGGCCCGAGCGGATGGAGCTCTTCAAGCGCTACGTCGGCGGGCCCGGGCGAAAGGTGCTCGACCTCGGCTGCCGGGACGGCGCGCTCACCAGCCGGTACGCGGAGGGGAACGAGGTGGTCGGGGTGGACGCCGACCGCGAGGCGCTCGCCGAGGCGGCGAAGCTGGGGATCGAGACCCGGTGGGCCGACCTGGACGAGCCGCTGCCGTTCGACGAGGCGGGCTTCGACGTCGTCGTTGCCGGAGAGCTCCTCGAGCACCTGCGCGACCCGGCTCGAGTCGTGGCCGACGTGCAACGCGTCCTGCATCCTGGCGGAACGTTCGTCGCGTCGGTGCCGAACGCCTACCGGCTGAAGAACCGGCTGCGCTTCCTCGCCGGCCGGAAGCCGGAGGACGATCCGACGCACCTGCAGATGTTTTCGGCCGCCGACATCCGGCACCTGCTCGCCGGGTTCGACGAGCCGACGCTTCACTTCATCGCCGGCCGGCTCGTCCCGGTTCATGCACGGCTGTTCGCGAACGACATCGTCTTCACCGGCCGCAAGCCGCGCTGAAGCTCGTCGAGGTCGACCGCCGTCCTCTTCAGCCCGAGGAAGGTCAGTCCTGTCCTGAGCGTCAGGCGGCGGCGCGTGTCGAGGAGGTCGGTGTCGTGAAAGTACGCGTGCACCACCTGGCGGCGGAACGGGCCGAGGAGCCCTCGCGCGAGCATCCCGATCGAGTGCGTCGTCGGCAGCTCAAGGACCCGGCGGCCGCTCCCTAGCTCGAGCCATGCCGGCTCGTGCAGCTCCACGTGCGGCGCGTCGGGGGCCAGGTACCCGGGCCTGAACGCCGTCGCCGTGCAGTCCGCGTAGCCGAGCTCTGCCACGGCCTCGGCGACCGGCTCGTCGAGATACCAGCCTCCGCCGCAGAAGAAGCGCGCCTGGAGCCCGGCCGCGCGGAGCCACGCCCCCTGCTCGCGGACGAGGGCGGCGGGATCTCCACGGGTAGGACGTGCGTGATCGGGCGCAGTCCAGTGCGTGTGCAGCCCGAACGGCCCGTTCTCGGACGCCTCCCAGGCCCGCTCGAGCCACAGGCTCTCGTTCTCACCCGCCGATGGGGGACGCATCAGGGCCGCGATCGCAAACTTTCCCGGCCGGCGCCGCTGGAGGGCCGAGAAGCGCCGCCACGCCTCGTCGTCGAGCGGCCGCTCGACATGGCACGAGACGACGGCGTACCGCCCGTGCAGTATGTCCTCCGTGTGCGGCATCGCCGGACTCTATTCGCCCGGGAGCGCGCCCAATCCCGAGCTCGTGGACGCGATGCGCGCCTCGATCGTCCACCGCGGGCCGGACGAGGGCTCGACCGACGCCTTCGGCCGCTGCGTGCTCGGTCACCAGCGCCTGCGCGTGCTCGATCTCGCCACCGGCTACCAGCCCGTCGCCAACGAGACGGGCGACGTCGTCGCGGTCTACAACGGCGAGGCCTACAACTTCCGGGAGCTGCGCGAGGAGCTGCGCGGCCACGAGATCCGCGGAACCGGCGACACAGCGGTGCTGCCGCATCTGTACGAGGAGAGCGGGCCGCGATTCGTCAATCGGCTCGACGGGATGTTCGCGCTGGCGCTCTGGGACGCGAAGCGGGAACGGCTCGTCCTGGCGCGCGACCGCCTCGGCAAGAAGCCGCTGCTCTGGACACGCCTGGCGGACGGGACGCTCGCCTTCGCGTCGGAGCTGAAGGGCCTGCTGCGGCTTCCCGGCGTCTCGCGTGACGTCGACCTGGACGCGATCGACTCCTACCTCGCGCTCCAGTACGTGCCGGGGGAGCGGACGGGGCTCCGCGGCATCCACAAGCTCGCGCCCGGGCACGTGCTCGTCGCGCAGGGAGACACGGAGACGATCGAGCAGTACTGGCGCCCCCACCCCGCCGAGCCGAGCACGAGCGCGGACGAGTGGCTCGAGCGCGTTCGGGCGACCGTCACGGCGGCCGTGCGCAAGCGACTCGTCGCCGACGTCCCGCTCGGCGCCCTCCTGTCGGGGGGGATCGACTCCAGCATCGTCGTCGCGCTGATGGCGGAGGCGTCGGCGCAGCCGGTCCGCACCTTCACCGTCGGCTTCGCCGACCCGCGCTACGACGAGCGCTCGTATGCACGGGTCGTCGCGGAGCGCTACGGGACGCTCCACGAGGAGCTCGAGCTGCGCGCGGGCATCGCGGAGACGCTGCCGAGGCTGGCCGTCGCCTACGACGAGCCGCTCGGCGACGAGGCCGCGTTTCCCACCTTCCTGATCGCCGAGCAGGCGAGACGGCGCGTGACCGTCGCCCTCGCCGGCGACGGCGGCGACGAGGCCTTCGCGGGCTACGAGCGGTACCTCGCCCACGGCCTCGCAGCGCACGTGCCCGCGCCCGCGGCCCGCGCAGCCGCCGCGGCGCTGCGGCTGGTCCCGGCAGCGCGACGCGAGCCGAGGTCCTCTCTCCACCGTGCCTCGCGCTTTCTCGAGACCGCCGCGTCGCCTGCGGGCGAGCGGTACACACGGCTGATGGAGGTCTTCCCGCTCGAGCGCCGGCGCGCGCTCTGGGCCGAGCCCGGCCGCGCCCGGCCCGTCCGGCTCGAGCCGCCCCGCAGCGGAATCACGGGCCTTCAGGAGCTCGACCTCCAGACCTACCTTCCCGGCGACCTCCTCCTCAAGGCAGACATTGCGTCCATGGCGCACTCGCTCGAGCTGCGGTCGCCGTTCCTCGACCACGAGGTGGTCGAGCTCGGGCTCGCGCTGCCCGACTCGCTCAAGGCTCGCGGACGTGAGGGCAAGATCGCGCTCAGGCGGGCGTTCGAGGCAGAGCTGCCCGCGGCTGTCGCGGGCCGCGACAAGACCGGATTCGGTGTGCCGCTCGGACGATGGTTCCGGGAGGACCTGAAGGAGGCCGCCCATGACCTGCTCGATCACGACCGCGGCTGGTTCGACGCCGGCGAGGTAGGGCGACTGCTTTCCGACCACGAGTCGGGTCGCGCGGATCACGGCCACCGGCTCTGGTGCCTGCTGATGCTCGAGCTCTGGCTGCGCACCCACGTCGAGGCTCCCGTGCTCGTCGCCGCGTGACGGCGTGAGGCGCGCGCACCTCTGGCTGGTCGCCGCGGCGGCGATCGCCCCGCGCCTGGCAGTCCTCCTCCGCGAGCGCGGCGCGATCCTCACCGCCTTCACCGACAAGAGCGACGACTTCGCGCAGACGTTCGTCCACCACGGAACGTTCGGCTTCATCCCGGGCGAGCCGTCTGCCTACACGCAGCCGCTCTATGGCTTCTTCCTCGTCCCGATCTACTGGGTCTTCGGGCGGACGTGGTGGGCGGTGGGCATCGCTCAGATCGTCGTCGCGACGGCGACCGCCCTCCTCGTCTACGCGATCGGGGCGCGCGTTCTGTCGCGGCGCGCCGGCGTGTTCGCGGCCGTCGTCTCGACATTGAGCCCGTACCTCGTGTGGCACGACGTCCACCTCAACCGCGAGATCCTCGACCAGCTCGTGGCGGCCGCGCTCGTCCTGAGCGCGATCATCGCCGCCGACCGCCGCTCGCTCGCATGGGCGATCGGCGCAGGTGCCCTGAGCGGGATCGCCGTTCTGGGGAACGTGCGGCTCGCGCTCATCCCGGTCCTGGTCGCGGCCTACCTCGTCGTCCGCACCGGCTGGAGCTGGGCGCCCGTGGCCGTCGTCGTCGCGGCCGCGGTCGCCGTCGCGCCCTGGGTCGTGCGAAATCGCGTGCAGCTCGGCTGCTTCGCGCTCACGACCGACGGACGGGCCTTGTGGAAGGCGAACAACCTCCAGACCTACGGCCTGCTCGCCGCCGGCAAGTGGATCGACGACGTGAAGGACCCACCCGGGCACCCGTTCCCGAATCCGGAGGAGGCGCGGGACATCTACCTGCAGAGCGGCCGCAAGATCCACGTCGACGAGTGCGCGAACGAGAGCTACTACCAGCACAAGGCGTGGCTCTTCGTCCGCAACCACCCCGGCGCGAAGGCGAAGCTCGCGGGCCAGGCGGTGCGCATGGAGTGGGATCCCCGGACGACCGCCTCCGCGACCGACTCCGGCAGCGGGCTGATCAGAGGCGTGGCGCAGCCCCTCTACACCGGCGTGCTGTTCGCCCTCGCGCTCGTCGGGATCGTCGTCGGCCCGCGCGGGTTCGTCGGGCTCGCCGTGGCGGTGCTCGCGTACCAGACGCTCGCCGCGATCGTCTTCGTGGGCGCGACGCGCTACCGGGTCGGGACCGACTTCCTGCTCGCGCTGCTCGCGGCGGCGGCGTTCGACTGGGTCGCCCGGCGCCGCCTCGCGGAGCGATGAAGGTCCTGCACATCCACCGGATCGGTGGGATCGGAGGCTCCGAGCGGCATCTCCTGACCCTGCTGCCCGCTCTCGCGGAGCGGGGCGTCGACGTGTCCTTCCTCGGCCTGGACGATCCGGCGCGCTCCCCGGATCCGTTCTACGAGGCGCTGGGGGTCCCGTTCGAGCGCCTGCCCGCGCCGCGCGACATCGACCCGAAGCTCGCGCTGCAGGTGCGGCGCCTGACGCGACGCGCAGACATCGTGCACACGCACCTCGTCCACGCGGACGTGTACGGAGCACTCGGAGCACGCCGCCTCGTCTCGACGAAGCACAACGACGATCCGTTTCGGGCCGGCGCGTTTCGCTACGTCGAGCGCGTGCTGGCGCGCCGCGCGTCGCGCGTGATCGCGATCACGGCCGCGTTGGCGCGGTTCCAGGTCGAGCGGGTCGGGCTGCCCGCCTCGAAGGTCGAGGTCGTCCACTACGGTCTCGACGACCTGCCTCCGGCGTGGGGAGAAAACGGCCCCGATGCCCTCTCGGAGGACGCGCAGATCCTGCTCGCCGTCTGCAGGCTCGAGCCACAGAAGGGGATCGACGTCGCGCTGCAGGCGCTG
>DASUXI010000019.1:0-5981 GCA_036377995.1 Gaiellaceae bacterium
CGGCGTGCTCACGAACCGATTAGGGCGAGATAGCCAGGTGGTCGATGCTCGAGCACTCGAGCGAACTGTTGAACGGCTCCGCGAGTCCAGGGTGGCGCTGCCGACGTTCGGCCAGCTTGCGACCCCTGACCTCGTTCCGCCGCATGTACGTGCGGCACTCGCCGGGGTCGCAGCTGACGATGCCGATCCGCTCAACCTGTTCCGGGTGCATTGGTACAACGGCGCGAGCCGGGTCGACGTCGTCGACGTTCCCGACCATCTCGTGCTGCCTCGCGAGCTAACCGGCGTCGACGCGTCGATCGTCGTGGCGCTCGGCGACCGGTTCCCGTTGATCGGAGCGCACAAGGTTCTTGCTGCCTACGGATGCCTGGCTCCGCGGCTCGTCAGCGGGCAGTTCGATCCGACTCGCCATCGAGCCGTGTGGCCGTCCACCGGCAACTACTGTCGGGGTGGCGTCGCGATCTCCCGTTTGCTGGGGTGCCACGGCGTTGCGGTGCTGCCCGAGGGTATGAGCCGCGAGCGCTTCGACTGGCTCACGCACTGGGTAGCCGATCCGAGCGACATCGTTCGAACGCCGGGCGCCGAGAGCAACGTCAAGGAGATCTACGACAAGTGCAAGGAGCTCTCCGCCGACCCGGACAACGTCATCCTCAACCAGTTCGCCGAGTTCGGGAACTACCTCGTCCACTACCTGGCTACGGGCACGGCGCTCGAGCGGGTCTTCGAGGCGCTGCTCGAGCAGGAGCCGACGCTGAAGCTGCGGGCATTCGTGTCCGCGACAGGCTCGGCGGGCACGATCGCAGCCGGCGACTACCTGAAGGAGCGACTCGGCTCGCTGACCGTCGCCTGTGAGGCACTCGAGTGCCCGACCCTGCTCTACAACGGCTTCGGCGAGCACAACATCCAGGGCATCGGGGACAGGCATGTCCCGCTGATCCACAACGTCATGAACACGGACGTGGCCCTGGCGGTGTCCGACCGGGCCACGGATCGCATCGGAGTTCTCTTCGGCACCGACGTCGGCCGCGATCACCTGAGCAGGCGCGGCGTTGCGGACGATGTCCTCGACGGGTTGCTCTCGCTCGGACTCTCGAGCATCTGCAACGTGCTCGGGGCGATCAAGACGGCCAAGTACTACGGCCTCGGCCCGGACGACGTGGTCGTCACGGTCGCGACCGACGGAGCAGCGATGTATCGCAGCGAGCGCGACCTGGCAGTCGGCCGGTACTTCCCAGACGGATTCGACGAGCTGGCGGCCGCGGAGGTTTTCGGCGAGCACCTGCTCGGGACGACGACCGACAACTTCGAGGAGCTGGGGCACCGGGGCCGCGAGCGGATCTTCAACCTCGGCTACTACACCTGGGTCGAGCAGCAGGGTGTCTCGCCGGAGGACTTCGAGGCGCGACGTGATCCCGGCTTCTGGGCTCGCTTGCTGGAGGTCGTCCCGGCCTGGGACGACCTGATCGATGATGTCAACGCTCGAACCGGGGTCCTGGAGACCCTGTGAGACCGCCCACCACACGACTCGAGTGCGCCGGCTGCGGCGCGATATCGGATCGGCGGGATCCGTACCCGTTTCGCTGCGCGAACGCCGATCGGGCAGACGACGTCGACCACGTCCTCCGGCGCATGCTCGACCTCTCGGCTGTCTGCTTCCCCGAGGACCGCGACCCGAACCCGTTCATCGCCTATCGCTCCTTGCTCTACGCGTACGACCTCGCGATGACGGGCGGGCTCACGGACGACAGCTTCTGCGCGCTCGTCACCGCGCTCGACGACAGGGTGGCCGCGGTCGACGGACACGGGTTTTCGCGCACGCCTTTCTTCCGGAGTGCGGAGCTGAGTGACGCTCTCAGGTTCTCGGACACGGGCGGCGTCTGGGTGAAGGACGAGACGGGGAACGTCGCGGGCTCGCACAAGGCGCGACATCTCTTCAACGTGCTGATCCAGCTCGAGGTGGCGGAGCGGCTCGGGTTGGCCGACTCCTCGCGGCGACGTGAGCTCGCCATCGCGAGCTGCGGCAACGCGGCGCTGGCGGCGGCTGTGCTCGCTGCCGCAGGCGGGCGCACGCTGCGTGTCTTCGTACCGGTGGATGCCGATCCGGCCGTCCTCGAGCGCCTGCGGGATCTCGAGGCACGCGTCACCGTGTGCCGCCGCGACGGGCGCGCAGGAGACCCGGCCTACCGAAGCCTGCTTCGAGCCCTTCACGAGGGCGCGGTGCCTTTCACGTGTCAGGGCAACTTGAACGGCCTGGCCGTCGAGGGCGGCGAGACGCTTGCTTGGGAGATCGTCTCCTCGGGGGAGCTCGTCGACCGGCTCGTTGTCCAGGTGGGCGGGGGCGCGCTCGCGAGCTCCTGCGTCCATGCCTTTCGCGAGGGCGTCGGCCTCGGCGCGCTCGCTGCCTCGCCTCGCATCGACACGGTGCAGACCGAGGGGGCATGGCCGCTGAAGCGGGCGTTCGACGCCGTGCGTTCGCACCCCGACGCGAGGCAGGGGCTCCGCGTTGCTGCGCACCACCGCTCCGCCTTCATGTGGCCCTGGGAGCAGGAGCCGCGAAGCATTGCCCACGGGATCCTCGACGACGAGACGTACGACTGGCTCGCCGTTGTCGAGGGGATGCTCGGCACCGGGGGGCGCGCGCTCCTCGTCGACGAGGTGACGCTCGAGCAGGCCAACATGCTCGCCCGGGGGGCGACCGGCATCGACGTCGATCACACGGGCTCGGCGGGTCTTGCCGGGCTGCTCGCGCTGCGGACGGCAGGCCACGTGGCCGACGACGAACGCGTTGCCGTCCTGTTCACGGGGGTCGTCCGACCAACCCAACCTGAAAGGAGGAGGGAAGATGAGAAGCTTCCTCGGGCGAGACATTCTGTCGCTCAAGGACTTCGAACGGGCTGATTTCCAGCGCGTGTTCGAGGTCTGCGACGAGCTTGCCCCTATCGCGAAGGGCCGGCGGAATGCCGACCTGCTCACGGACAAGACGCTCCTGACGGCGTTCTACCAGCCGAGCACGCGCACGCGTCTGGCCACGGAGGCGGCCATGCACCGCCTGGGCGGCCACGTCCTCGGCTTCTCGGACGCCAAGATGACTCGCGCCGGCGACTTCTACCAGGAGTCGATCAAGGACACGGTGCACATGCTGGAGTACTACGGCGACGTCATTGCGATGCGCCACTTCCAGCAGGGCGCGCCCGCCGAGGCCGCCCGCTGGGCATCGATTCCGGTCATCAATTGCGGTGACGGCTGGGGCGAGCACCCAACGCAGGTCCTGACCGACCTCTACACGACCTCCAAGGAGCTCGGGAGGCTGGACGGCCTCACGTACCTGCTCGTCGGCGACATGCGCATGCGGACGATGCATTCGATCCTGTACGCGCTCTCGCAGTTCGACGCCAAGGCGTACGTCGTCGGTCCGCCCGAGATGTCGCTCCTGCCGGAGTTCGAGCTCGAGCTCGACGACCGGAACGTCCGCTACGAGGAGGCGGAATCGGTCGAGGACGTCATCTCGGAGTGTGACGTCATCTACATGGAGCCCGTCGTCCAGGCCGACTACACGGCCTCGCGCGAGGAACGGGGCGGGGGAGGCGTCGCGACGACGCCCGCGACGTACCGCGTCACCCGCGAGCTGCTTCGCGAGAAGGCCAAGCCCGGAGCGATCATCCTGCACAGCCTCCCACGGATGGACGAGCTGCCCGCGGACGTCGACGCCACGCGCCACGCGCGCTACTGGCAGGAGGCGTTCAACGGAGTCGTCCTGCGGATGGCCCTCCTGGCGCTGGTGCTGGGAGCGGTGGAATAGGCATGGAGCTCACGCTCAACGGAGAAAAGGTCGTCGCGGAGCCACGCGAGGGGGAGAGCCTGCTCGAGCTGCTCCGCGACGATCTCGGGCTGCGCTCGGTCAAGGACGGATGCGCCCCGGAAGGCTCGTGTGGCGCTTGCACGGTCATCGTCGACGGGCACGCCGTCGTCTCGTGCGCGCAGAAGGCGGCCCGGGTCGAGGGCAAGCACGTCATCACCCAGGAAGGGCTTTCGGACGACGACCGACGGCTCTGGGCGCAGTCGTTCGTGTCCGCGGGTGCTTCGCAGTGCGGCTTCTGCTCGCCGGGAATCGTCATGAAGGCCCAAGCGCTGCTGACGAAGAAGCCAGCTCCCTCACGGGCAGAGATCGCGCACGCCTTGCTCGGGAATCTTTGCCGCTGCACCGGTTACACGAAAATCCTCGACGCAGTGGAGCTCGTAGCTGCCGCGCGCCGCGGGGAGCCAGGTCCCGAGACAAACGGGGGTGCGGGGGTGGGAGCGCGCGCTCACCGGTACCGGGGAATGGAGCTCGCACTCGGAGACACACGGTTTGTCGGCGACCTCGTCGAGCCCGGGATGCTCCACGGCGCCCTCCGGTTCTCGGATCATCCGCGGGCGCGCGTCCTCCGGGTGGACACCTCGAGGGCCGAGACGCATCCGGGGGTGGTTGCGGTCGTCACCGCCGTAGACGTGCGCGGCGAGCGGGCGCAGGGCGTGCTCACGAAGGACTGGCGCCAGTTCGTCGCGGTCGACGAGGAGACCGCCTGCGTCGGCGACGTCCTTGCCGCTGTCGCGGCGGAGACGCGCCAGGCCGCACGAGAGGCAGCTGCGCTCGTCGACGTCGAGTACGAGGTGCTCGACCCGGTAACGAGCCCCTTCGAGGCTCGTGCGCGTGTCCTCTCGACCTCGATCGTCAAGCGGGGCGACGTGGATGGCGCGCTGGCGGGCGCGGCATGCGTCGTCAGCCAGGTCTACCGCACCCAGTTCATCGAGCACGCCTTTCTCGAGCCTGAGTCGGCGCTCGTCGCGCCGGACGGAGAGGGATCGTTCCGCGTCTATTCGCAGGGCCAGGGTGCCTGGGAGGACCGCAGGCAGATCGCCTCCTTCCTCGGCGTCCCCGAGGAGCGTGTACGGGTCTCCCAGACTGCGACCGGAGGCGCGTTCGGAGGCAAGGAGGACCTGAATGTGCAGTGCCACGCGGCGCTGCTCGCGACGGTCACGGGGAGGCCGGTGCTCCTCACGCTCAGTCGCAAGGAGAGCCTCCGGTTCCACCCGAAGCGCCACCCGATGCGACTCGATTACACAGTCGGTTGCGACGAGGACGGGCGGCTCGTCGCGCTGCGAGCCCGAATCGTCGGTGACACCGGAGCCTACGCGAGCGTGGGAGACAAGGTGCTCGAGCGGGCCGCCGGGCACGCCTGCGGCGCATACAAGGTCCCAAACGTCGACGTCGAGGCGAAGGCCGTCTACACGAACAACCCTCCATGTGGGGCCATGCGCGGGTTCGGCGTCAGCCAGTCCAATTTCGCCGTCGAGGGCACTCTCGACCGGCTCGCCGACGCCGTCGGCATCGACGGCTGGGAGATCCGCTGGCGAAACGCGTTGGACACGGGCGACAACTACGGCACCGGGCAGAAGCTCGGTCCGGGGGTAGGCCTCAAGAAGACGCTGCTCGCGGTTCGCGACGCGTACCGGGAAGCGAAGTACGCCGGGATCGCCTGCGGCGTCAAGAACACGGGCATCGGTAACGGAGTCACGGAGTACGGCCGCGCGATCCTACGGCCGGAGCGCGACGGTTCCCTCACGCTGCTCCACTCCTGGACGGAGATGGGGCAGGGCGTGCACACCGCCCTGCGCCAGCTGGTCTGCGAGGAGCTCGGCGTCGCGCCGGAGCGAGTGGATGTCGTCGTGGACACGGGACGCGAGCTCGACACCGGCCTGACGACTGCGTCGCGCTCGACCGTCCTCGGTGGCAACGCAGTGATCGACGCTGCGCGCCGCCTGAAGTCGGCCCTCGACGGACGGCCTCTCGCGGCACTCGCAGGCCAGGAGTTCCGTGGCGAGTTCGTCGTCGACTGGACGACGCCGAACGACGCCGACGAGCCGGTGACCCACCTCGCGTACGCCTGGGCGACGCAGGTTGTGACCCTGGACGACGAGGGGCGGCTCGCGAAGGTGATCGC
>DASUXI010000020.1:0-2048 GCA_036377995.1 Gaiellaceae bacterium
CCCAGACCCGTGCGGAGCGGCTCGGGGCACGCCCAGACGGCGAAGACCATCGGCAGGCCCGTGCGCTCGAGCCAGAGCCGCCCCAGGTCGTGGTGAGGAGTGGGGTCCTCGAACGCCGACTTGAGCGCGGCGTCGCCGATCAGCAGCTTGGCGTCGGCCTCTTCGCCGAGCGGCACGTGCCGCGCCTCGGGCAAGAGCACTCTCGTCAGGACGACCGACGTCGCCGACTCGGGCGTCACCGCAACCGAGCGCACCTGCTCCAACGGCTTCCGGGAGACGAGCTGGATCGAGTCGACCGCGCCCTCCGAGCCGACGCAGAGGCGAGGCAAGAGCCGCAGCCGGTCGGCGTTGCGCGCGTATTCGATCGACGAGATCGGCGCGACGTCGAGCTCGCCGGCCAGTAGCCGGTGGTTGAGCTCGGTCGGCACGCCCTGCACCTCTTCGACCTCTGCCGTGAGCCGGTAGAAGACCGGCGCCATGTTGACGTAGGAGATGCGTCCGAGGCGGATCACCCTCTGCTCACCACCGCTCCAGCTCGTTGTAGAGCGTGTCGCGCTGGACGGGAATCCGGCCCGCTTCGCGCACGAACCGGACGAGCTCGGGGATCTTCTGCTCGGTTTCGGTGCGCGCGCCCGCGGCGTGGAAGATCTCCTCGCGCACGACCGTCCCCTGGACGTCGTTCGCGCCGAAGTGCAGCGCGACCTGCGCGAGCGGCAGGCCCATCATGATCCAGTAGGCCTTGACGTTCGGGACGTTGTCGAGCACGAGGCGCGAGACCGCGATCATCTTCAGGTCGTCCGCGCCCGTCGTGTGACGCCACCCGCGCCGCTCGAAGACGGTGTGCTCCGGATGGAACGCGAGCGGGATGAAGGCGAGGAAGCCCCCGGTCGCGTCCTGCTGGTCGCGCAGCCGCAGGAGGTGGTCGACCCGCTCCTCGTAGGTCTCGACGTGGCCGTAGAGCATCGTGCAGTGCGTCGGGATGCCGAGCCGGTGAGCGGCGTCGTGCGTGCGGAACCAGAAGTCCGGATGCTCCTTCCCCGGCGCGACGAGCCGGCGCACGCGATCGGCGAAGACCTCGGCCCCGCCACCCGGCAGCGAGCCGAGCCCGACCGCTTGCAGCTCGCGCAGCACCTCCTCGTGGGAGAGCCCGGACAGCGTCGTCATATGATGGATCTCGCTCGCCGTGAACAGCTTGAGGTGAACGTCCGGCAGCGCCTCGTGCAGCGAGCGGACGACCCCGACGTAGTAGTCGAAGTCGACATGCGGGTTCTCGCCGCCGACCATGTGGATCTCGGTGAAGCCCGAAAGCTCGTGCTGGTGCACCGCGTCCTCGACGAGCTGCTCCGGCGTGTAGGTGTATGCGTCCGACTGCTTTTGCGTGACGGCGAACGCGCAGAACTTGCACTTCACGCGGCAGACGTTCGTCTGGTTGAGGTAGAGGTTCTGGACGAAGTAGACGCGGTCGTCGCCGCCGCGCCGGCGGCGCGCGAGGTCGGCGAGCTCGCCGAGGGCGAGCAGGTCGTCCGACTCCATCAGCGTCACGCCGTCCTCGAAGTCGAGCCGCTCGCCGGCCTCGACCTTCGCGCGGATCGGCGCGAGCGCTTCGGTGCGCTCCAGGAGGGCCACTACCGCTCCCGCTCCACCACGGCTGCCGTCAGCGACTCCAGCTCTCCACGATGCAGCTCGCCGTTCAGGCAGGCACGGGCGTTGAGCGCGTACGCGTGCGCGACCTTGCGGCTCTCCTCGATCGCGCCGGTGGACGCGATGCGCAGAAGCGCCCCCTCGAGCTGCGAGCCCCCCGCCAGGGCGGCGCGCACGGCCTCGTCACGCTGCGCGGCGAGCAGCAGCGGCAGTGTCGGCGTCCCCTCGCGAAGATCCGTCCCGGCGATCTTCCCCGTCTCGATCGTCACACCCGAGCAGTCGAGGATGTCGTCCGTGATCTGGAAGGCGACGCCGAGCGCGAGGCCGAAGGAACCGGGGCCGCCGGCCAACCGGCACGCGGCCTCGAACAGCTTCCCGGTCTTGAGCGTGCAGCGCTCGAGGTAGGC
>DASUXI010000021.1:0-7700 GCA_036377995.1 Gaiellaceae bacterium
GCGCCCCGGGCGCGCATGTCCGCGCCGACGAGGGCGAGCGACGCCGTAGTGGCGATCACCTGCGCGACGATCAGGCCGCGGTCTCCTCCGAGAGCGTGAAGCCAGTGGAAGGCGAGCTCGCCGAGAACCGGCACGTTCACCCAGTGCGCGGAGCTCGCGGCCGCGTACGGCACGCCCGTGGGAATCGCGCCGAGCGACACGATTTCGCTGCCGAGCGCAGCGAGCCACCGCGCGTCGGCCCCGATCGTCGCTACGAGGGCGCTCACGCCCGCGCAGGAGACGAGGGAGAGCCAGGTCAGCCTGGAGCTCGGCGACGGGACCACGGCGGCCACCCGAGCTTCATCGGCCGCTTCCGACCCCGCCTGTAGCCCGGCGCGCTACTCCGGCCGCTCGAACAACGCCGCCTGCCCCTGGCCCACGCCGACGCACAGGGTCGCCAGCCCGTAGCGCCCTGCCCGGCGGCGGAGCTCGTGGAGGAGGGAGACGACGAGTCGCGCACCGCTCATCCCGAGCGGATGTCCGAGCGCGATCGCCCCGCCGTTGACGTTCACCTTCTCGTCGTCGAGCCCGAGCTCGCGGATGACGACGAGGCTCTGGGACGCGAACGCCTCGTTGAGCTCGACGAGGTCGATGTCACCGACCTCGAGGGAGGTCCTCTCGAGCAGCTTGCGGACAGCCGGCACGGGGCCGATCCCCATCACGCGCGGGTCGACGCCGGCGACCGCGCCGGCGACGAAACGGCCGAGCGGCTCGATGCCGAGCTGCTCGGCCTTCTCCTCGCTCGCGATCACGAGCGCGGCGGCGCCGTCGTTGATGCCGCTGGAGTTCCCCGCCGTGACGGTGCCGCCGCTCAAGCGAAACGCCGGCTGGAGCGCTGAAAGCTTTTCCGCGCTCGTGTCCGGCCGCGGGTGCTCGTCTCGCTCGAGCCCGTCGACGGCGACGAGCTCATCGTCGAACCGACCGGTTTCGGCGGCAGCAGCCCACCGTCGCTGCGAGCGGAGCGCGAACGCATCCTGCTCCTCTCGCGACACGTGCCACCGATCCGCGACGTTCTCGCCTGTCTCGCCCATCGACTCGAGCGGAAACATCGCCTCGAGCCGGGGATTCGGAAACCGCCACCCGAGTGTCGTGTCCCACGACACCTGATTGCCGCGTGGAAAGGCGCGCTCCGGCTTGGCGGTGACGAGGGGCGCCCGGCTCATCGATTCGACACCGCCCGCGACGAACAGCTCGCCGTCGCCGGCGACGACGGCGTGGCACGCAGAGACGACGGCTGCCAGGCCCGACGCGCACAGCCGGTTGACGGTGACCCCCGCGACGCTCTCGGGCAGCCCGGCGAGGAGCGCCGCCATCCGGGCGACGTTGCGGTTGTCCTCGCCGGCCTGGTTCGCGGCGCCGAAGTAGACGTCCTCGACGTCCCCCGGAGCAGCGCCCGAGCGCGAAACGGCCTCCGCGATCACCGTCGCCGCGAGATCGTCCGGACGGACGCCGGACAATGCACCGCCGTAGCGTCCGATCGGAGTCCGCACCGCGGCGAGGACGACGGCCCGGCTCACGATACGAAGTCGACCTTGACGGGACGCTCATACGCCCCCGCGGACTCCGCGCGGCGCAGTAGCTCCTCGACGGCCTGCCGTCCCTCGTTCCCGTAGTCACAGGTGAGCTCGTTGACGTACATCTCGATGAAGCGATCCGCCGTCTCGGGCTCGAGATCGCGCGCGAAGCCCAGCGCGTACGCGGTCGCCTCCTTGCGGTTCTGAAGCCCGAGGTCGATGGATTCGCGCAGGAGACGGGACAGGTCATCGAGCCGCGGGACGTCTCGCCGGACGACGTTTACCCCGAGCGGGAGCGGCAGTCCTGTCTCGAGCAGCCACCACTCGCCGAGGTCGAGCACCTTTACGAGCCCCTCGTCCGCATACGTGAGCTGCCCCTCGTGGATGAGGAGCCCGGCCTCCGCGCGGCCCGAGGTCACCTCGTCGAGGATGCGATCGAAGGGGAGGGCGCGGTGGCGAAATTCGCCGCCGAGCGCGAGCCCGAGAACGAGGAACGCAGTCGTCAGGCGGCCGGGGACGACGACCTCCGCATCGCGAAGCTCACCCGCCGTCATCGGCGCCCGTGCGACCACGATCGGGCCGTAACCCGAGCCGAACGACGCGCCGTGGGGTAGGAGTGCGTAGCGGTCCTGCACGTGCGGATACGCGGCGAGCGACAGGGCCGTCACCTCCAGCTTGCCGTCGAGCGCCCACTCGTTGAGAACCTGGATGTCTTCGGGGACGAGCTCCAGCTCGAAGCCCGGCGACTCGAGGCGCCCGGAGGCGAGCGCCCACACCATGAATGCGTCGTCGGGGTCAGCGGAGTGGCCGATCCTGATCCTCACGGCGCCACCCTAGACTGTGTCGCGGTGGCAAAGCCGGCTCTTACCGACGCGATTCAGGACTATCTGCGCGAGATCTACAAGCTCGGCTCCAACGAGTCACCGGTGTCGGTCACCGCTCTCGCGAAACAGCAGGGCGTCTCGCCGGCCTCGGCAAGCGCGATGGTGAAGAAGCTCGCGGCACTCGGGCTCGCCGTGCACGAGCCCTATCGCGGCATCGAGCTCACCGATGCCGGCGCGAAGGTCGCGCTCGAGGTGATCCGCCATCACCGGCTGCTCGAGCTGTACCTCGCCAAGACCCTCGGCGTGCACGTCGACGAGGTCCACCACGAGGCAGAGCGGCTCGAGCATGCACTCTCGGAGGAGCTCGAGGCGCGGATCGACAGAGCCCTCGGCTACCCCACGCACGATCCGCACGGGGATCCGATCCCCGACGCGAACCTCGAGTGGCCTGCTACCTCCGGCCGAAGAACCAGCGCTCGAGAGGCTTGAGCAGCTCCCCGCGCGTGAACGGCCTCAGGTCCTCGGGCCTGCCGTCGCGCTCGGAGACGCTGAGGTCGTCCTCGAGCGCGTCGTTTGCCGCCGCGAGAGCGTCGTCGAGCTCGTAGCCCTCGAAGAGGTAGTCGTCCCCGCGCGGCTCGTCGCTCGAGCGGTGCTGGGGGTTGACCGCGCGGCCGACAGCCCAGAGAGCGCCCTGCTTACGCTCGATCCAGATCACGATGCTCTCGTCTGTGCCGGCGTCGTCCACGCCGTGGACGACACGCTCGGCGAAGCGGCCCTCGGTTGACTTCCGCCTCACCGGTCAAGGATACAATCGTCGCCATGGGGCGCATCGGCAGCCTTCTGCGTTCGCCGTTCAGCTTCCTGTTCGCTCGCTCGAGCGCCGAGGAACGCGTCGCCGCCTACGTCATCCGGGAGCACGCGCGCGGCCGCAGGCTCAGCGACATCCTCGACGACCGTTACGTGCAGAACCGGCTCACGCCTCAGCAGCGGCTGCGGCTCCTCGACCGGCCCGAGGTGATCCAGTCTCTCGGCGACGAGACGGTCGAGCAGTCCCGCCAAGAGCTCGAAGCGCTGAGGACGATCTAGAGCTCTCGCCCGACGCCGCGCTCACGGGCGCGGTCGATGGCAGCCGCCGCGGCCGCGACGTCCCACGCCGCCAGGCCGTTCGACTTGAAAACGACGATGTCGTCGGGCGACTGGCGGCCGGGCAACTCGCCGGAGACGACCTCGTGCAGCTCCTGCACCTCGAGCCAGTCGAGGACTCCCGTCGAGACGGGCTCGATCAGATCGGCCGATTCGAGCCTGGCTTGCGCGAGCAGGTCGCAGCAAACGAACGACGCGCGCTCGAGCACCACGTTGTCGAGCTCGCGAGACCTCCCGTTGTTCGCTCCGGCGGCGCAGACGAGCGTCCCGGGCCGAAGCCATTCCCCACGCAGGACGGGATCGCGCGACGTCGTGATCGTCACGACGACGTCCTGGGCCGCCGCATCGCGGTGGCTCTGTCCTGCCTCGGCGCCGACCCGCTCGCAAAACGACCGGAGGTTGCGCTCGGTGCGACAGTAGGCAACCACGTGCTGGATCGAGGGAACAGCCGCGCGAATGCATGCCACCTGGGTCTCCGCCTGCGTGCCACACCCGATCACGCCGAGCGACGCTGCTCCCGGCTTCGCGAGGTGCCTCGCGGCGACCGCACTCGCCGCGCCCGTTCGCAGCCGCCCGAGGTGATCGGCCTCGACGAGTGCGACGACCTCCGGGCGGTCGGCTGCGAACAGCACAACCACAAAAGCCGCTCCGTTGCCGAACGCCGTATAGGTCTTCACCCCTGCGTAGCCCAGCTCGAGATCCGACGCGGCCATGTCCGCCAGGCGCCCTTCGTCCAGGTTCAAGCGCCGGCGGGGAGCGATCTCGACCGAGCCCGCGGCCATCCGCAGAAAGGAGGCTTCGACTGCTTCGACCGCGTCGCCAGGATCGAGCAGGGCTCCGACGTCCTCCTCGCTCAGATAGAGGGGCATGAGCGCTAGCTCTTCTTGATGAAGCTGATCTGGCCGTTGGTCTCGAGAACGGCCCAGCGAACCTCGTCGAGCGATGCGATGTTGTGCACGCGCGCCGCCGCGGCGATCTCTTCCTGGGTCAGCCGCTGACGTTTGACGTTTTTCTCCACCACTTTCCCCTCCTCGACGAGGATGATCGGAACGCCCTCGAGAACCGGGCGGAGAACCCGGAACCGCCACGGCAGGTATGAGAAGAGCACCGTCAGCAGGCCGATCGTCCCGATCGCCAGGAACATCCCGGTGACGGAGAAGTCGTTCTGCGTCACGCCCTGTTGCACGAGATCGCCGATGGTGACGAGGAGAATGAGGTCGAAAGGCTCGAGCCTGCCCAGCTCCCGTCGGCCGACGATTCGCGTGAGAAAGAGGATCACGAGGAAGGCAACGGCTGCGCGGATGACGATGTCCATGACTGCTCAGGGGAAGATGGTCACCGTGCGGTCGATCGAGGTGATGAGCCTGCCACCGTCGTAGAGCGACACGTCCTGCGAGCGCCGGCCGACGTTCGTCGGGTTCACCTGGAGCTGCATGAAGAGGATGTAGGACTTGTTCGCCGGGACGTGGCCGAGGCGAAGCTCGAGGTTCCCGTTCCGACTCGCCTCGCCCAATGGGCCGGGCTCGATCGTGTTCACCGTCGTGCCCTCGACCCAGCCGGAGTTGAGGACGAGCACTGCGTTCTCGAGGTCGCGTTGAGCATCGATTGTGATACGGGCCTCGTAGTAGAGGCCGCTTCGTAGGTGGCTCGCGGCATAGAGCTTGAGGGTTGCGCCGGGCCCGGAGGCGAGCGACGTGTCGGGCCTCTGCCCGAAGACGTTCAGCAGTCCGGCGACGCAGAAGATCCCGACGAGCGCGACGCCCAGGCGGCGAATGGGTGCTTCGCGGGCGCCGGCCTGCTCCCGATTGCGGCGCAGCGACAGGAAATCCGGCACCTCCGCCATGGCGCACCGTTCGCGATACGCCGGGGCATCCCTACCCCGCTACACTGGCCCCCGCCTCAGAGCGCCCGTAGCTCAGGGGATAGAGCGCTGCCCTGCGGAGGCAGAGGTCGCATGTTCGAATCATGCCGGGCGCATCTTCGAGGTCGGCTCGTGCCGTGAATCCGCGAAAAATCGCGTGTGAGGTCAGATTTTTCGCGGCCGTGCCCTGCGGAGGCAGAGGTCGCATGTTCGAATCATGCCGGGCGCACTTTCGCCTGTTGGGATCCGCTGACCAGGAGCTCGGCAGCGTCGGGAACTTCCGTCCTCACGTAGCCGAGCGCGACGCCGCGTACCGCGCTCGTGATCCGGCCGACGGCCTTTCCGTCGTGGACGATCTCGTCGTCTTCGCGCGGAATCTCGTCGCCCTCGAGGTCGAGGACACGCAGCCGGCGATTGACCTTGCCCCGGTAGCGCTGTCGCGCGATCGGCTCCTGACCAGGGAAGCATCCCTTCGTGAAGCTGACGTGCGTCTCGTCGAGGCCCGCCTCGGCGGGCAGCACTCGGTCGTCGATCTCGTGTCCCCACCGCGGGATGCCCGACTCGATCCGCCACCGTTCGTATTCCTCCTTGGCGACCTCGCGACCCTCGGGCCGCTCGTCGAGGACTTCCTCGCCACCGAGGACGAGCCAGGACTCGTGCTCCTCCGGCGTGATCTCGGCCTTCGCCGCGAACCGCATGCGGGTGAGCTCGCCGCGGACGGTCTCCCCGAGCTCCGGCTCCGTCAGGAGCAGGAAGTCGTAGTCGGCGCGCCTGACGATCCTGACCGGCGCGATGACCCGCGCCTTCGCAGTCAGCAGCAGCGCGTCGCACGCCTCTCCTATCCGGAGCGCCTCGATGTCGTTCGAGAGCATGCGCTGGAGGTAGTCGGCCGCATCGGGGCCGGCGACGCCCACAAATGCTCTCGGCCTCCGGACGACGGCCTGCGACGTAACGCTCGACATGCGAATTAGTCTAGGTACGCGTGACCCTCTTCCGATCGAAGGCCGAGCAGAAGCTGGTCGACAGGGGGATCGATCCCGCGCGCCTGCCGCCGGGGCAGTACCTCACGGAGAAGTGGCCGGTGCTCCACGCGGGGACCGTTCCCAGCACCGACCTCTCCACCTGGGACTTCGCGGTGGACGGCGAGGTGGAAGAGCCTCTTACGCTCACCTACGACGAACTGCAGGTTCTCCCGAAGACGACGATCACGACCGACATTCACTGCGTGACGCGCTGGAGCCGTTTCGACGCTTCGTTCACCGGTGTCCACTGGCGCGAACTGGCGAAGCTCGTGAGGCCGAAGAGCGACGCGCGGTTCGTCGTCGCGCACGCCGAGCAGGGCTTTACGGCGAACGTGCCGCTGTCGGCGCTCGAGGACGATTACGCCCTCGTCGCCTGGGCGGCCGACGGCGAGCCCCTCGCGCCGGAGCACGGCTGGCCGCTGAGGCTGGTCGTCCCTTCGCGCTACTTCTGGAAGAGCGCCAAGTGGCTGCGCAGGCTCGAGCTGCTCGCGACCGACCAGCCCGGCTTCTGGGAGCGCTACGGCTACCACAACGACGCCGATTTCTGGCAAGAGCAGCGCTACGGGTTTTAGGTAGCGCTGCGATCCGCGTGCCAGGCTTCAGCCTGGCACCGGGGAACCTTCCGCGAGAGCAGCGCTACGGCTTCTGAGGTAGCTCCGATCCACCCGTTCGGGGGAGTTGGGCCGGTGGCCGGTCGCCGATAACCCGGGGGTACGACCCTCCCCCAAATCCCCCTCGCAAAGCGGCCCTTCGGGGCCGTTTTGCTTTCAGGCGACAGCACGGTCGCGCACGCAAGCGAACTGCCGCAGGGACGGGCAACGACGTTCATGCATCGAGTCGGAGGATGACCTCCTCCGTCTCCTCGTTCCGTCCGTGCGCAAAACCACGATCAACTCCGACGCGCGTAAAGCCGCATTTCTCGAGGACGCGAATGGAGCCGGCGTTGTCGGTCGCCGCACGGGCGTACAGCGGACGTGTCGTCTCGATCCTCGTCAGAAACTCCTTCAGCGCGCGAGTCGCGATCCCCTGGCCCCAGTACTGCCGGCCGATCCAGTACGTCACCTCGCGTTGACCCTCGAGGTCGAAACTCGCGATGTGACCCACCACTCGGCCCTCGGTCTCGATGACCCTGTTCGTGTTGTTTTGGTCGCGTCTGATCCTTGCCCACCGTGCATCGAAGGCACCGCGGTCGTCGGGATCGGCGGGGGTAAAGGCCGCCATCCGAATCGCCTCACGATCCGTCCAGTGCTCGAACAGCACATCCAGATCCCGATCCTCGAGCTCGCGAAGGACAATG
>DASUXI010000022.1:0-2901 GCA_036377995.1 Gaiellaceae bacterium
AAGCCGAGCCACTGGATACCGGTCAGCTCGCCGCGAAGCTCGGGCTGGCGCGCGACCGACTGGATCATGGAGCCGAAGATGTTCCCGATGCCGACGCCGGCGCCGAGCGCGCCGAGACCGACGCCCAGGGCGAGACCGATCGCCTTTCCGGCCTTCGTCACGTCGCCCGAGGTTGCTGCGAGAAGAGCATTCACGTTGTTCCTCCTTTAGTGCTGAGGCTCGATTGCGGAGCCGATGTAGATGGCGGACAGGGCGGCGAAGATGAACGCCTGGATCCCGACGACGATCACGACCTCGAAGACGTAGAAGAGCGTTGCGGGAATCAGGACGGGCAGCAGCGCCAGTGACTGGAAGATGAAGATGAGGCCGAGGAAGGTCAGGATCAAGATGTGGCCCGCGAGCATGTTCGCGAAGAGCCTGACGCTGAGTGAGATCAGCCGCATGAACTGGCCGAGGATCTCGAGGGGCACGATCAGAAGCAGCAGTCCCTTCGGCGCCTCGGGGATCCAGCTCTTGAAGTACCCGACGGCTCCGTTGTGCCTGACGCCCTCTATGTGCGTGAACGCGAAGGTCAGCAGGGCGAGTGCCAGGGTCACCGAAAGGGAGCTGGTCGCCGCGTAGATCCCCCATGTCGGAATCCCGTGCCAGGTCTCACCCGTGATCGGGAGCGGGATGAAGCCGAGCAGGTTCACGACGAGGATGAACATGAAGAGCGAGGCAACATAGGGGAACCACCGCGCGATCGCCTTCGAAGGCAGGCCCTGCTCCGCGATCTGCGTCTGGGTGACTTCGTAGATCTGCTCTCCGATCGTCTGGCGTACTCCCGGCTGCACACCGAGGCGAACGCGCATGAGCAAGATGCCGAATCCGATCGTCATGAGAGTGCCAAGCATGAGGTAGACGACGGCCTTCGTGATCGACAGATCCAGGGGCCCGAGATGGATCGAGACCCATTCGTGCTGCTCGAACTCCTTGGTCGGGTCGAACGTGCCCCGGGCGAAGGCAGCCTGGGGGAACGTGAGCGCCAGGAACGCGAGCGCGAGGAGGCGGGCCTTCATCGTCCAGCCGCGAAGTAGGTGACGAGCGAGAGCCCCAGCTCCAGGGTGTACGCGAGGGCGTAGACGAGCGCAGCGGACAGCGCGAGACGCGGGCTCGACGCCGCAGCCGCGAAGAGGACCACGAGAAGTCCCAGCAGCTTGAAGAGCATTCCGAATGCCTGCATTCCGGAGGCCGCGAGGGTACCTGTGCCCTTCCTCGCGCGCCGAAGCGCGAGATCGAGGCCGTGCATCCCGACCCAGAGCGCTGCCGCGAGCGCCCAGCCGGCGAGATCCCAGCCGACGATGAGGAACAGGGCAAGGGCGAAGAGGATGACGGCGGACCCCGCGAGCGCCGGCAACATGTGCCCCGGCTCCGGCCGGGGCGTGGCGAGCAGGCCCGGGCGCATCAGAGGACGTCCCGATAACGCCGGTAGACGACGGCGACGGCCAGTGGAAGCCCGACCACCGCGCCGATGAGGATCCCGATTCCCGCCGATCCGGCCAGCCAGCCCAAGAGAAGACCGAGGGAAATAACGGCGAGCAGGACGCCGAGGAGGAGTCCTCCCGCCCCGGCGGGCTCGAACGAGGCGCGGGTCAGGGCGTCCATCCGCGGGGAGCATAGCACCGCTTGTAACAGGTTAAGACCGCTTGACTGGCCGAAAACTGCCCTACTTTGTGGCGCACGATGGGGGGTCAGGCCGTCTTCCGCTGACGCGCCCGCGCCTGCTCCTCGCGCCGCCGGATGATCGGATTGGCGAGTTTCACGATCTCGAGCAGATAGACCATGTACACCGACGCGGCCAGGGCGACAAGGCCGATGAGCGAGACCACCAGCATCCGCCACGGGTGCCAGACCCCGTGCTCGTGCGGACGGATGAAGCGGAGAGCGAGCGCGGTCGCGGCCAGCGTCCCGCACCAGAGCCAGATGTAGGTCGCCGCTCGGCGCTGCGAGAAGCCGATGTCGACGAAGCGGTGGTGCAGGTGGTGCCTGTCGGCCCGATAGACGGGCTGCCGGTACTTCAACCGCTTCGCGACGACGAACGACGTGTCGAGAATCGGGACGGCGAGAACGAGGAGCGGGAAAAAGAGGGTGACGATCGAGGCCGTCTTCAGCAGGCCCTGCAGCGGGATGGTCGCGAGGACGAAACCGAGGAGCATCGCGCCGGAATCCCCCATGAAGATCCGAGCCGGATAGAGGTTGTGGCGCAGAAAGCCGAGCGACGCGCCGAGCACGACCGCCGACAGGATCGCGGCCTGCAGCTCGGGCCTCGTCAGCGAGAGCGCGATCAACGTGAACGTGAAGGCCGAGATGGCGGAGACGCCGGCAGCGAGCCCGTCGAGCCCGTCGAGGAAGTTGACCATGTTCATGATCGCGACGATCCAGAGCACCGACAGCGGCATCCCGACCCAGTGCGGCAGCGAGTGGATCCCGAGGATCGGGAAGGTGAATCGGTGCACCCAGATGCCGAAGCCGACCGGGATGGACGCGGCGGCAACCTGGCCCCCGAGCTTCTCCCACCAGCGCAGGCCCCGGAAGTCGTCGACTGCGCCGACCGTCGTCGCCACGGCGGCGCCGAGGAGGAGGCCGCGCGTCTCGCCCGACAGGTCGAGAAAGGCGAGGGCGGGAACGAAGATCCCGAAGAAGAGCGCCAGGCCGCCGAGCCGGGGAACGGCGCTCCGGTTCAGCCGCCGCCCACCGGGCCGGTCGACGACGCCGAGCAGCCGCGCCATGCCCCCGACGGCGGGAGTGAGCAGGACGACGATCGCGGCCGCCAGGAGCGCGCCCCAGATGATCTCGAGGTGGTCGGCGAGGGTGTGCAGCATCAGGCGAGCGCCAGGACGAGCCCGACGACGAGCAGGACGA
>DASUXI010000023.1:0-6038 GCA_036377995.1 Gaiellaceae bacterium
GGCGTTCGCCGAGGCCGACAAGGTCGTCCGGCTCGTCACCCACTACCCGCGCTGCCACCCGGCGCCGCTCGAGTGCTGCGGCTGCGTCGCGGACGTCAACCCGGCCACCGGCAAGGCGACGATCTACATGACCTCGCAGGCACCGCACGTGCACCGCACGGTGTTCGCGCTCGTCGCGGGCCTGCCGGAGCAGAACATCCAGATCATCTCGCCCGACATCGGCGGCGGGTTCGGCAACAAGGTGCCGGTCTATCCGGGCTACGTCGTCGCAACGGCAGCGTCGCTGCTGCTCGGCCGCCCGGTGAAGTGGATCGAGGACCGCACCGGCAACCTGATCTCGACCGGCTTCGCGCGCGACTTCTACATGGACGGTGAGCTCGCCCTCAAGGACGACGGGACGATGACGGGCCTGCGCGTGAAGATGCTGTCCGACCAGGGCTACGCGTACGCCGACGCGCAGCCGTCGAAGTTCAAGGCGGGCCTGTTCCACATCGTCACAGGCTCGTACGACATCCCGGCGGCGCACGTCGTCACCGACGGCGCGTATACGAACAAGGCGCCGGGCGGTGTCGCCTACCGCTGCTCGTTCCGGGTGACGGAGGCGTCGTACTTCATCGAGCGGCTCGTTCAGAACGCCGCGTACGAGCTGGGCGTCGACCCGGCGGAGCTGCGCCGTCAGAACTTCATCCCGGCGGAGAAGTTCCCGTACACGTCTGCGACGGGGTTCGAGTACGACTCGGGCAACTACGAGCCGGCGCTGGACCAGGCACTCGAGCGGGTCGGGTACAAGCAGCTGCGCGACGAGCAGAAGAAGGCGCGCGAGGAGGGGAAGCTCCTCGGGATCGGGCTCGCGTCCTTCACCGAGGTCGTGGGCGCCGGCCCGAGCCGCCAGTACGACATCCTCGGGATCAAGATGTTCGACTCCGCCGAGCTGCGTGTGCACCCGACGGGGAAGGCGATCCTGAAGCTCGGCGTCAAGTCGCAGGGTCAGGGCCACGAGACGACGTTCGCGCAGATCGTCGCGAACGAGATCGGCATCCCGCCCGAGGACATCACGGTCCAGGAGGGCGACACCGACAACACACCGTACGGGCTCGGCACTTACGCATCGCGCTCGACGCCCGTTGCGGGTGCCGCGACCGCCGTCGCCGCCCGCAAGGTGCGCGACAAGGCGAGGAAGATCGCGGCGCACCTGCTCGAGGCGGCGGAGGACGACCTCGAGTGGTCGGACGACAAGTTCTCCGTCAAGGGCGCGCCCGACCGGGCGAAGACGATCCAGGAGATCGCCTTCGCCGCGTACACCGACCATCCCGAGGGGATGGAGGCCGGGCTCGAGGCGATTGACTACTACGACCCGCCGAACATGACCTACCCGTTCGGGACGTATGCGGTCGTCGTGGAGGTCGATCGCGGCACCGGAGCCTGGAAGGTGCAGAAGGTGGTCGCCGTCGACGACTGCGGCACCCGGATCAACCCGATGATCGTCGAGGGTCAGATCATGGGCGGCCTGACCGAGGGCTTCGGGACGGCCGCGATGGAGCTGATCACGTTCGACGAGGACGGCAACTGCATCGGCTCCAACTTCATGGACTACCTGCTGCCCGGCTCCTGGGAGACGCCGGCGTTCGAGCTCGGCGAGACCGTGACGCCGTCGCCCCACCATCCGATCGGTGCGAAGGGGATCGGGGAGTCGGCCACGGTCGGCTCTCCGGCGGCGTTCGTCAACGCGGTCATCGACGCGCTGGCGCACGCCGGTGTGCGCAACATCGACATGCCGCTGACCTCGGACAAGGTCTGGACCGCGCTCAACGAGGCCGGCCTGGCGGAGTGAACGTCCTCGTCGAAGCCGGCCGCCTCGCGGAGGAGGGGACGCCGTTTGCGCTCGCGACAGTCGTCGGAGTCGAGCGGCCGTCCTCCGCGCGCGTCGGCGACCGCGCCCTCGTCACGGCGGAGGGCGAGCTGCACGGCTGGGTCGGCGGCGCGTGCACGGAGCCGGAGGTCGTGCGGATCGCGAAGGAGGCGCTGCGCGACGGCGACGTGCGGCGCGAGCGAATCGAGAGCCGCTGCGCCTCGGAGGGCGCGGTCGAGGTGCTGATCGAGCCGCAGCGGGCGGCGCCGTTGCTGGCTGTGGTGGGCGACGCTCCCGCCGCGCGAACATTGCGCGAGCTCGCCGGCGTGCTCGGATGGCGGACGTCGCTGGACGTGGCCGGAGCCGACGCGGTCGTGATCGCCTCGATGGGTCACGGCGACGAGGAGGCGCTTGAAGCGGCGCTCGCGTCAGGAGCGGGTTACGTCGGGCTCGTCGCGAGCGCGAAGCGTGCGTCGGCGGTGACGGCAGAGTTGCGGGAGCGGGGGGTCGACGAGGAGGCGCTGGCCCGCGTGCGGAGCCCTGCCGGCCTCGATCTGGGCCCGTCCGCGCAGGAGGAGATCGCCGTGGCGATCCTCGCCGAGCTTGTCGCCTGGCGGCACCTCAACCGACTTAGTGGCTCTGAGCCACTAAGTCCACCCGAGACGGCGATCGACCCGGTGTGCGGCATGACCGTCGAGGTCGCGACCGCCGTCCACACGCTGGAGCACGAGGGCGCGACCTACTACTTCTGCGGCGCGGGCTGCCTGCGCAAGTTCCAGGCGGCCCTCGTCTGACGTGAAGCTCGAGAACTCCTTCGACGTGGCAGCTTCGCCGGAGCGGGTGTGGGAGCTGTTGATGGACGTGCCGCGCGTGATCCCGTGCATGCCAGGCGCGACGCTCGACGAGCAGGTCGACGAGACGACCTGGAAGGCGACGATGGCCGTCAAGCTCGGCCCAATCTCGCTCTCGTTCAAGACCGATGTGAAGCGCGACGTCGCGGACGAGGCGGCGCGGAAGACGACGCTGTCCGCGAAGGCGCGCGAGGCGCGCGGCCGCGGGAACGCGTCGGCGTCGATCGACTCGACGCTCACGCCGCAGAACGGCGGCACGCGTGTCGACATCGTCACCGACCTCACACTCGCCGGCGCGGTCGCGCAGTACGGCCGTGGCCTGGTGCAGGACGTCTCCTCCCAGCTCGTCGGCCAGTTCTCATCCTGTCTCGAGAAGCAGCTCGGCGGGAGCGAGGAAGAAGCCGTCGCGGCGGTCGAGGCTCAGTCGCGCCCAGTCGGCGGGTTGCGGCTCGGGCTCGGAGCTCTCTGGCGCTCTGTCACGCGGATCTTTCGCCGCTCCGGCTAGCCGGCGTCGTAAGACCGGGGCCCCGCGGGGGCGACTTTCTATTGATGGCGATTTACGACTGGATGATCTTCTCCGAGCCGTTCGCCGACGGCCCGGAGCGCTGGTATGCGCGGCATCAGGAGACGGAGTTCCGCCTCGCAGCCGAGACGTTCGACGAGCTCGTCGCCCGCATCTGGGTGATCGAGCTCGGCGGCGCGCTGCCGGCCGGCACGGTGCGATGATCCGGATCGCCTACACGCTCTTCATCGGGATCCCGCGTCGCTGATACTGATGGGCTCGGCATCCTCTGCTGCCTCATGATCGTCCTGGCGCCGGTCGGATTCACGTGCTTCGCGCTCGGCAGCTAGGTGCTCACGCTGCCACCCCGGCAGTACTGACCCGGGCGCGACAGGCTGCCTAGCGAGAGCCGAGGGTCAACAGGTCGAGTCCGCGAGCTCCATCAGAGCGGCAAACGCAGCTTCGCGAGGGCCTCGGGAGTGAGCTCCTCGAAGCGATGCCCGGCGAGCTCCCGCAAGCGCTGGCGACGGACGATCTCTGCGAGAGCCGCGTGGATTGTGTCGGTGATCCCGTGCGTATTGAGAACGGCTCGAGCTTCCGAGACGAGGTCGAAATCCAGGTTGAGCGATGTACGTCTGATCACGGCCACAAGATATGCCTCTAGAACCGGCGCGACGGCCGCATGATCCGGGTCGCCCGGCCGTGGGCCGGATCGTCCTCGCTCGTGAAGACGCAGAGCTGGATGAGCTCGCCCTCGAGCTCGAGCCCCGAACCGACCACGCCGTCGCCACGAAGGCGCAGGTCCTCGCCGAGACCGGCCGACCGCCGCCGGCTTCGCGGCGCGCTCTCCAGGCGCCCCACGAATGACTTCAGCGCCTCCACACGCGCAGGCTTCCCGTCCAGCCGTTCGATCGCATCGAGCAGGTAGCCGTCCAGCAGCTTCGGGTAGAGCCGCGCGAACGCGACGGGCTGTGAGACGTAGTCCAGCGCAATCGCCGACTGGCCGAGTGCCAGTACCGCCCCCGCCTGGCCGGGCACGAGCGGAAACGCACGGCGCAACTCTCCGACCTCGTTCTCCCGCGAGCGGAAGATGTCGGACTGCGCGCGTGTGGGCGCGGAGGCCTGCAGCCGGCTGGCCTTGGCCTCGATCTCGTCCCAGACCGTCGCCTGCGCCGCGCCGAGCGCCATCGGATCGACGGACAGCATCTCCGCCTTTCGCCGCCGCAGCTCCGGATACGCGGCGTGCCTCGCGGACGAGAACCGAACGCTGCGGGCGCTCCAGCGTCCAACCTCGACACACGACACGGGAATGCGGATCTCGCTCTGCGCCGGCACGAGCACGGTCACATTCAGGATCCGGTTCTGCTTCGCGCCGAGGAGCTCCTCGCCGTCGTACAGCAGGACGTTCGACTCGAGCGGATTGGAGGCGACGAGCTCCGGCACCGAGCCGGCCGCATCGACCTCTGTGACGTGGAAGCCGAGGGGAATCGCCTCCTCGAGGGTGATGTAGCCGGCCTGCGGCTGCCGTCGCGGGAACACGGGTGCGATCACGACGCCGCGGTGCTCGACCGGGTCGCCCAACTGGATGGTGCTCGAAATCGTCTTCATGCCCCAGAGTCAGCCAGGCAACGTCTGTCTCTTACATGCCTCTAGCCCGGTCGGAGGCCGCTCGCCGTCGCTAGCACGTTGCCGATCGAGCCCGGCAGCAAAACGGGCTTGCCGTTGAGAGTCGCGTCGACATTCCACGGAGCGCCCAGCCGGATCCAGAGGCTCCGCCCGGCGAAGCGGGCCGTCAGGCCCTGGGCGAGCGTCCGCTCGTAGATGAGTGGCCCTCCAGCCGAGCGGACGCGGACGGACAGCCAACACGGCCCACGCGCGGCCACGAGTGCGATCCGGGCCCCAACCGTCGTCGCGGGCCTCGGGTGCCGAGGCGGAGTCGGAATGCTGGTGCGCAGTCGAGTGTGGTGCAGCGATGTGGTCACTGTCGCCTGATAGGACTGGTGACTGCGGTTGAGCGAGACCCCCCAGGCCACGACGCCGGCGACCAGCACGATTGGTAGAGCGACGAGGAGCCGGTGCCGCCACCGCCCCGGGCGCACGACGCGAACCGGCGCCGCCGCTCGCGGCTCCTCCCCGGGAGCGAAGCGGGTGTTGTACTCGTCGACGAAGGGCTGGGCCTCGAGGCCGAGGTAGTCGGCGTAGGTCCGGAGGAAGCCTCTTACGTAGGTCGGCGCGGGCAGGTGATCGAATCGCTCGTCCTCGAGTGCGCGGAGAAACTTCGCCCGGATCCGGATCTCACCCTCGATCTTCGACAGCTCCAGACCCTGACGCTCGCGCGCCTCACGCAGTCTGCTGCCGATCTCGAACACTGCGGCTCCCTTTGGCGGTGGCAACAGTGTTGCGCGACCGCGGACGGCGCGCCAGTGCATTACGCGACCGGATGGGTTCAGGTCGACCCGCCCGTAAGATCCGGGCGTGCCGCGGGAGACTCTGTCTTCGATGCGCGATGCTCGGGACGCCGAGGACAAACGACTGCTGGCGGAGGGAGAGCACAAGCTCCTCCTCGCTTCGTACTTCCACCAGGTGCGAGAACGCTGCTACCTCCGGCTCCGCGACCGGGATCAGGCCGACGACGTGGCGCAAGCCGTCTTCGTCCGCCTCCTCAAGGAGCTCGGAGCGGGCAAGACCTACGGCGACACCCCGTTCCGCGTCGTCGTCTGGAAGGTCACCGACTGGACGCTCAAAGGCTTTTACCCCGGCGCGAAACAGGATGGCACGCTCCCCGACGACTGGGATCCGGAAGCGCCGGACGCCTTCGCGGACTGGGAGGGAGACG
>DASUXI010000024.1:0-20684 GCA_036377995.1 Gaiellaceae bacterium
GACGCGGACGCTGCTGCGTGAGCTCGATGCCGTCATGCGGCGGAGCGGCGCAACGCTCGAGACCTACCTCCAGGTGTCCGGCGAGTCGGCAGAGAATCTCGTTGCCCGTCTGCGCGAGCAGGCGGCCTCGTCGGTCGCGGGCGAGATCGTGCTCGATGCGATCGCCGACAAGCTGGGTATCGAAGTGTCCGACGACGAGGTGGACGAATCCTTCCGCGAGCGGTTCGAAGAGCCGGACAAGGTGATCGAGCAGGCGCGGGCGGCGGGTGCGTACGAGACCGAGCGGGAGGCGATTCGCCTTGCCCGAGCCCTCGATCGCGTGACCGCCGAGGTGGAGCGGGTTCCGCCCGAGCAGGCCGCGGCGCGGGACTCGATCTGGACACCCGACAAGGAGAAGCCGGCAGAGAAGCCGAACCTGTGGACCCCCGGCAGCTAAAGGCGGCCGCGCCGGCGAAGCCGGCCCGGCCTGTGTGGACGGCATCGCAAGCAACGCCTAAGGAGCCAGCCTGAAATGAGCCCATTGATCCCGATGGTGATCGAGCAGACGTCGCGCGGCGAGCGGTCGTTCGACATCTACTCCCGTCTGCTCAACGAGCGGATCATCTTCCTCGGCACGCCGATCGACGACCAGATCGCCAACCTGATCGTGGCGCAGTTGATCCACCTCGAGTCGGAGGACCCCGAGAAGGACATCCAGATCTACATCAACTCACCCGGGGGCCAGGTGTACTCCGGCCTCGCGATCTACGACACGATGCAATACATCAAGCCCGACATCCAGACGACCTGCGTCGGAATCGCGATGTCGATGGGCGCGATCATCCTGGCGGGCGGGGCGAAAGGAAAGCGGGTCGCGCTGCCGAACGCCAAGATCCTCATCCATCAGGTCTCGGGCGGCTTCCAGGGCCAGGCGACCGATATCGAGATTCAGGCGCGTGAGACGATCAACCTCAAGCGGCGCCTGGAGGAGATACTCGCCGAGCACACCGGACGTCCGACCGAGCAGGTGGCCAAGGACATGGAACGGGACTACTTCCTGACTTCGCCAGAAGCCCAGGAGTACGGCATCATCGACAATGTGATCGCGCATCGGTAGACGGCCGGGGCGCGAGGAGCTAAAAGGAGAGACGTGGCCCGAGCATCAGACGGCAACGAGCAGCTGCTTTGTAGCTTCTGTGGCAAGAGCCAGCGGCAGGTCAAGAAGCTGATCGCCGGGCCCGGCGTCTACATCTGCGACGAGTGCATCGACCTCTGTAACGAGATCATCGACGAGGAGCTCACCGCTCCCGCGCAGCTCGACCTCGACAACCTCCCGCGGCCGAAGGACATCTACTCGGTCCTGAACGACTACGTCGTCTCGCAGGAAGAAGCGAAGCGGACGCTCTCCGTCGCGGTCTACAACCACTACAAGCGCGTGCAGATGGGTCAGGAGGACGGCGACGTCGAGCTCCAGAAGTCCAACATCCTCCTGCTCGGGCCGACCGGCTGTGGCAAGACGCTACTCGCGCAGACGCTGGCGCGGATCCTCAACGTCCCCTTCGCGATCGCCGACGCCACGGCGCTCACCGAAGCCGGCTACGTCGGCGAGGACGTCGAGAACATCCTCCTCAAGCTGATCCAGGCCGCGGACTTCGACATCAAGAAGGCCGAGACCGGGATCATCTACATCGACGAGGTGGACAAGATCGCGCGGAAGGCGGACAACCCGTCGATCACGCGCGACGTGTCGGGTGAGGGAGTCCAGCAGGCGCTGCTGAAGATCCTCGAGGGGACGGTCGCATCGGTGCCTCCGCAGGGTGGCCGGAAGCACCCGCACCAGGAGTTCCTCTCGATCGACACCACGAACATCCTCTTCATCTGCGGCGGCGCGTTCGCCGGGCTCGACAAGATCATCGGCAAGCGCATCGGCAAGAGCGCGGTCGGCTTCGGCGCCGAAGTGCGTTCGAAGAGCTCGATCGAATCGTCCGAGCTGCTGGCGAAGGTCATGCCGGAGGATCTCCTCAACTTCGGCCTGATCCCCGAGTTCATCGGCCGTCTGCCCGTCATCTCCGCCGTGCACCAGTTGCAGCGGGAAGACCTCGTGCAGATCCTCATGGAGCCGAAGAACGCGCTCGTCAAGCAGTACCAACGCTTCTTCGGGTACGACAACATCGAGCTCGTCTTCACGGACGACGCGCTCTGGGAGATCTCCGACAAGGCGCTCGAGCGGGAGACCGGCGCACGCGGCCTCCGCTCGATCATCGAGACCGCGCTGCTCGACGTGATGTTCGAGCTACCGTCGCGACGCGACGTCTCCAAGTGCGTGATCACGAAGGAGACGATCGAGAAGCACCTGAAGCCGACGCTCGTGACGAGCGCCGAAGGGGTGGCGGACGACGACGCCGCCCCGATCGAAGAGACCGCGTAGGCCCACGCGACTAGCTCGAGACCCTGCCCGCACGTGGGCGCTGGACAATTCTCGGATCCCGAAGGACGATCCTGGATCCCAAACTAGCCGATAGAGCAGTTTGACGTCGTCTGTACGGGCAGCTAGGATCCGAGAATGATCGATCTTGGATCCGAAATGACCGTGATCCCGTTCGAGGAGCCGGAGCTCGGCCAGGCGACCATCGTGGTGCTGACGACCGCGGAGCTCGCCGAGTGCACGTGCCCGGACTTCTGCGAGCGCGACCACGAGGTCGACTGACCCAACCGAGGAGGCTCACCATGACCTTCGGCCGAAACGGCTCGCGCCACGAGCGCTGGCACGGAATCGAGCGCCCGTACACCGACGAGGACGTCCGCCGGCTGCGCGGGTCGGTGCCGGTCGAGCACACACTCGCGCGGAGGGGCGCCGAACGACTCTGGGCTCTCCTCAACGGTGACCGCCACGTGGCGGCCCTCGGCGCGCTCACCGGCGGCCAGGCCGTGCAGATGTCGAAGGCCGGCCTCGAGGCGATCTACCTCTCCGGCTGGCAGGTCGCGGCCGACGGCAACCTGGCCGGGCAGACGTATCCCGACCAGAGCCTGTATCCGGCGAACAGCGCGCCGGCGCTGGTGCGGCGGCTGAACAACGCCCTGCTCCGCGCCGACCAGATCGACGTCGCCGAGGGAGGCGACGGAGTCGAGCCGCTGCCGATCGTCGCGGACGCAGAGGCGGGGTTCGGCGGCCCGCTGCAGGCTTTCGAGCTGATGAAGGCGTTCATCGAGGCCGGCGCGGCTGGCGTGCACTACGAGGACCAGCTCGCCTCGGAGAAGAAGTGCGGGCATCTCGGCGGTAAGGTGCTCGTCCCGACCGGGCAGTTCGTCAGGACGCTCGTGTCGGCGCGGCTGGCCGCGGACGTCCTCGACGTGCCAACCGTGCTCGTCGCCAGGACGGACGCCTTGAGCGCCACGCTCATCACCAGCGACGTCGATCCGGCCGACGAGGAGTTCCTGACCGGTGAGCGGACCGGGGAGGGCTTCTTCCGTGTGCGCCCCGGGCTCGATGCCTGCATCACACGCTCGCTCGCCTATGCGCCCTACGCCGACCTGCTCTGGTTCGAGACGTCGACCCCCGACCTCGGCGAGGCGCGTGAGTTCGCGCAGGCGATCCACGAAGAGCTCCCGGGGAAGATGCTCGCGTACAACTGCTCGCCGTCCTTCAACTGGAAGCGGCAGCTGGACGACCCGGAGATCGCACGGTTCCAGGAGGAGCTCGCGGCGCTCGGCTACCGCTTCCAGTTCGTCACGCTCGCAGGCTTCCACGCGCTGAATGCGTCGCTCTTCGAGTTGGCACACGGCTATGCCCGCGAGGGCATGAGCGCGTACGTCCGGCTGCAGGAGCGTGAATTCGAGCTCGAGCAACACGGGTACACCGCCACGCGCCATCAACGCGAGGTCGGAGCCGGGTATTTCGACGCGGTCGCCCAGGCGGTCAGCGGCGGCGAGAGCTCGACGCTCGCGCTCGTCGGGTCGACCGAAGAGGCACAGTTCCGGGCATGAGCGCCACCGTCGCGCCGGCCGGGGTCGAGGTCCTCGCGCCGGCCGACGAAGGGGTGCTCTCGGGCGAGGCGCTTGCCTTCGTCGCCCTTCTGCAGCGGGAGCTCGGCCCGCGGCGCCTGGAGCTGCTGGCGCGGCGCAAGGAGCGACGCGGCCGCCCGGACTTCCTGGCCGAGACGCGCACCGTCCGGGAGGCCGACTGGCGCGTCGCGCCGCCGCCGCGCGACCTGCTCGACCGCCGGGTCGAGATCACCGGCCCTGTCGAGCGGAAGATGATGATCAACGCGCTGAATTCTGGCGCCCGCGTCTTCATGGCGGATTTCGAGGACGCCTGCTCGCCAACCTGGCAGAACGTCGTCTCGGGCCAGCGCAACCTCATCGACGCCGTGCGGAGGACGATTGCGCTCGAGACGCCCGAGAAGACGTACCGCCTCGCCGACGAGACGGCCACGCTCTTCGTCCGGCCGCGCGGCTGGCATCTGGAGGAACGGCACGTGATCGTCGACGGTGCGCCGGTCTCGGCCGGTCTCTTCGACTTCGGGCTTGCATGCTTCCACAACGCGCGCGAGGCCCTCGAGCGCGGAACCGGCCCCTACTTCTACCTGCCGAAGCTCGAGAGCCACCTCGAGGCACGGGTGTGGAACGAGGCCTTCGAGCTCGCCGAGCAGGAGCTTCTCCTCCCGCACGCGTCCATTCGCGCGACGGTCCTGATCGAGACGATCCTCGCCGCGTTCGAGATGGACGAGATCCTCTGGGAGCTGCGAGAGCGCTCGGCCGGCCTGAACGCCGGCCGCTGGGACTACATCTTCAGCACGATCAAGAAGCTCGGTGCCGTCCTTCCCGACCGCGCGCAGGTGACGATGACCGTTCCGTTCATGCGGGCCTACACGGAGCTCCTCGTCTCCACGTGCCACCGGCGCGGCGCGCATGCCATCGGCGGGATGGCCGCGTTCATTCCCTCGCGGCGTGACCCGGCGGTGAACGAGGTCGCTCTCGCCCGGGTGCGTGACGACAAGGAGCGCGAGTCGAGCGACGGCTTCGACGGCACTTGGGTCGCCCATCCGGATCTCGTTCCCGTCGCGACCGAGGTGTTCGACCGGGTGCTCGCAGACCGGCCGAACCAGGTCGAGCGATTGCGCGACGACGTGCGGGTGACTGCGGCCGAGCTGGTCGACTTCGACGTCCCGGGCGGCGAGATCACCGAGGAGGGGCTTCGCGCGAACGTCGGCGTCGGCGTGCGCTACCTCGACGCCTGGCTTGCCGGCACCGGCGCTGCGGCGATCGACAACCTGATGGAGGACGTCGCCACCGCCGAGATCTCGCGGGCCCAGGTCTGGAGCTGGGTGCACGCCGGACGGTTCGGTGCCGATTGCGTTCGCCGGGAGGTGGCCGCGGTCGACGCGGGGGAGGCCGCCAAGGAGGTGTTCGAGGAGGTGGCGCTGTCCGAGGACTTCGTCGAGTTCCTCACTCTGCCCGCGTACGATCGCCTGAAATGAGCCTCGAGAGCACGAAGGCCGATGAGATCGCGCTCGTCGTCGAGCAGGCGATCGTGTCGGGCGAGCTGTCGCCCGGGACCGTCCTGAGGCAGGAGCAGCTGTCCGAGCGCTTCGCCGTCAGCCGGACTCCGATCCGCGAGGCCCTGCGACGGCTGGCGGCGCTCGGGCTCGTCTCGTTCGAGCCGAATCGCGGCGTGCGCGTGCGCACCCTGTCGCGGGAGGAGCTTCACGAAGCCTTCCTTGTCCGCGCCGAGCTCGAGTCGCTTGCGACCGAGCTCGCGGCTCCGAGGATGACCGACGCCGACCTCGACGAGCTCGAGCGTGTCGAGGCCGAGTTCAGCCGCGCGACGCAGGAGTTGCGCGCGCGTCCGCGCGACGGTGTCGACCGCTGGCGCCTGACGTCGGAGTGGGTACGGGCGAACCACGGCTTCCACGACGTCATCTACCGCGTTGCCGACGCGCCGCTCGTCGAAAGGCTGGCGAAGAGCGCGCGCCGATCCTTCTCCGGGCATGCCGTGTGGGCGCCCGGCGGCTCGGAGACCGACGCGCGCTACGAGCGGAACGAGCGCGAGCATCGCGCGATCATCGCGGCGCTCCGGGCAGGCAACGGGCCGGGGGCGCGCGTCCTCGCCCGCGAGCACGTGCTCCACTCCTATGAGCTCCTGATCCACGTGCTCGAGCAGCGCCCGCGCGACGGATCCCGTGCCGCGACGGCAGCCGACGCGGCGGGCGGCTGGGGCTAGGCCGGCCCGCGCCGGACGAGCTCGAGCAGCTCGTCCACCGTGCCGCGGCGGTCGTGGACGTTCTCGAGCCACCACGTGGCGCCGGCCCGCTCGTAGGCAGCCGACTCGTTCTCGCGGCTCTCGCCGAGCACCGCGACGTCGAAGCCATCCGTCGAGCCTCCGCGCAGCCCGCGGATCTCCTCGAGGCCGCGGGCGACGTCGTTCGGCGAGGCGCCGTGGCCGGGCGGGTACGAGCTGTCCGGGAGCCAGCCCTGCCAACGTGCGGCGCGGTGCCGCGAGGCTCGTCTGTTGCCCCCGATCCAGACGGGGAGCGGGTTCTGGATCGGCGTGGGAGCGAGCGTGACGCCGTCGACGGTGAAGTGCTCTCCGTGGTGCCGGACCTCCTCCCCGGACCACAGCTCGTGTAACAGCGCGAGCCCCTCGTCGAGCCTCGCGGCGCGCTCGCGGGCTTCGGTGGGCTCGCCGAACTTGCCGAACTCCGCCGGCGACCCGCCCAGACCCGCCCCGAGGATCACTCGGCCGCGGCTCAGGACGTCGAGCGTGGCGACCTGGTTCGCCAGCACCTGCGGGCGCCGCCGCGCGACCGGCGTCACCGCCGTGCCGAGCCGCAGGCGCTCTGTGGTCGCCGCGATCGCCGCGAGAACCGTCCACGGATCGGCGGCGGAGGCGCCCCAGGCGAACGCGAGGTGGTCCCAGACGAAGATCCCGTCCCAGCCGCCGGCCTCGGCCGCTTCCGCTACGCGCATCGCGACGCGCGGATCCGAGTACGAGCCGATGTTCGCGAGGGCGATCCCGAATCGCACCCGCGCCACACTAGAGTCTTCGGTCGTGGAGTTCACGACTCGGCCCGAGTTGCGGGGCACGTTCGGGATGGTCGCCTCGACCCACTGGCTCGCCTCTGCGGTCGGGATGGCGGTTCTCGAGCGTGGCGGCAATGCGTTCGACGCAGCGGTTGCCACGGGCTTCACGTTGCAGGTGGTCGAGCCCCACCTGAACGGCCCGGGCGGCGAGGTCCCCGTGCTCTTCTACTCCGCGGACCGCGGCGAGGCGCTCGCCCTGTGCGGCCAGGGCGTCGCTCCGGCGGCCGCGACGATCTCCCGCTTCCGCGAGCTCGGCCACGACCTCGTTCCGGGGGTCGGGGTCCTCGCAGCGTGCGTACCAGGTGCATTCGACGGGTGGCTCCTGCTCCTGCAAGAGCACGGCACCTGGAGGCTCGGAGACGTCCTGGCGTTCGCGGTCGGGTACGCGCGCGACGGCTTCCCGCTTGCGCCCGGCATCCCGCTGACGATCCGGCGCGAGGCCGAGCTCATCGCGACCTGGCCGGCGTCCGCCGAGCTCTACCTGCCGGTTCCACAGGCCGGCGAACAGTTCCGCAACCCGGCGCTTGCCGCGACCTACCAGCGGATCCTCGACGAGGCGCACGGGGGCTCTCGCGAGGAGGAGATCGAGCGCGCCCGCGGGCTCTTCTATGAGGGCTTCGTCGCCGAGGAGATCGACCGTTTCTGCTGTGTGGAGGACGGACTGCTGGCCGCAGAGGACCTCGCGGGGTGGCGCGCGACCGTCGAGCCCGTCGTGTGTTTCGACTACCACGACGTCACGGTCTGCAAGACCGGCCCGTGGGGATCCGGCCCTGTCGCGCTGCAGCAGCTCGCCCTCCTGGCTGGATTCGACGTCGGGTCGCTGTCGGAGGAGGAGCTCGTCCACGTCGTGACCGAGTGCGCGAAGCTCGCCTTCGCCGACCGCGACGCGCTCTACGGCGACTCGACCGACGTCCCGCTCGACACGTTGCTTTCGCGCGACTACAACGACCGGAGGCGTGCGCTGGTCGGGGAGGGAGCCTCGGAGAAGTACGAGCCCGGCCTCGGACGGCTGCCCTCCGTGCGCGACGTCGCGCCGGCGGCGGGAGCCGGGGAGCCGACGCGCGGCGACACCGTGCATCTCGACGTGGCGGACCGCTGGGGCAACATGGTCTCCGCCACGCCCAGCGGCGGCTGGCTGCACTCCTCGCCGGTCATCCCCGCGCTCGGCTGGCCGCTCGGAACCCGCCTGCAGATGTTCTGGCTCGAAGAGGGGCTCCCGTCCTCGCTTCGCCCGGGGGCCCGACCGCGCACCACGCTCTCTCCGGGGCTCGCGCTACGCGACGGCAAGCCGTGGCTTGCGTGGGGGACGCCCGGCGGCGACCAGCAGGAGCAGTGGGCATTCCACGTATTCCTCCGACATGTCGCGCGCGGCCTGAACCTGCAAGAGGCGATCGATGCGCCGGAGTTCCACACCGACCACCTGATCTCGTCCTTCTACCCGCGCGCGTTCGCGCGCCGGTCGCTCGAGCTCGAAGGGCGGTTCGCGGACGACGTCATCGCGGGCCTGCGCAACCGGGGCCACGACGTCACGGTGACGGCGGACTGGTCGCTCGGACGCGTCACCGCCGTGGCGCGCCAGGACGGACAGCTCCGCGCCGGGGCAAACCCTCGCGGCATGCAGGGTTACGCCGTCGGCCGTTAGCCCGCGTCCGGGCTACGATCGGCCGATGGAGCCGCTGTATGAGCCGCACGGCGTCGAGGAGCGCTGGCAGCGCACCTGGGAGGACGAGGGCCTGTACGGCGCCGAGCCCGACACCTCCCGGCCCAGGTTCGTCGTCGCCCATCCGCCGCCGAACGTCACCGGGCCGCTGCACTTTGGGCACGCGCTGCAACTGGCTCTCGCCGACTGCCTCGTGCGCTGGCACCGGATGCGCGGCTTCAACACGGTGTTCCTCACCGGCTACGACCACGCGGGCATCTCCACGCAGAACGCCGTCGAGAAGCACCTCGCCTCCCAGGGACAGAACCGTCACGACCTCGGACGGGCCCGTTTCGAGGAGGTCGTCTGGGATTGGCTCCGGCTGTACGGCCGGACGATCATGACCCAGTTCCGCCGCACCGGCGCCTCGATGGACTACCGACGCGAGCGGTTCACGATGGACGACGCCTACGTGCGCGCCGTGTACCGCTTCTTCGTGCACCTGTACCGCAAGGGCTGGATCTATCGCGCCAACCGGATCATCAACTGGTGTCCGTTTCACGAGACGTCTCTCTCCGACCTCGAGCTGGTGCACGAGGAGGTCGACGACGCGCTGACCTACGTTCGGTATCCGTTCGCCGACGTGCCCTCGGACGGCGTCACCATCGCCACCGCGCGCGTCCCGACGATCGTCGCCGACGTCGCGGTTGCGGTTCATCCCGACGACGAGCGCTGGCGCGACGCGATCGGCCGTCACGTCCTCGTGCCGTACGTCGAGCGCGCCGTGCCGGTGATCGCCGACGAGCGCGTCGACCCGGAGTTCGGCACGGGTGCCCTGAAGGTGACGCCGGGCCACGACCCGCTCGACTTCGAGATCGGCCGCGACCACGGCCTGCCCGAGCCGACGGCGATCGGTCCCGACGGGCGGATGAGCGAGGCGGCGGATGGCCTCGCCGGCCTGACGCAGGACGAAGCGGAGACGGCGATCCTCGACTGGCTCCGTGAGCACGGCCAGCTCGAAAAGCGCGAGTCGTATCGCCATGCAATCGCGCTGTGCGAGCGCTGCAGCTCGCGGATCGAGCCGCTCATCTCTCTCCAGTGGTGGTGCGCGATGGCTGGGATCAAGCAGCCCGCGCTCGAGGCTCTCCGCGCACGGCGCGTCGCTTATCACCCCGAGTCGCAGCATCGCTTCGCGATCGAGTCGCTGGAGAGCGCGCCCGACTGGTGCATCTCCCGCCAGCTCTGGTGGGGTCATCGGCTGCCGCTCTGGGAGTGCCCCGACGGCCATGTCACGGTCGAGGAGACGACCCCTTCGGCCTGCGCGGAATGCGGGTCGACCGAGCTGACGCAGAGCGACGACGTCCTCGACACCTGGTTCTCGTCGGCCTTGTGGCCGTTCGCGATCCTCGGGTGGCCGGAGGAGACCGACGAGCTCCGCGCCTGGTACCCCGGCACTCTGAACACCACCGCGCGCGAGATCATACGGCTCTGGGAGAACCGCATGATCTTCTCCGGGCTCGAGCTCCTCGGCGAGATCCCGTTCGAGACGGTGATCATCCACACGACCGTGCTCGCCACCGACGGCCGCCGGATGTCGAAGTCGCTCGGCACCGGCATCGACCCGGTGGAGGTGATCGACGAGCACGGCGCCGACGCGACGAGATACGGCCTCCTGAAAGTGTCCTCGACACAGGACTCGCGCTTCTCGTACGGTGCAATCGAGGAGGGACGGAAGCTCGCGAACAAGCTCTGGAACGCCAGCAGGCTCCTGCTCCAGGCCGGCGAGGCCCCGGTGGAGGAGCGGCCGAAGACACTCGAGGAACGGTGGATCCTCGCCCGCCTGTCGCAGGCGCAGCGCGGGCTCGAGTCCGATCTCGCCTCGTTCGACTTCGCGCACGCGGTCGACACGCTCTACCACCTCACCTTCGACGACTTCTGCGACTGGTACCTCGAGTCGATCAAGCCGAGGCTCTATGCCCGGGACGGGGATGCGATCGCAACGGGCTACGCGGCGCTCGAGCGCCTCCTCGAGCTCCTCCATCCGGTGATGCCGCACGTCACAGAGGAGATCTGGGGCCACCTTCCGGCGCGCCGGGGCAGGCTGATCGTCGCGCCGTGGCCGGAGGCGGACGAGTCCCACGCAGCTGACGCGGACGCTCTCGTTCGCGTGCAGGAGGCGGCCGAGATGTTCCGGCGAAGCGGCGTGCGGGTAGCGCTCGAGGGTGAGGAGCTCAGGATCTTCGAAGCGGTCGTCCGGCCCGGCAGCGCAGCGGGAGACGGGAACGCCGCCGCCGAGATCGAGCGCCTCCACAAGGAGATCGCGCGCGCCGAGGGGATGCTGGCGAACGAGCGATTCGTCCAGAACGCGCCGGCCGACGTCGTGGAGGCCGAGCGCGGCAAGCTCGAGCGCTATCGGCGGGAGCTCGATGCGCTCGACGGCTAGCGACTACCTGGACTCGCTGAGCCCTTGGCCGCGGGACGGTTTCGGGCTCGACCGCATCAGGGCGCTCCTCGGCGAGCTGGGCGATCCCCAGCTCTCCTTCCCGTCCATCCACGTCGTCGGGACGAATGGCAAGTCGACCGTCACCCGGACGATCGAGGCGCTGCTCACGCGAGAAGGGCTCGCCGTAGGCGCTTATCTCTCGCCGCACGTCCGAAGCTGGAGCGAGCGCATCCGCGTGCGGGGGGAGGAGGCCGACCTCGAGACGGCGATCGCGCGGGTACGGAAACAGGCCGAGGCGCTCGACGCGACGCAGTTCGAGGTGCTCACCGCCGCGGCGCTCGCCGCGTTCGCGGCCTCGGAGGTCGACGTCGCCGTCGTCGAGGCCGGGCTCGGCGGGCGTCACGACGCCACCAACGTCCTGCGCTCACCGGTGCAGGTGCTCACGAACGTCGCGCTCGAGCACACCGAAGTGCTGGGGACGACACGGAAGGCGATCGCCGCGGAGAAGCTCGCCGTCGTCCGGCCAGGCGCGACGGTCGTGGTAGGCGAGCCGGAGTGGGAGGCCCTGGCCCGAGAGAACGGGGCCGAAACCGTGGTCGTGTCGGGCCGAAGCAACCTCGCCCTTGCGCTCGCCGCTGCCGAGGCGTTCGTCGGCCGTGCCGTCGACGGCCATGTCGACGTTCGGCTGCCGGGTCGCCTCGAGCACGTGTCGGAGGATCCGCTGGAGGTCTGGGACGGCGCGCACAACCTCGCCGGCCTGGGCTATGCGCTGCCACGGCTCCCGAGCGCGCGCTACGTCATCGTCGCCTCGATCCTGGCCGACAAGGACATCGACGGGATGCTCGCCGCTCTGTCCGCGATCGCGGGGCGGCTCGTCGCCACGACCTCCGCCAGCCCGCGCGCGCTGTCCGCGTCCGACCTCGGTGAGCGGGCACGCCCCTACTTCGGGGAGGTCGACGTCGTGGACGATCCGGCCGAGGCGCTCGCCTTCGCGCGCTCCCTCGGCGAGCCGATCCTCGTCACCGGCTCCCTTTACCTCCTGGCAGATCTCGCCAAGGATGAGAGCCTACGATGGCGAACGTTGGCGAGAGGCTGACCGTGTTCGCGTTCGCGGCGCTCGTTCTCGCCGCGATCGTGGGCTTGTGCTTTCTCGCGGGATACTTGATCGGGAGAATCCTCCTGTGACCATCGCCAGCACCTTCAGCGGAATACACGACTTCTTCGGCTCGGGCACCTGGGACGTCGTCCGCAACCTCGTCTTCTTCTTCCTCGTAGTCTTCTGGCTCGCCGTCGGGTACTGGGTCTACAAGGACGCGAAGCGCAGGATCGAGGACCCGGTGCTGATCGTCATGGCGGTGATCCTCGGGCTGATCCCGCCCTATCTCGGGGCGCTCGTGTACATGCTCTTCCGACCGCCGGAGTACGTCGAGGACGTGCGCGAGCGCGAGCTCGAGATCAAGGCGATGGAGGAGAGGCTCGCGCGCCGAGACCGCCATTGCCCCGTGTGCCGCGCGGAGGTCGCGCCGGAGTTTCTCGTCTGCCCGGTGTGCACGACAAAGCTGAAGCAGGCGTGCGTCAACTGCAAGGCGCCGCTCGAAGCGCTGTGGCAGGTGTGCCCTTACTGCGAGACGCCGGTCCAGCCCGCTGCAGTCGAGTTCCCGACCTTCGAGTCGGGACCGTCGAGACGCCGGCGGCGCGCAGAGTAGACTCGGCCGCTCGATGGCGGTCGAGCGGTCACTCGTGCTGGTCAAGCCCGACGCGGTGCGGCGGAGCATCGCCGGCGAGATCCTCGGCCGCATCGAGCGGCGCGGCCTCGTCCTGCGCGCAGCGAAACTGCTCGTGGTCGATCGCAGGCTCGCCGAGAGGCACTACGCCGAGCACCGCGAGAAGCCTTTCTTCGACGAGCTCGTCGCCTTCATCACGTCCGGGCCGACGCTTGCGCTCGCCGTCGAGGGCGAAGGAGCGATCGCGACCCTCCGCAAGACGATCGGCGCGACGAATCCCGCCGAGGCAGAGCCCGGTTCGATTCGGGGCGACCTCTCGCTCGCGATGCCGGACAACCTCGTCCACGGGTCCGACTCACCCGAGTCGGCGACACGCGAGCTGGCGCTCTGGTTCGCCGACGATGAGCTCGTGTAGGTCGCACCCGGGCGCCGGCCAGGGCTGCGAGCCTGAGTTACCGGATAGCGTCGCGAGGAACGTCGGCGACTGGACCAAGGCCAACGCCGACTACACGGACGCAAAGGCGGCCGAGGCATGGGCGGCCGACGAGATCACGTGGGGCGTCTTCGGAGTTCCGGACACGGAGCTCGGCGCGCTCGGAGAGGTTGCCGGGCGAGACGTTGTCGAGCTCGGTTGCGGTACTGCGTACTTCTCGGCTTGGCTCGCGAAGAAGGGAGCCAGGCCCGTCGGGGTCGATCCGACGCCGGCGCAGCTCGCGACCGCGCGGCGCCTCCAGGCAGAGACCGGTATCGAGTTTCCGCTCGTGGAAGCACCGGGCGAGCGCGTCCCGCTCGCGAACGGCTCATTCGATCTTGCCGTCTCGGAGTATGGCGCGTCGCTGTGGGCCGTCCCCGAGCGCTGGCTGTCCGAGGCGGCTCGTCTCCTCCGCCCCGGCGGCCGGCTCGCGTTCCTGACGAACTCGACTCTCGTCGTCCTCTGCTCGCCCGACGAGGGCGTCGCGGAGGAGCGGCTGATGCGTCCCCAGTTCGACGGGCTCTACCGGATCGAATGGCCCGGCGAGGACGGGGTCGAGTACCACCCGACGCATTCCGAGTGGATCCGTCTGCTCCGCGAGAGCGGCTTCGAGCTGGAGGCGCTGCACGAGCTACGGGCTCCGGAGGACCGTGTGACGCACACCTACTACGACTACGTGACCGCGGACTGGGCACGGAAGTGGCCGTGCGAGGACCTCTGGGTCGCGCGCAAGCGTGGCTGACACACCGCCGGCCCCGCCGCTCCTGCTCGCCTCCACGTCGCCGCAGCGACGGGCGATTCTCGAGCAACTGCAGATCCCCTTCGAGGTAATGCCGCCTCGATACGACGAAGGGGAGGCCGCGCACGACGATCCCGTGACCGTCGTCCGCGAGCATGCGCTAGGGAAGGCGCGTTCGATTGCGGACGAAGCGGGCGAGCGGCCCGTCCTCGCCGTCGACACCGAGGTCGTGCTCGGCGACGTCGTCCTCGGGAAGCCGGCCGACGCGACCGACGCAGAGCGCATGCTCGAGGGGCTGAGCGGCGCCACGCATTCGGTCGTCTCCGGGCTTTGCCTGCGAACGCCGGCATGGGAGGTCGTCGAGCACGAGGTCACGCAGGTCGAGTTCCGCGAGTTGACGCCGCGCGACCTGGCCTCGTACGTCGAGACGCGCGAGTGGGAGGGACGCGCGGGCGCGTATGCGATCCAGGGACGGGGCGCGGCGCTGGTCCGGCGCATCGACGGCGACTACCTGAACGTCGTCGGCCTGCCCGCGGTTCTGCTCGTTCAGATTCTCGCCGAGCGCTTCGCCGGGACCTATGGGTTCGGCTGACCGGTAGCTAGACTCGGCGAAGCTTGGGCCTCTTCGACAACATCGGCGGCTTCGGAGGCCGCGACATGGCCGTGGACCTCGGGACGGCGAATACGCTCGTGTACGTTCGCGGGCGCGGCATCGTGCTCTCGGAGCCCTCCGTCGTCGCCATCGACCAGCGCACGGGTGAGGTGCATGCCGTCGGCGTCGAGGCGAAGCGGATGCTCGGGCGCACGCCCGGGACGATCTCCGCGATCCGGCCGCTGAAGGACGGCGTCATCGCCGACTTCGACGTCACCGAGCAGATGCTCCGACACTTCATCCAGAAGGTCCACCAGCATCGCTTCGCGCATCCGCGCGTCGTCGTCTGCGTTCCCTCGGGTGTCACCGGCGTCGAGAAGCGCGCCGTCGAGGAGGCCACGCTCAGCGCGGGCGCCCGGCAGGCGTATCTGATCGAAGAGCCGATGGCGGCCGCGATCGGCGCCGGCCTCCCCGTCGCCGAGCCGACCGGCAACATGATCGTCGACGTCGGCGGCGGCACGACCGAGGTCGCCGTCATCTCGCTCGGAGGAATCGTCGTCTCGCAATCGCTGCGCGTCGGGGGTGACGAGATGGACGAGGCGATCATCAACCACATCAAACGGGAGTACAAGCTCCTCATCGGCCAGCAGACGGCCGAGGAGATCAAGCTCGAGATCGGGTCCGCATACGACCTGCGCGAGGAGCTCCAGGCGGAGGTCCGGGGACGCGACATGTTGACGGGCCTGCCGAAGACGGTCGTGCTCAGCTCGGAGGAAGTCCGCCGCGCGCTCGAGGAGCCCGTGCAGCAGATCGTGGAGGCGATCAAGTCCACGCTGGACAAGACGCCGCCCGAGCTCGCTGCCGACATCATGGACCGGGGAATCGTCCTGGCCGGGGGCGGTGCGCTGCTCTCCAACTTCGACGAGCGCCTGCGGCACGAGACTCAGATGCCGGTGCACCTCGCCGAGAGCCCGCTGACCTGTGTCGCCGTCGGGTCGGGCCGGAGCCTGGAGGAGTTCGAGGCGATCCACCGCAGCGCCAAGGCCCGGCGGAACAACCACCGCCGCTGAAGCACAGCGGTGGCGCGCCCGCCTGTCGCGCTACTCTAGGTCACTCTCCGTGCCTCGCAACCGCAGTCTCAGCGCGGTCCTGGGCTCGTCCGTACCGAGACCGAGACCCGAGCCCTTTCCCTCCCGCAACCGCTCGACCCTCAGGCGGCGGGCCGTGGTGGGCGGTCTCGTGCTGCTCTCGCTCCTCCTGATCACCGTTTCGTTCCGCGACCCGACGGGGGGCGCGTTCAGCGGCATCGAGAGCGCCGGTGCCACCGTCCTGCGCCCGTTCGAAATCGCCGCCGAGCGTGTCGCCAGGCCCTTCCAGGACGTCTACGGCTATTTCCGCGGGCTCGTGCACGCCAAGAGCGAGAACGAGAAGCTGCGGAGCGAGGTGAACCATCTGCGGCAACTGGCGCTCCAGGGTGAGTCCGCACGCCAGGAGAACGACCAGCTCAGGGCCGCCCTGGCCTTCGTCGACGGCCCACGCTTCCCGAAGGACTACGCCCCCGTGAACGCCCGCATCATCTCGTGGGCGAGCGAGTTCGACCAGCGGGTCGTGATCTCCGCCGGGTCGGGGTCGGGAGTCCGACAAGACACGCCGGTCGTGACGCGGGCGGGCCTCGTCGGGCGCGTGACGGCGCTCAACTCCGGCGCGGCCCAGGTGACGCTGATCACGGACGAGTCGAGCGCGGTCCAGGCGCTCGACGTGAACACCCGGGCCGTCGGCCTCGTCCGCCACGGCCAGGGCCAGGACTCGCTCATCCTCGACCGCGTGACCAAGGACCGGCGCGTCGAGGTGGGGGACACGATCGTCACGGCGGGGACGCGCTCGAGCCAGTACCCGTCGCTCTTCCCGCGCGGCATAGCCATCGGAGTGGTGACGAACGTCGGACAGAGCGACACCGCGCCGTACAAGCAGGTGCTGATCAAGCCGTTCGTCGACTTCTCTTCTCTCGACGCTGTCACCGCGCTCGTCACGCACAAGACGAGCCCCAAGGCCCCCTGATGCCCGCCGACGTCGCGAAGACCTCGGCGCTGCTCTTCGTCGTCGTCGTCGTTCAGCTGTCGATCGTCTCGAGCATCGTGATCCTGACCGGCCGGCCGAACCTGCTGCTCGTCACCGTCGTCTGCGTGGCGCTTCTGCGCGGCGCGACGTTCGGTGCGGTGGCCGGCTTCTGCGCCGGCCTGCTCGCGGACACGGGCGTGTTCGGGACGCTTGGCTTCACGGCGCTGCTTCTGACGCTCGCGGGCTACTGGACCGGGCGCTACGGCGAGACCACCGGTCGCGACCGCGCGCACGCGCCGTTGCTCTCCATCGCTGTGATCACTTTCCTCTACCAGGTCGCCGCTCTCACTCTCCGCTTCATGCTCGGCCAGCACGCGCCGGCAGGGCATGTATTCGCGACCGTCTTCCCGACGGTCGCGCTGAACCTGGTGCTCACCTTGCCCGTGTACGCGCTCACCCGCAGGCTGCTGCGGCCGCGCGAGTGGGCTCCGCGAGAGGTACGGCTCCTTGGCTAGGCGACCCCCGCGCGTCGAGTCCGGGCGGTTCCTGCCGCCAGACCCGCGCGTCGAGGAGCCATACCGGCTGACGCCGAAGCTCGCGGTCCGGATCGGCATCCTGGGGACGATCGCGATCGCCGTCTTCGCGGTGCTCTTCCTCCGTCTGTGGTCGCTGCAGATCCTGAACGGCGAGCAGCTCCTCCGTGCCGCCCAGGACAACCAGCGGCGCGACGTTCGCATCCAGGCCCCGCGCGGGCCGATCCTCGACCGCAACGGGCTTCCCCTCGTCGTCAACGTCCCGGGGACTGCCGTGCAGATCTGGCAGTCGGACCTGCCGAAACGGCGCGACGTGCGACTGCACGAGATCCGCGCACTGGCGCGCATCCTCGACCTGCCGGCACGGCAGATCGGCGGCTCGCTCCGGCGCCATCGCAGCGACCCGCTGACCCCGGTCAAGGTCAAGGACGGAGTGAGCGACGCCCAGGCGCTCTACCTGACCGAGCGTGCGGAGGACTTCCCCGGCGTCAAGGTCGTCTCGTCCTACCTTCGCTACTACCCGCACAACGAGCTCGCGGCACATGTTCTCGGTTACACGGGCGAGATCTCAGAGGCTCAGCTGAAGGTGCTGCGCAAGAACGGCTATCAGGCCGGCGACACGATCGGCCAGTCCGGGATCGAGTCCGTGTACGACCGGTACCTGCGGGGGACGACCGGCCTCGCGGAGTTCAGGGTCGACTCGCTCGGACGGCCTCGGAGCCCCTTCAAGACGACGATTCTCCCTCGCGCCGGGAACGCCGTGCGGCTGACGCTCGATCTCAAGCTCCAGGTCGCCGCCGAGGCTGCGCTGCGCTACGGCCTCGCCCGGGCGCGCGCATCCAACTGCTACGGCTGCTGGGACGCGAACGGCGGCGCCGTGGTCGCGCTGGATCCGCGCGACGGCTCGATTCGCGCGCTCGCCTCGTATCCGACGTACCGGCCGTCGCTCTTCTCCGGCCGTGTCCGCCAGCGCGCGCTCGACGCCGCGGGCCTGACGTCGCTCACCGCAAGGGGGATGAACTACCCGGCCCTCGACCGGGCCACCGACGCGACTTACCCGCCGGGCTCTACCTTCAAGCCCGTGACCGCGATCGCGGCGATGCAGGAGCACATCCTCCAGCCGTACGAGTCACTCGCCTGCACCGGCTCCTACACGAAGAACGGCCAGACGTTCAAGAACTGGGACCCGTTCGTGAACCAGCCGATGACGCTGACGACGGCGCTCGCGGCCTCATGCGACACCTACTTCTACCAGGTGGGGTATCGCTTCTACGGGATGCCCGCGCGCCTCGGCCCGAGGCTGCAGGCGTGGGCCAGCCGCTTCGGCTTCGGCCATGCGAGCGGCATCGACCTCGGCTCTGAGAGCACGGGCCTGCTGCCGACACCCGACTGGCGCAAGCGGACGTACACGAAGAAGTCCGATCCCTGCTGCTGGGCGATCGACCGCCTCTGGAAGCCCGGTGACTCGATTCAGCTGGCGATCGGCCAGAAGGATCTGCTCGTGACACCGATGCAGATGGCGCGCTTCTACGCGGCGATCGCAAACGGCGGCCGGCTCGTGACGCCGCATCTTCTCCTGGATGTCGAGCAGCCCTCGTCCAACCGCGGCGGCGGCCGGGTGCTGCCGACACCGCCGCCGCCCGCGCCGGAGCCGACCAACGTCGACGCGCAGGCGCTCGCCGTCGTCCGGGACGGCCTCTATCAGGCGACGCATTACTCCTTCGGGACTTCGTCCGCCATCTTCGGCTCGTTCCCGATCCCGATCTCCGGGAAGACCGGGACAGCAGAGAAGACGATCGATCCGGGCGACGGCTACGCGCGCAACTTCAACCAGTCCTGGTTCTGCGGCTACGGCCCGTCCAACTCGCCCGAGCTCGTCGTCTGCGTGTTGATCGAGAACGGCGGCCACGGTGGGGACGCGGCCGCGCCCGCCGCGCTGAAGGTGTTCGAGCAGTTCTTCGGGAAACGAGCCAGCCAGACAGGCGTGATCCACTCCGACTAGTGACCCGCCCAGCGACATTCACCGCCGTCCGGCTCGCGATCACGCGTCGCGCTGGTGCGTCCTCAGTCGCGCTCGGGCAGTCCAGCCCGAGCGCTCCCTGCGTCCTTCCATCGCTTGGTGCTCGCGACCCGGGCTTCAACCAATGCCACTGGCAGGGTCACTGATGGTCGACTACGCCACCAATGCCAGGGCCGCGGCCCGCGCCAGGCGCAGAGAGGCCGCCGACGTAGCGTCGTTCGTGCGGCGGCTCGACTGGCTGCTGATCGGATCGGTGGCAGCGATCGTCGGGTACGGGCTCTGGGCGGTCGCGGGCATCACCCGCCACGACGTCCCCGGCGACCCGCGTTACTACGTGACGCGCCAGGCCGTCTACGTCGTCATCGGCGTCATCGGCCTCCTCTTCGCGCTGCTCCTCGATCCCCAGATCTACCGCACGAGGTGGCGGCTGATCTTCGGAGCGCAGGCTTTCCTGATCGCGGTCGTCTTCCTCGCAGGCCCGATCCGGGGCTCGAGGCGCTGGCTCGACCTCGGCTTCTTCAGGTTCCAGCCGTCGGAGTTCGGGAAGGTGCTCCTCGTCCTCGCTCTCGCGGGCTTTCTCGCGGAACGCGGGCGCCACCTCCAGGAGCTGCGCACCACGGTGACGACGATCGGGCTCGGTTCGATCCCCGTGTTCCTGGTGTTCCTGCAGCCCGACTTCGGCACGGCCCTGGTCTACTGCGCAGCCGTCGGCGCGGTGCTCTTCGTCGCCGGCTCGCCGTGGACGCACGTTGCCGCGCTCGCCGGGGTGGCGGTCACGCTCGCCGCGCTGATTCTCGGCGTCCTGCCGGGCGTCGGCTTGCCGGTGCTGAAGGACTACCAGCAGGCGCGACTCACTGGCTTCCTCCATCCGCAGAGCGACCCGGGCGGCGCCACTTACAACATCACTCAGTCGAAGAACGCGATCGGGGCCGGCCAGCTGCGCGGGCGCGGCGTCAACAACGCGACGCAGACCACGCTCAACTTCCTGCCTGAGCATCACACCGACTTCGTGTTCGCATCGCTCGCCGAGGAGCGCGGCTTCCTTGGTGCCGCATTCCTGCTGATGCTCTATCTCCTCGTCGTCTGGCGCGGGTTCCGCGTCGTGGCGATCGCGCGTGACCCGTTCTCGGCGATCGTCGCGGGTGGGCTCGTCTTCGCGTTGCTCTTCCAGATCTTCGTCAACGTCGGGATGACGATCGGGATCGCGCCGGTGACGGGCATCCCCTTGCCGTTGGTCAGCGTCGGGGGCTCGTCGATGATCGCGAACCTGCTCGCGATCGGGGTGCTCCAGGCGATCCATGCCCGTGGGCGTGGACGCACCCGGATCGCGCGCTGGTGAAGAAGAAGCGGTCGGGGCCGTCGTCGTCGGCGGCGCTGATGGGGCTCGTCCAGAGCCTGCGCTCGT
>DASUXI010000025.1:0-7807 GCA_036377995.1 Gaiellaceae bacterium
CAGTGACGAGAAACGTCGGCCGGACAATGGTGCCGAGCTCCTGGCTGACGTCGAGGAGGCCGCCGTGGAAACTCGGCAACGACCGCCGGACCGTTGGCGGAAGATCTGCTTCGTCGGCTCCGGCGATCCCTCCCAGCTACATCGCCTAGAACACGTCGACCAGATCGCTACGAACGGCCGACGAGTCTCTTGCTCGTGTGTTCTCCAGGTCAGCGCCGGCGCCCTCCCCTCCCCCGAGATCGCGACAGACTGCCGCAGACGGTCGCTCCGCCGTCTAACCACCCGCGACGCCGGCAACTTCGTCGGCACGCCCGCTACGCGTCCGCACGGCGTGCGCGACGTTTCGTCCTGCGGCGTCGAGCTCGCCGAACGTCGGCCAGGACAGCCCGGGCTGCGTTCCTTCCGGGGCCGCCGGTGACTCCGCCTCCGGGATGTGCACCGGCCCCACACATGTAGAGGCCGCGGATCCCGGCAAGCCGGTAGCGAGCATGTCCGAGGAGGGGCCGCCAGGCGAAGAACTGGTCGAGGGCGTGCTCGCCGTGCAGCGGGTGCCCGCCGGTGAGGCCGTACTCTCGCTCGAGGTCCGCCGGCGTAACGATGTGGCGAGCGACGACCTTGTCCGCGATACCCGGTGCGTAGACCTCGAGCGTCCGCACGGCCAGGTCCGCAACACCATCGCGCGCTGCCTCGTCCCAGTCCGCGTCACTGAGGCGCCGTGGTGCGTACTGCAACAGCGCGGTAATGACGTGGATCCCATCAGGGGCAAGCGAGGGGTCGGAGAGTGTGGGAATCGTTGCCTCGAGATACGGGTGCTCGGAGATTCGGCCGTACTTCGAGTCGTCGAATGCCCGCTCGAGGTCGTCGAGACTCGGTGCGATGACGATCCGCCCGCGCAGACGCTCGTCGTCAACGCCGCCGATCGCCGGCAAGCCCTCCAGGACGAGGGTCACCTTCGCCACCACGCCGGGCGTGCGGATGTGCTCGACCCGCCAGCCCAGAGTCGGGCCGACCTCGGCCGGGTCGACGAGGCGCAGAAGCGTCTGCTTGGGGTCGGCGTTCGATACGACGATCCCCGCGTCGATCTCCTCTCCGCTCGCCAGAGCGACCCCGTCGACAGAGCCTCGACCGGTTCGTATGGCTGCGACGTCGGCGTCGCAGCGAATCATCGCGCCGTTGCTCTGCGCAGAGGCGACAAGTGCCTCCGCCAGGGAATACGGCCCGCCGCGCGCGAAGACCGTGCGGCCCACCGCTCCCCCTCCTGAGGCCGAGTCCCACAGGAAGTTGAGCGCCGTCCCCGCCGACCGAGGGCCCATGGCCGCGTAACGAATGCCTCGCACAGCGAGGACGCCGCGAAGCGCCTCGTCCTCGACGGCTTCGCCGACGAAGTCGGCGACGGACATCGGCAGCACCCGCAGCGCGTCGCGCAACTGCTCCTTCCCGAGGTGCCGAAGGCCGTTCAACACCGTGAGCCCACCGGTGGCGTCTGCGAGGGACGGAGACGCGAGGTCCGGTGGCTCGGTTGCCTGGACGCGCGCCAGGAACGCGCCCAGCGAGCGGATCCTGCGGTCGAAGGCGACGAACGCATCGGCATCGCGTGGCTGGGTCCCTGCCCGGAGCTCGATCGCCGTCCGGACCGGGTCACGCCACAACGTGAGGCCGGGCCCGTCTGCGGACGGGGCGAAGGCCGTCACATCCGGCTCGATCGCGCGGAAGCCGTGCGGGCCGAGCCCGAGATCACGGACGACGTCGTCACGAAGGCCTCCGACGCAGTCGGCCGCAACCGGCGCCCGCACACCGGGCGCGACCTCCTCGGTGGCCAGGGGGCCGCCCGCCCGGCCGCGCCGCTCGAGAACCAACGTTCGGAGCCCCGCCTTCGCCAGGTACGAAGCCGCGACCAAACCGTTGTGGCCGGCCCCGACTACGACCGCGTCGTATCGCTCCCGGGCCACGCTCAAGCGGCCTTCTTGGGGCGGAGCGCGCGCAGCACCTGGAATGCCGCGAGGCGTCCCGACGCGCCCATGATCCCACCACCGGGGTGGGTGGCTGAGCCGCACATCCAGAGGTTCCGCAGCGGCGTCCGGTAGCGCGCCCATCCAGGCACGGGCCGGTTGAAGAAGAGCTGCTCGAGTGAGAGCTCGCCCTGGAAGATGTTTCCCTCTGTCAGTCCGAACCGGTCCTCGATGTCTTTGGGGGTGAGCACCTGCGCATGCAGGATCAACTCGCGGATGTTCGGCGCCCGCTCCGCGATCGTGTCGATGACGTTCTCCCCGAAGGCGTCACGCCGGCCGTCGTCCCATTCGTCGCCCTCGGCGAGATGGTAGGGCGCGTACTGGACGAAGCAGCTCATGACGTGCTTGCCCGGAGGCGCCATCGACGGGTCGACCAGGGTTGGGATGACCATATCGATGTACGGGCGCCGGCTGAAGCGCCCGGACTTCGCGTCGTCGTAGGCCTGCTCCATATAGTCGATGCCCGGGCTGAAGCTGATCGCGCCGCGCAGGTGGTCGCCCACGCCGGGCAGGCACGTGAACTCGGGAAGCCCGTCCAGTGCCAGGTTCACCTTCCCGCTGGAGCCCCGATACTGGTAGCGCGCGACCTCCTCGAGGAACGACCCGTCCAGGACGCCTGGTGGCAGGAGCCGGACGAACGTCTGCTGCGGGTCCAGACTCGACAGCGTCACCCGCCCGATCACCTCGTCGCCCGCCGACGTGACGGCGCCGGTCACCTCGTCGCCGCCGGTCAGGAAGGACTCGACGGGAGTCTCGGTCCGGATCTCGGCGCCGAACGACCGCGCGGCGCTCGCGATCGCCTCGCTGACGGCGCCGGTCCCTCCTCGAGGTATTCCCCAGGCACGCAGGACACCGTCGATCTCGCCCATGTAGTGGTGCAGCAGGACGTATGCGGTCCCAGGAGAGCGGATTCCCTGGAACGTCCCGATGATCCCGGAGGCGCTCATCGTCGCCTTCAGCGGATCCGTCTCGAACCACTGGTCGAGGAAGTCGGCGGCGCTCATGGTCATCAGCTGGATGAACACCGCCCGCTGTTCCAGGGAAAGACCGTTGAAGGAGCGTGCCAGGCGTGCGACGGGGAGCCATTCGCGCGGATCGAGCCGGCCGGGGTCCGGGGGCGCCATGGACAGGATCGGCTTGACGAACCTCGCCATCTCGAACATCAGGCGGCCGTACTCCTCGTACGCCTCCGCGTCGCTCGCCGACCAGCGTCGGAGCTCGCGCACGGTGCGGCCGTGGTCGTTCACACGCCAGAGGTAGTCGTCGTCGAGCGGAGTGAACGTTCCGTCGAGAGGCAGGATCTCGAGGCCGTGCTCCGGCAGCGCGAGCTCCCGGACGATTTCGGGACGGAGCAGCGAGACGACGTACGAGGCAACGCTGAACCGGAAGCCGGGGAACACCTCCTCGGTTACCGCCGCCCCGCCGAGAACGTGGCGCCGCTCCAGCACGACGACCTTGAGCCCGGCCCGCGCGAGGTACGCCGCGGCCACGAGCCCGTTGTGCCCGCCGCCGATGATCACGGCGTCGTAGGTGCGGTGATTGGAGGTCGCCATCAGCGGCGACACTAACCGCGGCACGGCCTGGCGCGCTTTCCAAAAGCCGCCCGACTATGCTTGCCGACTTGTCGGTCGGAACCGCGTTCTATCCCCGGACCGCGCCACTCAACACCAAGCTGCAGTGGCGGGAATGGTCGGGCTATCTCGTAGCGAGCGCGTACTCCGACTCCCACGAGATCGAGTACAACGCCATCCGGGAGGCGGCGGCGCTCATCGACGTCTCTCCGCTCTACAAGTACCTGGTCTCCGGGCCTGACGCCACGCGTCTCGTCGACCGCGTGATCACGCGGGACGCGAGCAAGCTCGCCGTCGGCCGCGTCTACTACACCTCCTGGTGCAACGAGGACGGCCGCGTGGTCGACGACGGGACAGTCGCCCGGCTGGAGGAGCAGACCTACCGTTGGACGGCCGCCGACTCGTCGCTGCGCTGGTTCCGGATGAACGCTCGCGGCCTGGACGTCGAGATCGAGGACGTGAGCGAACGCATCTCCGCTCTGGCCGTGCAGGGGCCGCTGAGCCGCGGCGTGCTCGAGGCGGCCACCGAGACGCCGTGGGGCGACCTCAAGTACTTCGGCCGGCAGGCCGCGCAGGTCGGCAGCATCCCCGTCGACGTCTCCCGGACGGGCTACACGGGCGACCTCGGCTACGAGGTGTGGGTCGAGAGCGCTCAGGCGGTCGAGCTTTGGGACGCCCTCGTCCGGGCGGGGAGCGCCTACGGCATCCGGCCAGCCGGGATGCTCGCCCTCGACATCGCGCGGATCGAGGCAGGGCTGATCCTCATCGAAGTGGATTTCGACTCCGTGCGGCGCGCGCTGATTCCCGAGCAGTCGTACTCGCCCTTCGAGCTGGGCGTCCTGGGCCGCTTCGTCGACTTCGAGAAGCCTGTGGAGTTCGTCGGCCGTCGCGCGCTCGAGCGGGAACAGGGTCGCGGTGGGCCTCCACGGAGGCTCGTCGGGCTCGAGCTCGAATGGGAGCCACTCGAGGAGCTGTACCGCGCGAAAGGGCTGACGCCGACGCTGGAGCCGGCCGCCTCGCGCCTCCCCATTCCTCTGTACGCACGGGGCAGCCAGATAGGCAAGGCGACAAGCACGACGTGGAGCCCGACACTGAAGAAGGTGGTTGCGCTGGCGTCAGTCGCTGCCGACCAGAGCAAGCTCGGCACGAAAATCGACGTCGAGTGGACGGTGGAGGCGCGGCGCGGCCGGACGGCGGGGACGGTGATGGAGCTGCCGTTCTTTACCCCGATGCGCAAGACCTCGACGGTCGCTCGTTCACCAGCCCCCTAGCTTCACTGTCGGCGACGCCCGCGCGATTCCGATGACCCGCGAGCGACTCGTCCGCTTGTAGAGGGGCGCCCGTCAACGCCGTCACGCCCGACCCCCTGTAGCGCAGATCTAAGACCGCGACATTGCGCTCCCAGGAAAAAGGCCCTGTTCCCAGGGCCTTCTCAGTAGCCGGGGCAGGATTTGAACCTGCGACCTCCGGGTTATGAGCCGCCTCGACTCGGTACACGCGTTCCGCCTTATTCCGCCGAAACGCAGGCTCCGAGCTGGATAGGCCCGCTGCCGTCCGCCACTGCTACGTCGAGCGGCGGATGGTGCCGCTCAACCTCTACCTCGACCGCGCCTCGCCCGACGAGCTCGAGGCGGCAGTCGTCGACTACGGCAACGCGATCCGCGACCTTGCCGCGGCGAACATCTTCCCGGGCGACATGCTCTGGCGAAACTTCGGCGTCACGAGCTACGGCCGGGTCGTCTTCTACGACTACGACGAGATCGACTACCTGTGCGAAATCAACTTCCGCCGCATCCCGACGGCGCCGGACGCCGAGTCGGAACTGGCGGCCGAGCCCTGGTACGGCGTCCTGCGCAACGACGTCTTCCCCGAGGAGTTTGCGACCTTCCTGCTCGGCGACCCGCGCCTGCGCGAGCTCTTCCTGCGCCACCACGCCGACCTGCTCGAGCCAGAGTTCTGGCAGGCCGCCCAGCGCCGGATCGAGAGCGGCGAGCTGATGGACTTCTTCCTCTACCCGGAGTCGCTCCGCTTCCGCAATCGCGACACCGCCGTCGGCTGAACCCTCCGGCCCGACCGGCGCGCTTCGCTACTCACGGGTTCGCCGCACTCTCGTCGGGGTCGCACGTCGGCCCGGTGTGACGGCAGATTGTGTTCAGACTCTGCGTCCCGTTGGTGGTTTCGATCGAGGAGTGCCGCTGCACGCTCAGGAGCCGGGTCGGGCGTCCGACGAGTTCCTCGCGCGTCAGTCGCCGGAGAGGACGGCCTCGACCAGCGTGGGCCCGGGCTCAGCGAGCGAGCGCTCGAGCGCGTGCGCGAGCTCGGTGTCCGTGCTCGCGGTGGACGCAGGGACGCCGAAGCCCCTCGCGAGCGCGACCCAGTCGATCGCGGGCGGGGCGAGCCTCGTGAGCGCGCGCGCCGCCGGCCCCGCCTCGCCGCCCGTCGCCCGCGCGAGCTCGATCTCGAGAATGTGGTAGCTGCGGTTGGCGCACACGACGACGATGACGCCGGCGCCCTCCCGCGCCAGCGACCACAGCGCCTGCGGGGCGTAGAGGCCGCTGCCGTCGGCCTGGAAGGCGACCACGCGCCGGTCCGGGCATGCGACGGCGGCGCCGAGCGCCAGCGGCAGCCCGGTCCCGATCGCGCCGCCCGTGAGGCCAAGCACCGTGTGCGGCGCCGCTACCGCGGCGTACGCGGCGCTCCAGGGCCCGCCGCTCGTTGCCGCCTCGTTCACGACGATCGCGCCTTCCGGCGTGAACGCCGCGAGCGCGCGGCCCAGGGCGTCGGCGTCGAGCGGACGGTCGGCCGGCAGGAAGGCCGGGGCCGCACGGTGCGGCAGGGACACGGCCCGTGCGTCCAGCTCGTCGGCCAGGGCCTCGAGCGCCGGCGTCGCGGTGACTCCCGCGTCGGAATCGGCCAGCACGTGCACGGTCGCGCCCTCCGGCGCGAACCGCGCCGACTGACCCGGGTACGCGAAGAAAGCGACCGGATCGCGCGCGCCCGCGAGCACGAGGCTCGAGAGGCTTGCGAGCGCCTCGCGCGCCTGCTCGGGGAAGTAGGGCAGCGCGGGGAAGTCGGGCAGGTGGCGGCCGCGCTCCTGCCGCGCCGGGAAGGTCTCGGTCCAGACGGCGGCGCCGGTCGCGGCCGCGACCCGCGCGGCCGCACGCAGGCCCACCTCACCGAGGGCGTCGCCGCCGAGCAGGATCCCTCCACCGCCGCGACGCAGGAGGCGGGCGGCCTCCTCGACCGCGGCCGCGGGGGCGTCGCGCGGCTCCGGGAGCGGTCGCGGAGCGAGCGGCTCGGGCCCCGGCCCCCACTGGCAATCGGCGGGCACGATCAGCGACGCGACCCGCCCCGGCGGCGCCGTTGCCGCCTCGACGACCGCCCGGCTCGCCTCGCTCGTCTCCTGCGGCGACTCGACCATGCGTGTCCAGCCGACGGTGCCAGCGATCGCGACGATGTCCGACCCGAGCGGCGCGTCGAAGGCACGGTGCGTGGTCGCCTGGTCGCCGATCCAGTTGACGACGGGCGTCCGGGCGCGGCGCGCGTTGTGCAGGTGCGCGAGCCCGTTGGCGAGGCCTGGTCCGAGGTGCAGAAGGGTCGCCGCGGGCCGGCGGGTCATCCGCGCCCACCCGTCGGCCGCGCCCGCGCAGACGCCCTCGAACAGCCCGAGCACCGCGCGCAGTTCGGGCACGCGATCGAGGGCCGCGACGATCGGCATCTCGGTGGTGCCAGGGTTCGCGAAGCACACCTCCACGCCGGCGGCCACCGCGGTCTCGACCAGGCTCTGCGCGCCCGTCCTCATCCGAGCGCCGCCGTGGTCTCGGCGGCGAGCGTCGCCACGAGCTTCTCGCGCGCGAGCGGCGCTGCCTGACCGCCGAGGCACCACCCGTACCCGTCGATCCCGGGGAAGTCGTTAAGGGCCATCAGCGAGACAGCGTTCAGCTAGGCGGGGCCTCTTCTGTTGACCGGTCGGGAGGCTCGGGTGCCGGCGCATTTCCTGATCCGGCGCCCGCGGTAGGAGGTACCGGTGGCGGAGGCTGCGGCCGGCGCGTCCGCGCGGCAAGGACGATCAACGCGATGCTTCCCCCGGTGACGAGCACGCCGCCGAGGAGCACCCCGATCGCAACCCAGAGCAGGAAGGACATCTTCGCGCCCACGTCGATGTCCGCGGCGACGCCACGCGAGCCGTCGGAGTTCATGAGGACGACCGACCAGTCGCCCTCGCGC
>DASUXI010000026.1:0-3339 GCA_036377995.1 Gaiellaceae bacterium
GACCGGGCTGGTCGCCGCCACGGGCCCGTCGACGTTCTGGTACCTGACCCGGGCGACCGGCGTCGTCTCCCTGATTCTGCTTACCGCCGCCGTCGTCCTCGGCGTGCTCGGCTCGGTTCGCTGGCGCACCGATCGCCTCCCGCGCTTCGTCGTCGGCGCACTCCATCGCAACGTCACCATGCTCGCGATCGCATTCGTCGTCGTGCACGTCGTGACGACCGTCGCCGACGGCTACGCCCCGATCGGCCTGAAGGATGCGCTGGTCCCCTTCGTCTCTCGTTACCGGCCGGTGTGGCTGGGTCTCGGCGCAACCGCGTTCGACCTGCTGCTCGCGCTCGTGGCGACGAGCCTCCTGCGCGCCCGGCTCGGCTATCGCGCCTGGCGGATCGTTCACTGGCTCGCGTATGCGTCCTTGCCCGTCGCGCTCCTCCACGCTCTCGGCACGGGCAGCGACGCGCGCCAGAGCTGGCTCGCGCTCGTCGGCTTCGCCTGCATCGCGCTCGTCGCGTGCTCCGTCGTCGTCCGGGTGACCTACGGCACCTCGGCGGCGGCGTTGCGCGCGCCCGCGATCGCCGCTGCGCTCGTCGTGCCGATCCTGGTCTTCGCCTGGTACCACCGCGGTCCCGGCCAGACCGGCTGGGCCGCGCGCGCGGGAACGCCGGCAGGCCTGCTCCGATCGTCGGGATCATCGACCGCCGTGGCCGCAGCCGCAAGCTCTTCGCAGACGTCGCTCCCCTCGCAGAGTTTTGCCGCGCGCCTCTCGGGCCGCATCAACGATTCCGCCCCGAGAAGCGACGGGCTCGTGACCGTCGAGATCCGGGCCCGGGTCCAGGGTCGCGTGCACGGAAACCTGAGGCTCACGCTCTGGGGTCTACCGACCGACGGAGGTGGCGTATCGATGACCGCAAGCAACGTCGCCTTCGCGGCCGCAGGGACAACGTCCCCGTATACGGGGCAGGTCGTCTCGCTCAGCGGCAACCAGGTCGAGGCGCAGCTCACGAATGCGGCCGGCGGTCGGGTCGACCTGCAGCTTGCGCTGCGGCTCAGCGCTTCGAGCAACTCCGTCGGCGGCTCGGTGAACGGACGGGCCGCGTGAGCGCTCCACACGGGCTCCCGCGACTCCTCGCCTCTGTCCGCGACGACGGCCGTCCGACCTCGTTCGAGGAGCACATTCGCGCCTACGGTCACGCGCGCGACGCGGCCGGGGGGTCCGAGCTGATCTCAATCGTAGAGGCGAGCGGCCTCAGCGGGCGCGGCGGCGCAGGCTTCCCCACGGGCGCCAAGCTGGCCGCCGTCGCCGGGCAGCGCGGACGCCCGGTCGTCGTCGTCAACGCCGTCGAGGGCGAGCCGGCCAGCGGCAAGGACCGAGCGCTTCTCCGCGCGACGCCGCATCTCGTGCTGGACGGAGCCGTCCTCGCGGCCGACGCAGTCGGGGCCCGCGAGGTGATCGTCGGAATCGGGCGCCGGGCGTCGCGGGAGCAGAAGGCGCTGGCCGAAGCGATCGCAGCGCGTGGGCGGAGCGACGGCCGCTGCACGCTCCGCGCGGTGGCCGCGCCGGACGGGTTCGTCAACGGCGAGGAGACGGCTCTCATCAACTTCCTGAACGGCGGGCCGCCGAAGCCAACCTTCACACCTCCCCGTCCCTTCGAGCGCGGCGTCGCCGGTGCGCCCACCCTCGTCCAGAACGTCGAGACCCTCGCGCAGATCGCACTGATCGCGCGCTACGGCGCGCGCTGGTTTCGCGAGCTCGGAACGCCGGCCGAGCCCGGGACGGCACTCGCCACGGTCTCGGGAGCGGTCGCGCGACCGGGCATTCACGAGGTCGAGCTGGGCACGCCGTTGCGTCGTGTGCTCGCCGAGGCGGGCGGCAGCACGGAAGCCGCGTCTGCCTATCTCGTCGGCGGCTATTTCGGAGCATGGCTGCCGGCCGCGGTCGGCGAGCAGCTCGACCTCGACCGGGAGAGCCTCGCCGCACACGGTGGGGCGCTCGGCTCACGCGTGATCATCGCCTTTCCGAGCACGGCCTGCGCCGTCGCCGAGGTCGCCCGTGTCACCCGCTATCTGGCGGACGAGAGCGCCGGCCAATGCGGGCCGTGCGTGAACGGGCTCGGGGCCATTGCCACTGCGGTCGAACGCCTTTCGCGGGGCGAGGCGGACGCGCGCCCGCAACTGAAGCGCTGGGCCGAGATGGTGCGCGGTCGCGGCGCCTGCCGCCACCCGGACGGCGCGGTGCGCTTCGTCTCGAGCGCGCTCACCGTCTTCGAGGAGGAAATCGAGCTCCACCTCCGGCACGGACGTTGCGGGGGAAAGCAAATGGCGGTCCTGCCGGCCGCGCAGCGACGACAGGTGGCCGCGTGACCGAGCGCCTTCGCGTGAACCCGATCACCTGCGATGGCCATGGCCTCTGCGCCGAGCTCCTCCCGGAGCGGATCTCGCTCGACGACTGGGGTTATCCGATCGTCGAGGCAGGCCCGATTCCGCGAAAGCTCGAGAGACATGCGCGGCGCGCGGTCGCCGCCTGCCCGACGCTTGCCTTGCTGCTCGAGGCCGAGCGCAACGAGTCCGGACGCCGGGTCAGAAGTGTGAAGTGAGGCCGGCGCCGCTCGCGTCGCCGTCGACCCCGGCTTCCTCGAGCACGCCGTCCTGAGCGTTTTCGTACCAGGAATAGGCGTACTTGCCGTCGTCGAGCCCTTCGGCGAACTTCGTCAGCTTCAGCGGATAGAACGTGTCGCACATCACGGCTAGCTCGTGGGTCTCGTGCATGCCGATCGACTTCTCCGCGAGCCCGGGCTGCGGGCCGTGCGGGAGGCCGGACGGGTGCAACGTGATCGAGCCAACGTCCACGCCCTTCCGCGAGCCGAACTTGCCCGAGACGTAATAGATCATCTCCTCTGACTGCAGGTTGGAATGGTGATAGGGGATCGGCACCGCGAGCGGATCGAAGTCGAGCTTGCGCGGGCAGAACGAGCAGATGACGAAGTTGCGCCCCTGGAACGTCTGATGTGACGGCGGGGGCTGGTGGATCCGGCCGGTGATCGGCTCGAAGTCGTGCACGGAAAAGGTCCACGGATAGAGGTAGCCGTCCCAACCGACGACGTCGAACGGGTGATAGTCGAGGACGTAGGTCTGGTAGCCGTCTCGCACGCGCACCTTGACCGGGAACTCGCCCTTGTCGCGGTGCGTGGTGAGCTCGGTCGGAGGGTGGATGTCGCGGTGGTAGTACGGTGCGCCCTCGAGCATCTGTCCGTACTGGTTGCGATAGCGCTTCGGAATCTCGATCAGCCCGGGCGTCTCGAAGACGAGGTAGCGCTGTTCACCCTCGGGCCGGAAGCGGTACGT
>DASUXI010000027.1:0-3854 GCA_036377995.1 Gaiellaceae bacterium
GGGTCCAGGGCCTCCAGGAGTACTTCTGGAAGGAGGCCGAGGTGAACGCGAAGCTCAACGACATCGTCACGCGCGCGTTCAACGAGACCTGGGCGACGCACGAAGGAAAGGGAGTGTCGATGCGCATGGCCGCCTACGGCCTCGCCGTCGAGCGAGTCGCCGAGGCGACGGTGACGCGGGGGATCTACCCGTAGTTTCTTTCTGGGGAACCAAGGTTCCCCAGAAGCTCCTCCTTCTTCGATCGACAAGGCTTACTGTCCGTTGCGCTCAGGCGAGACGCGGTTTCGCCTGCGCGCGCGCACGGGTTCTCGCCCTACGGCGACTCGAGCGGTTGTTCCCGACAGCGCGGCCGGCGGCGCTGAAGCGTCGCCACCCGCGTGAGCTCGCCTCCGCCTAACGGCCTTCGGCCTGGTTAGTCTCCGGCCTCGGCGTGTGTGACGGGCCGAAGGTGATGAAGACGAAGAACGCCAAAGTCGTTCTCTACCACGCGGCGGGCTGCCATCTCTGCGAGCGCGCGCGGGCCGTCATCGAGGCGAGTGGCACCCCGTTCGAGGAGGTCGACATCGGCGGAGATCAGGAGCTCGAGGCCCGGTACCGCGAATGGCTGCCGGTGGTCGAGATCGACGGCGAGCGGGCGTTCGTCTACTACGTCGACCCTGATGCGTTTCGCCGCAAACTGGCCGCACAAACTTGACCGGCGCATTGGCCCTTCGCCGCGTGATAGAACGCCTTCCGGGTGTCACAAACTGTCGAGTCGCGAAACCCTGCGGGCGCTGCTGACCGCCTGACCGTCGGCGTCGCCGCGCGCCTGTCGCGCTACTTGCAGGTGCTGACGCAGGCGAAGAAGATGGGGAAGGAGCGGATCTCCTCGCAGGAGATCTCCGACTACACCAACATCAACGCCACGCAGATACGGCGCGACCTCTCGGCCTTCGGAAAGTTCGGCAAGCGCGGCGTCGGTTACAACATCGACTCGCTTCTCGGGGAGATCCGGAAGATCCTCCGGACGCAGGGGCAGCACAACATCGCGCTCGTCGGCGCAGGGCGGCTGGGCCAGGCGATCGCGAGCTCGCCGATCTTCGCCGAGCACGGGATCAACATCGCTGCGGTCTTCGACAGCGACCCGGAGAAACTCGGGCGCCCGGTCGGCAACGTCGCCGTCAGCGACTACGGGAGCCTCGCGCGTGCGGTGCACGACAAGAACATCATCGTCGGCGTCGTCGCGGTGCCGGCGGAGAGCGCGCAGAAGGTCGCGGACGATCTCGTCGGCTCCGGGGTCAGGATCATCTTCAACTACTCAGAGGCTCTGCTCGACGTGCCGCAGGACGTCGCGGTGCACACCTCGAACCCGGCCGTCGAGCTCCTCTATGCCCTCTATTTCTATTTGACGTAGGCCCGTAACCGCGCCACATGAGGATCGTCCTGTGGCACGGGTATCTGCTCGGTGGGACGGGGTCGAACGTCTACACCCGGGCGCTCGCGCGGGAGTGGAGCCGGGCGGGCCACAGCGTCGTCGTCATCTGCCAGGAGCCGCACCCCGAGCGCTACGACCTCGGCGGCGCGCGGGTCTTCCGGCCGAACGTCGGCGGGCTCCTACCCGTGTTCGTCCTCGACCGTTACGAGGGAATCGAGGCGAAGCTGCTCCAGGACTTCACGAGGAGCGAGCGCGACCGCTACGTCGCGCTCAATGCCACTGCGATCTGCACTCACATGCCCGCCGATCTGGTGTTCGCGAATCACGTGCTGCTCGGCGCGCCGGTCGGTTTCGCGTCGGGGCTGCCCTACGCCGTCAAGGCGCACGGGTCCGAGCTCGAGTACTCGATGCGCGGCAATCCCGACCTCACCGCCTGGGGTCGCGATGCGCTTGCGCGCGCGAGGGCAGTGTTCGTCGGCTCGGCCCATATCCGGTCGGTCCTGGAAGAGGTCGTCGGCCATGTCGACCGGGTTCACGAGGTACCGCCCGGCGTCGACGTGGACGAGTTCAGGCCGGAGCCGAGAGACGCCGCGCTCGAGGGCTTGCTCGCGCAGGCGCAGGCGGACCCCGAGAACCCGGGGAACGCGAACGAGCGCCTGCCGGACGACGGCAACGCGGACCGCTTCAGCGCCTTCTTCGCATCGGAGGAGCCGACCGTCGTGTACTTCGGCAAGCTTCTCTTCAACAAGGGCGTCCACGTGCTGCTCGAGGCTCTGCGGGGGCTCGATGCCCGCGCCGTGATCGTCGGCTTCGGTGATTACCGCGCCGAGCTCGAGGCCCTCGCCCCTCCGGGGACGCTCTTCACAGGCCCCCTCGAGCATCGCCACCTCGTCCACCTGCTTCCCCTGGCCGACGTCACCGTGGTGCCGTCGGTGTTCCCGGAGGCCTTCGGAATGGTCGCCGCCGAGGCTGCCGCCGCCGGATCGCCTCCACTCGTCGCGCGCCACTCGGGGCTCGCCGAGATCGCAGAGGGCGTCGAGGCGGAGTATCCGGCCGAGTACCGCCATCTGGCGAGCTTCACGTCGGGAGATTCGGTCGAGCTCCACGGCCGGCTCGCGGAGCTGCTGCGCCTGCCGGCGAGCACGCGCGCAGAGCTCGGTGCCGCCGCGCGTCGCGCGACGGTCGCGCGCTGGAGCTGGAGCAGCGTCTCGTCCCGGCTGCTCGAGCCGTTCGCAGCCGGCTGAGCCGCTTCATTTACGCTAGGAACGTGGGCGACCAGCAGAAACTCAGTCCCGGCGAGCAGATCCGCACGGCCCGCGAGGCCTTCGAGTCCGGGGAGGACCTCACCGTCGCGGTGGAGGAGGAGTTCGCGCTCCTCGACCCGGAGACCCTCGAGCTGACGAACCGGTTCGAAGAGCTCAAGGAGGGCGCCACCGGCACGGATCTCGAGGAGCACGTCGTCGGCGAGCTGATCGCGTCGGAGATCGAGATCAAGACCGGCCGCTGCGACGGCTTCGGCGAGGTGGCCGACCGGATGGCCGAGCGCCGCGACCAACTCGCGGAGCTCGCAGACCGGTTCGGCGTCGGGCTCGCGTGCAGCGGGACGCATCCGTGGAGCCGCTGGCAGGATCAGCGGATCATCGACACGCCGCACTACCGGCGGAACAACGAGGTCCTCCAGTACGTCGTCTGGCGGAACAACAGCTTCGGGATCCACGTCCACATCGGGATCCGCGGGGCGGACCGTGCGATCGCGGTCTGCAACGCGTTCAGGAACGTCCTGCCCGAACTGCTCGCGCTGTCGGCGAGCTCGCCCTTCGTCGAGGACTGCGTGTCCGGGCTGCACTCCGCGCGGACCGAGATCTTCACCCGCATGTTCCCGCGGTGCGGCGTCCCGGACGCCTTCGACGGTTGGAAGAGCTACGAGGAGTACGTCAGGTTCCTCTACGACACGGGCTCGATCGACGAGTACACGCAGATCTGGTGGAGCGTTCGGCCCCACCTCGGCTTCCCGACGGTCGAGGTGCGGATCTGCGACGCGCAGCCCGACCTCGCGGACGCGCAGGCGCTGGCCGCGCTCGTGTATGCGCTCGGCGCACGGTTCGTGCGCGCGGTCGACGAGGGCGAGCCGTTGCGCGCGCTGCCCAACCGGCTGATCGAGGAGAACATGTGGCGCGCGATCCGTTACGGCCTCAGCGGAGAGCTCATCGACTTCGACCGGGACGTCGTCGTTCCAGCGCGCTCGAGGATCGAGTCGCTGCTCGAGTGGGTGGAGCCCGTCGCCGGCGAGATCGGAGCTGCGCCGTATCTCGCCGTCCCCGACGCCAACTCCGCCGAGCGGCAGTACGCGCGGCTCGGCGAGCTCGGCTCGCACCGCGACGTCTTCGCCGAGCTCGTGCGCCGGCCGCTGGCACGCGTCGGTGGGTGAGGCGGTCGAAGG
>DASUXI010000028.1:0-14900 GCA_036377995.1 Gaiellaceae bacterium
GGCTCCGGTCTCCGTTCTCGAGCGAGAGCAACAGGCGCTCGATACCGGCGCCGAACCCGATCGCCGGGGTCGGCGAGCCGCCGATCTCCTCGATCAGGCCGTCGTACCGCCCGCCGCCGCAGATCGTGTCCTTAGCGCCGATCGCCTCGTCCTTGAACTCGAACGTCGTGCGCGTGTAGTAGTCGAGCCCGCGCACGAGCGTCGGTTTCAGCTCGTACCGGACGCCGTACGCGCCGAGGCCCTCGAGGACGCGCGCGAAGTGCTCGCGGCACTCGTCGCAAAGCGACTCGCCGATCTTCGGCGCGCCCGTGAGGAGCTGCTGGACGCGCTCGCTCTTCACGTCGAAGACGCGGAGCGGCGACGTCACTCTCTTCGCGCGGGCCTCGTCGTCGAGCTCCGACTCGTGCCCGTCGAGCCACGCGCTCAGCTTCTCGATGTATGCCGGACGGCAGTTACGATCGCCGATCGAGTTGAGCTCAAGGGTGTAGTCGGTGACGCCGACCCTGCGGAGCAGTTCCGCGTAGAGCTGGATCACCTCGGCGTCGATAGCAGGATCGTCGGTCCCGATCGCCTCGACGGACAGCTGCCAGTGCTCGCGATAGCGGCCTTTCTGCGGGCGGTCGTAACGCCACATCGGCCCGATCGTGTAGAGCTTCTGCGGCTGTGGCTCGCGATGGAGCCCGTGCTGGACGTACGCACGGCAGATCGGGGCGGTCGCTTCCGGCCGCAGCGTGAGCGAGCGACCGCCGCGATCGGCGAACGTGTAGGTCTCCTTCTGTACGACATCCGAGCCGCCGCCCGACGTGCGAACGATCAGCTCCGTGTCTTCGAAGCCGGGCGTGTCGATCCGCCCGTAGCCGTAGAGAGCGCAGACGTCGTCCATCTCTCCCCTCACCCACTGCCAGAGCGGCTGCTCGGACGGGGGGATGTCGTGCGTGCCGCGCGGCGCCTCGAAGCGCGTCACGCGCGCAGCTCCGCGAGAAACGGGTTACGCGCGAGCTCGGCGCCGAGCGTCGTCTCCGGCCCATGGCCCGAATAGACGACCGTCTCCGGCGGGAACCGGTCGGCGAGCGCACGGATCGACGCGACGAGGGTCTCCCAGTCGCCGCCGGGGAGGTCGGTGCGGCCGACGGACCCGGCGAAGACCAGATCGCCCGAGAAGAGGCAACCGTCCGTGTGAAACGCGAGGTGCGCGGGCGAGTGGCCCGGGATGCGCAGCGTCTCGAAGGTCATTCCGGCGAGCTCGAGCGTCTCGTTGCCCTGAAGCAGGACGTCCGGCCTGTACGGGCGAAGCCGCATGCCCGCGGGGACGAAGCTGTTGATGTCCTCCAGAAGTGTCCGCTCGTCCTCCGCCATGTACACGGGAGCACCGGTTCCCTCCGCAAGATCCGCGACAGCGCCGAGGTGATCCCAGTGTCCGTGCGTGATCAGGATGGCCGCGCATGCCGAGCCCATGCCCGCCAGCTCGAGCCGCAGGCGCGCGGCGTCGCCGCCGGGATCGACCACTACCGCCTCGGATGAGCCACGCTCCGCGCGAACGACGTAGCAATTCGTCCGGATCGGGCCCAGCTCGTATCTCTCCACGACAGGCGGCACGGGCGTTTGAGTCTAACCGCGCCCTGCGAGCGTCTAGGATCGCGGCGTGCGGAGTTGGAACCTGCGCGAGATCGACACTCCCGGAGGGAGCCGTTCGCCGGTCGTGCTCCGGTCCGACGACGCCGCGCGCGCCGTGCTGATCGCGCTCGACCCGGGCCAGAGCCTCGGCGACCATCAGGTCAAGGAGCGCGCCCTCGTCTCGGTGATCGACGGCACGGTCCGTGTCGAGTCGGGCGACGACGTGATCCAGGGCGACTCCGGCTCCTTCTTCTCCTTCGACGTCGACGAGCGTCACTCGATCTCGACCGAGGACGGGGCGCGGATCCTGCTCGTGCTCGCTCCCTGGCCCGGCGAGGGCCACTATCGCGGGAGCGAACCGGCCGACAACGGCTAGGCCGCGTTCTCCCGCCGCTAGCTTCGGCTTGCGGTCTCCCTGCGCTCGACGCGCTTGCGGTACATGCGGTACGCGAACGAGTCGGTGAAGTAGCTGAAGGGGATGAAGAACGCGAGCAGGAACGCCGCCGGCGCGATCTGCTGCACGAGCGGCACGCCGCGGTTGAAGAGCATCATGGCCACGATCAGCAGCGGCCCGAGCACGACCCCGCGCCGCGCGGAGCGCCGCCAGGACGGCGGCTGAACCGCCCGCTGGCCCCTGGCGGCGGCCGGCTTGCGGCTCTCCACCTTCGACCCGCGAGTCTCGCGCTTTGCTTCCTTCTGGACGCGCAACTCCTCCGGGTCGACGTCGACCTCGTTCCCCGCGTCGTCGACGTACACGTATTCGTACTCGTGCCGGCGGGCCTTCTGCTCCCGCCGCCGCTGCTTCCTGGTGGGCATGCCCGTCCTAGGGTAGCTCCGCGGGCCTGCCATCGACGACGATCCCTGCGACGAGATCCCCGCCGAGGTGGTACGCGAGGTAACGCCAGTCGGGCGCGTCGAGCAAGACGACGTCCGCCGCGAAGCCGGGCGCGAGCCGCCCGAGCCGGTCGGCTCGTCCGAGGACGTGCGCCGCGTTGACCGTGCAGGCGGAGAGGGCTTGCGCCGGCGAGAGCCCGAGCTGCGTCGACGCGAGTGAACAGACGAGCGGAAGGCTCTCGCAGAAGGCACTCCCCGGGTTGAAGTCGGTCGCGAGCGCGACAATGGCGCCCGCTTCGGCGAGCGCGCGGCCCGGCGGCATCGGCCGCCCGAGGAAGAGCGCGCTCGCCGGCAGGAGCACCGCGGAGACCGAGCTCGCGGCGAGAGCATCGACGCCGTCGGCTCCCGTGGCCTCGAGATGGTCGACGGAGCGGGCGCCGAGGTCGATCGCGAGCTCGACTGCGCCCTGCTCGGTGAACTGGTCGCCGTGAAGCCTGAGCGCGAGGCCGGCGCGGGCACACGCTTCCAGATAGCGCCTCGCCTGGGCCACGTCGAACGCACCCCTCTCGAGGAAGACGTCGGCCGCCTCCGCGAGCCTCGACGCTTGCGGAAGCACCTCGGTCAGCGCGAAGTCGAGGTAGGTGTCCGCGTTCGCGAATTCGGGCGGGACCGCGTGCGCCCCGAGCCAGGTCGGGACCCCGCCGGCAGCACGAATCGCCTCGAGAGACGCGAGCTCCGTCTCGCGGTCGAGCCCGTACCCCGACTTCGACTCGAAGGTTGTCGTCCCGGCGCGCAGCATCCAGTCGTGGTGGCGGGCGACGACGGTCGTGAGCTCTGGCTGTCCCGCGGCGCGCGTGGCGCGTACCGTAGACATGATCCCGCCGCCGGCCGCGTGTAACTCTTCATAGCTCGCTCCGCCTGCGCGCAGGGCGAACTCGTCGACGCGGTCTCCGGCGAAGCACGCGTGCGTGTGGCAATCGACCAGCCCGGGGATCGCGCAGAGGCCACGTCCGTCGAGCTCCTCGATCTCACCCTCGACCGGACCGAGGTCGCGCATGCGGCCGACCGCCTCGATCGTGCCACCGGCGCAGAGGACGTAACCGTCCTCGACCACCTCGACGTCGGCGAGGGCCGCACCGCGCAGCGGCGATGCCGAGCCAGCTGGGGACGCGAGCTGTTCGAGGTCTCGGACGAGCAGGCGGCGCGCGGCGCCCGCCGCGTTCATCCAGCGAGCGGCGGCATCGGCGCCTCGAGCCCGTGTGCCGCCGCAGCTTCGATCGCCTCGGGGTAGCCGGCATCGACATGCCGCATGACGCCGGTTCCCGGATCGGTCGTCAGAACTCGCCCGAGCCGCTCGGCCCCGTCGTCGCTGCCGTCGGCGACGACGACCATGCCCGCGTGGATCGAGTTCCCGATCCCGACGCCTCCGCCGTGGTGGACGCTCACCCAGGTCGCGCCTGCCGCGACGTTGAGGAGAGCGTTCAAGATGGGCCAGTCGGCGATGGCGTCGGAGCCATCGCGCATCGCCTCCGTCTCGCGGTACGGCGATGCCACGGATCCCGCGTCGAGATGGTCGCGCCCGATCACGATCGGCGCCTTCACCTCTCCCGACCGGACGAGCTCGTTGATAGCGAGCCCCGCTTTGGCGCGGTCGCCGTACCCGAGCCAGCAGATCCGTGATGGAAGGCCCTGGAAGGCAACCCGCTCCGGCGCGAGCTCGAGCCATCTCTGGAGGAGCGGATCGTCCGGGAAGAGGTCGCGGAGCATCGCGTCGATCGCCGCGATGTCCGCCGCCTCTCCCGAAAGCGCCGCCCAGCGAAACGGGCCGACGCCGCGACAGAAGAGCGGCCGGATATAGGCCGGGACAAAGCCCGGGTATGAGAAGGCCTCCTCTACTCCACCTTCACGGGCCTCACCTCGAAGGTTGTTGCCATAATCGAAAACATAGCTTCCAGCTCGGACGTACTCGAGCAGCCCTTCGACATGGCGCACGATCGACGCGCGCGCGCGCTCGAGATAGGTGTCCGGATCGTTCGAACGGAGCACCGCCGCCTCCTGGACAGATAGACCGGCTGGGACGTACCCGGTAAGTGGGTCGTGAGCAGCCGTCTGATCGGTCACGAGGTCGAAATGCTCACCGCGCCGCGCGAGCTCCGGGACGATCTCGGCCGCATTGCCGAGCAGCCCGACCGAAAGCGGCCGACCGGCCGAAGCGGCCTGCCGGATCCGTCGGAGCGCGTCGTCGATCGAGTCGGTGGACTCGTCGAGATAACGGGTGTCGAGCCGGCGCTCGATGCGCGACGGATCGACCTCGACGCAGAGGATCGCGGCGCCGGCCATCGTCCCGGCGAGGGGTTGCGCGCCGCCCATCCCGCCGAGCCCAGCCGTCAGGATCGTGCGGCCCGCGAGGTCGGGCGTCCCGAAGTGTTTCTCGCCGGCGGCGGCAAACGTCTGGTAGGTGCCCTGCAGGATTCCCTGTGAGCCGATGTAGATCCAGCTCCCGGCAGTCATCTGGCCGTACATCGTCAAGCCGAGGGCCTCGAGCCGCCGGAACTCGGGCCATGTCGCCCATCGGGGGACGAGCATCGCGTTCGCGATCAGCACGCGGGGAGCACCCGGGTGTGTGCGGAACACGCCGACCGGCTTGCCGCTCTGCACGAGCAGGGTCTCGTCATGACCGAGCTCGATGAGAGACCGGACGATCGCCCGCAGCGCCTCCGGAGTCCGCGCGGCCTTTCCGGATCCGCCGTAGACGATGAGCTCCTCGGGCCGCTCGGCCACATCGGGATCGAGGTTGTTGAGCAACATCCGCAGCGGCGCCTCTGTCGACCACGACCTGGCGTGAAGACCGGTGCCGCGGGGAGCCCGGATCGACGAGAGGTCGCCGCAGAGATCTTCGACGACCGAGTCGACCTGGCGCGTCGCGCTCATGCGAGCTCTCCGATCTGGGCCTCGACAGCGGTGATCAGGGTGCCGTCGCGAATCGCGCCCGCGACCGCCTCGATGTCGGCCGACAGAGAGCGGTCGTCGTGGAGACGAGGCGAGAGCGTGCGCACGAAATCGCGGACCGCGCGCACCCCCCGCCCTGGGGTGAGCGGTGCGAGGAACTCGACGGCCTGCGCCCCGGCGAGCAGCTCGATCGCAAGCGCGCGCTCGGAGTTGGCGAGGACCTGCCAGGACTTCAGCGCGGCCGCGTTTCCCATCGACACATGATCCTCCTGCGCCGCGCTCGTGGGAATCGAGTCCACGCTCGCAGGATGACACAGCACCTTGTTCTCGCTGACGAGCGACGCCGCAACGTATTGAGTGATCATGAAACCGGAGTTCAACCCGCCCTCGGTGGTGAGAAAGGCCGGCAGCCCGTCCGAGAGGCTCGGGTTGACGAGCCTCTCCACGCGACGCTCGGAGATGTTCGCGAGCTCGGAACACGCGATCGCCAGCGCGTCGAGAGCGAAGGCCACTGGCTGACCGTGGAAGTTTCCGTTCGACACGAGCAACTCGTCCTCGACGAGCACGAGTGGATTGTCGGTGGCGGCGTTGAGCTCGACCGCCACCGTTCCTTCGACGTAGTCGAGAAGGTCGCGCGACGCCCCGTGCACCTGCGGGGCGCAACGCAGCGAGTAGGCGTCCTGCACCTTGTCGCACCATCTGTGCGCCTCGTTGATCGCGGATCCCTCGAGCAGGCGGATCACGTTGGCGGCCGAATCCGATTGCCCGCGCAACGGGCGCAGACGGTGGATCTGCGGTAGGAAGCTCGTGCGCGATCCCTGCAGGGCCTCGATCGACAACCCGCAGGCGAGATCCGCCGACTGGGCGAGCCGCCGCGCGCGGGTCACGCCCAGCGCGCCGTACGCGGCCATGAACTGCGTGCCGTTGATCAGGGACAGTCCGTCCTTGGCTTCGAGGCGTGTCGGCTTCAGACCGGCTGCGGCCAGCGCATCAGCGCCCGGCATGAGCTCCCCGGCCCACCAGGCCTCTCCTTCTCCGACCAGCGGCAGTGCCAGGTGCGCGAGCGGCGCCAGGTCGCCGCTGGCGCCGACCGAGCCGCGGCTCGGGACGCGCGGAAGCACGCCGCGCTGGAGGCACTGAAGCAAGAGCTCGACGGTCTCGATGCGGGCGCCCGACGTCCCCTTCGCGAGCGCGTTGGCCCGCAGCAGCATCGCGGCGCGCACGATCTCGGGCGGGTACGGATCGCCGACGCCGCAGGCGTGGCTCCGCAGCAGCCGCAGCTGGAGCTCTTCGGCTTCCGCCTCGGGAATCGAGCGCGACACGAAACGTCCGAAGCCGGTGTTGATCCCGTAGGTGTGCTCGCGGGCCCCGTGTGCCGCCCGCTCGACCAGGTCGCGTGCGGCCTGCATCTTCGTACGAGCGTCGTCAGAGAGCGCGGCGTGGGCACCGCCGAACGCCACCGTCCAGACGTCCTCGAGCCGGAGGTCGTCTCCGGTCAGGCGGATCGGCATCCCCTGGGCCATTGCGCGGCCAGTCTAGGGCACTACTCGCGCCGCTTCAGGCGCTCGAGCAGCCTCAGCTCGAGCACGCTCGCCGAGTCGAGGCGGTCGATTCCGAGGACGGCTCCCGCCGCAGCCACCGCTGCGCCGGCCGGCATAAGTCCGACGAGCTCCGCGCCCGCAATCCCCGTCCCCCGGGCCTGCGCCTCGCGCCTCACACGCTCGACGATGTCGGCCAGCGGCGCCGCTTCGTAGTCCTCGACGTTCATGCTCACCTGGGCCCTGCGGGCACTCGGCAGTGTCAAGCCGAGCGCGCGCACGCCGGGAAAGCCTCCACCCTTCTCGCGGACGACTGCGGCGATCGCGCGCGCGACGCCGACGTCGTCCGTCTCGAGATCGACGTTGAACGCGATCAGCGGGCGGCGCGCCCCGACGATCACGCCGCCTGCTCGCTCGTCGATGCGGCTCGGCCCGAAGTCCGGGCGCAGCTCGCCGGCGTCGATGCGCCGCTGGAGCTCGCCCGGCCCCCCTTTCCGGAAGAAAGCGGGCCCGCGACCCGGCGCAGACTCTCCGTAGAGGAACACGGGCAGCCCGAGCTCTGTTCCGATTCGTTCGGCCAGCAGAAGCGCACAGGCGCGGGCGCGATCCTCGTCGCCCGTGTCGAGCGCGACGATCGGGACGACATCGGCGGCCCCGATGCGTGGATGCGCCCCTTCGTGCAAGCCCAGATCGATGCGCTCGCGCGCGCAGGCGACACTCGCGAGCAGTGCCTCGACCAGGGGCGCGTCTTCGCCGACGAGCGTGAAGACGGAGCGGTTGTGATCGGGGTCGACGTGCACGTCGAGAACGTCCGCATGAGCGGCGAGGGCACGTCGGAGATCCTCGATCGTCCCGGCATCACGCCCTTCCGAGAAGTTCGGCACCGACTCCAGCAGGTCCACCCGCGTACTCTAGAAACAGGTGAAGGCGTACTACGACCGACGCGCGCCCGAGTACGACGACTGGTGGCTCGGCCGGGGCCGGTACGCCGACCAGGTCCGTCCCGGCTGGGAGGACGACCTCGACGAGCTCGAGCTGTTCATCGCAAGCCTGCCGCCTGTCCGGACGTTGGACGTCGCCTGCGGTACCGGCTTCCTGACAAGGCACCTCCGGGGAGACGTCGTGGCGCTCGACGCAAGCGCGCGCATGCTCGAGCTCGCCGCCCAGCAGGCGCCGAACGCGCGTCGTGTGCAAGGGGATGCGCTCGACCTTCCGTTCCCAGACCGCTCATTCGACCGGGTGTTCACGAGTTACTTCTACTGCCATCTCGAGCCGCCGCAGCGCGAGCGCTTCGTCGACGAGGCGCGACGGGTCGCTTCCGAGCTCGTCGTGGTCGGCTCCGTTCGCCATGAGGGCGATCCCGCCTCCGCCTTCGTCGAGCGCCTCTTGCGGGACGGATCGACCTGGACCGTCTTCAAGCGGGTGTTCGACGGCCCGGACCTGGCAGGCGAGCTCGGAGGGGCGATCGTCTTCACCAGCAGGTGGTTCATCGTCGTGCGAGCGTGACCCGTCGGCGGTCGTCGTACAGGTCGCTCGTCTCGCTCGAACGCGACCTCGCAATCTGCCGGGCGTGCGCGGAGGCCGGTTATCCGCTGGAGTCGATGCCCGTCAGGAACGAGCAGTTCGGTCAGCGCGCGTACATGTACGGCCAGGCTCCCGGGATCGTGGAGGGCGTCGAGCGCCGACCCTGGCGGGGTCGTGCCGGGCAGAGGCTTCGCGACTGGCTCGACCTGGGCGAGGACGAGTTCTATGCAACGTTCTACTGCGCTTCGGTGACCCGCTGCTATCCCGGCCGGACACGATCCGGGCGCGGCGACCGCACGCCCACTCCCGCCGAGCGCGAGCTCTGCGACTTCTGGCGCGAGTGGGAGCTTCGCCTGCTCCGGCCGGCGCTGATCGTGGCCGTCGGCGGGCTCGCGATCAAGGCGCTGCTCGGTCTCTCGGGCTTGGCGGAGTGCGTCGGACGGAGGTACGAGCTGGACGGCGTGGTCGTCGTGCCGCTGCCGCATCCTTCCGGCGCGAGCAGCTGGCTCAACTCCCCGCCCAACCGCGAGCTGACCGCGCAGGCCGTGCGCCTCGTCCGGTCCGAGCTGGCGCGTCTATAGCGGCAACGGCCGCCGCTAGATTTCGGGAGTGAAGGAGCACAGCGAGACTCCGTACCGGGCGACGTTCGCACGTCTGCTCGGTTTCCTGCGCCCGTACAAGGTCTCGCTCGTCGTCTCGATCGTCCTCGCGGTCGGCTCACAGGGGGCGCAGATCGCGCTCGTCTGGGTGACGAAGCACGCCATTGACGACGCGATCACTCCGCATGACGCCGGCAAGCTGTGGATGTTCGTCTGGGCGATCGTCGGGCTCGGCGCCCTGCGCGCCGTGCTGATGGCGGGACGGCGCCTCATCTCGGGCAAACAGGCGCTCGCCGTCGAGATGGATTTGCGCCAGGGCCTCTACGCGCATCTCGTCCGGCTGTCGTTCGGTTTCTACGACCGGCATCAGACGGGGCAGCTGATGTCGCGGGCAACGGTCGACCTGCAAGGAGTGCGCTTCTTCCTCGGCTACGGGCTCATCTTCTTCTTCCAGAACGCCCTCACCGTCGTCTCCGTCACGGTCGTCCTCTTCTTCTTCGAGTGGCGGCTCGCGCTGATCGCGCTCGCGATCACGCCGGTGCTCGTCGTGGTCGCATACCGCTACAGCCACGTCGCGCACCCGACGCTGCGCGACGTGCAGCAGAAGCTCGCCGACGTCGCGACCGTCGCCGAGGAGAACATCGTCGGCGTCCACGTCGTCAAGTCCTTCGCTCAGGAGCCGCAGGAGGAGCGCAAGTTCAACGACCGGTCCGAGGCTGTCTTCCAGCAGACGCTGCGAGCGAACCGACAGCGTGCTCTCTATGTCCCATTCATCTCCTGGGTGCCGTTGCTCGCCCAGGGGGCCGTCCTGCTGGTGGGAGCGAGGATGGTTGCGCACGGCACGCTGACCGTCGGCGGATTCGTCGCCTTCAACCTCTACCTCGGCATGCTGATCATGCCGCTCCGGTCACTCGGAATGTGGGTCGGCCAGGCGCAGCGCGCGACCGCGTCGGGAGAGCGCATCTTCCAGGTGCTGGACGAGCCCGAGGAGATCTCAGACCGGGCCGACGCGGAAGCGTTGCCGTCGGGCGCGGGACGCCTGAGCTTCGAGGGCGTCTGGTTCGAGTATCTGGTGGGACGGCCTGTCTTGAAGGAGATCGACCTCGAGATTGCCCCCGGAAGGACGATCGCGCTGATCGGGCATACCGGATCCGGGAAGACAACCCTGACCTCGCTCCTCCCGCGCTTCTACGACGTCACCGCGGGCCGCGTGATGATCGACGGCGCGGACGTGCGGGACGTGAAGCTGACCTCGCTTCGCCGCGCCATCGGGATCATCTCGCAGGATCCGTTTCTCTTCTCGGCGACCGTCCGCGAGAACATCACCTTTGGAGCACCGGGCCTCGACGATTCGGAGGTCGAGCGGATCGCGCGGCTGGCGCAGGCCCACGAGTTCGTGGAGCGGCTCCCCGACGGGTACGACACGGTCATTGGTGAGCGCGGCATCACGCTCTCGGGCGGCCAGCGTCAGCGCCTCGCTATCGCCCGCGCGCTCGCGGTGGATCCTCGCGTCCTGATCCTCGACGATGCGACGGCATCGGTCGACGCGTCGACGGAGGCCCGCATCCGGGTCGGGCTGCGGGAGGCGATGCTGAACAGGACGACGCTCATCATCGCCCACCGCCTGTCGACGATCGCGCTCGCGGACGAGATCGTCGTGCTCGACGACGGCCGGATCGTCGCAAGGGGAGAGCACGACGAGCTCCTCGAGGTAAGCCCGGTGTATCGGGACATCTACGAGCATGGGCTACTCGAGCGCCAGTTCGCGGATGCGGTCGAGGCGCGCGCGGAGGCCGACGCGCTCGAGGCGGCGTCCTGATGCCGCTCTTTCCTGCGGCCGGAACGCGCACGCTCCACGCCTGTCTCCGTGGCGATCTCGGCGCACTATTGGCGCAGACGGGCGCGACGCTCGCCAGTAGCGTCGACCGCGGGTGGCGGGCGGAGCATTTCCCCTCCCGGGTGGGGACGCGCGCGCGTCCACATCCGAACGTCCCGGGGTGCCTCCGATGAGGGTCTGGCAGCCGGGCAGTCACCTCAGCGGGCAGCGCGCGGCCCAGGTCGAAGACTGGTCGTGGCGCCGCACGCGCCGCCGCGTCGGCACGCTCGCACGGTTGACGCGCCCCTATCGCGGTCGCACGTCGCTCTCCATCGTCTCACTGCTCGCAGCAACGGCGACAGCTCTCGCGCCGCCGTTCCTTGCCAAGTACGCGGTCGACTACGGAATAGGCCAACAAGACCTCGCCAAGCTCTGGTGGATCGTCGGTGCGTTCGTGCTCGCGGGCCTCCTCAACTGGGCGATGAGCTACGTCCAGACCTATCTCACGGGTTGGGTCGGCGAGCGAATTCTGGCCGACCTCCGCATCGGCCTCTTCCGGCACTTGCAGCGTCTCTCGCTCGGCTTCTACGAGCGCACGCGCGCCGGAGTGATCATCAGCCGGCTCACGAACGACGTCGAGGCGATCGACCAGCTGGTCACCGACGGCGTCACGAGCCTCGTTCAGAACACCCTCACGCTCGTCGGCACCGCGATTCTCCTCTTCGTCCTCGACTGGCGGCTCGCGCTCGCCACGCTGACGGTGATTCCACTCATGAGCGTCGCCACGGTGATCTTCCGCGTTCGGTCGACGCGCGCGTACCGCGCCGTCCGGGAACGGCTAGGCCTTGTCACTGCGACGCTCGCGGAGGACATCGCCGGTATGCGAATCGTCCAGGCGTTCACGCGCGAGCAGACGAACACCTCGAACTTCCGGGCGGTGGCGGAGCGCTACCGCGACTCGAACATGGAGACGGTCGTCCTCAACGGCCTCTACTTCCCCTTCGTCGACCTGCTCTCGTCGGTCGCGCTCGCGGTCGTCCTCGGGTATGGCGGGCACCTTTACTTCAACGGCGACGTGACGATCGGAACGCTGTTCGCGTTCATGCTCTACGTCCAGAACTTCTTCGACCCGGTTCAGCAGCTGTCGCAGCTCTACAACACGTTCCTCTCCGCAACTGCCGCGCTCGACAAGATCATGGACGTGATGGACGAGGAGCCGGACGTCGTCGACGGCCCGGACCCCGCACCGCTCCCCACCGTCGCCGGACGCGTTCGCTTCGAGTCGGTCCGCTTCGGCTACGGCTCGGGGCCCGATGTCCTCCACGGCCTCGATCTCGACGTGCCCGCCGGGACAACCGTCGCTCTCGTCGGTCACACGGGAGCGGGCAAGTCGACGATCGCGAAGCTCCTCGCCCGTTTTTACGACCCACGCAAGGGGCGGATCACCATCGACGGCCACGATCTTCGCGACGTGACGCAGGCCTCGCTGCGGCATCAGCTCGGAATCGTGCCCCAGGAGGGCTTCCTCTTCGCCGGCACGGTGACCGACAACATCGCCTTCGGACGACCGGACGCCACTCCCGACCAGGTCGTGCGCGCCGCTCGGACCGTCGGTGCGCACGAGTTCATCCTCCGGCTCGAAAACGGCTATGAGACACAGCTCCAGGAGCGCGGCTCCAGGCTCTCGCTCGGCCAGCGACAGCTCGTTGCACTGGCTCGCGCACTGCTCGCCGACCCGCGCATCCTCATCCTCGACGAGGCAACATCGTCGGTCGACATCGGGACCGAGCAGAAGATCGAAAGCGCGCTTCGCCTGCTGCTCTCGGGACGAACTGCGTTCATCATCGCGCACCGGCTGTCCACGATCCGCGATGCCGATCTGATCGTCGTCCTGGAGCACGGACGGATCGTCGAGCAGGGAACGCACGACGAACTGCTGGCGAAGCGCGGTCTCTACACCTCCCTCTACGGCGACTGGGCCGCGGATGTCGCGTAATACGCTCCCGGTATGAGCTCGATCGACAAGGAGACCGAAGGTCGGATTGATCAACCGGTATCGGACATAGCCGAGCGCGAGACCCGGCTGACTCCGACCCAGGCCGTCGCCGAGATGAAGATCAACGTTCCGGTACGGGGCAACCGCAAGCTCCGCCGGCTGGTGGAACGCGTCAACGACGACACTCAGCTCAAGTCGTGGTGGCACGTGGCAAACGTCAACGCGGTCGCGCGGATGAAGATCAACGACCACTCATGGGTTCACATCCAGATCGTGTCGAACATCGCGCTCAAGCTCCTACGGCAGCTCACCAAGCACCACATCGAACCGACGCTCGTGCGGGACTACGGCTACGACAGCGACGACTCCGAGGTCGTCGTGCTGCTCGCTGCCCTCACGCACTGCGTGGGAATGGCAGTTCATCGCGAAGGGCACGAGGACTTCAGCCTCTTTCTCGCCGAGCCGAAGCTCCGGGAGCTGCTCGCGGGGATCTACGACGAGCCGGATCTCACTGTCATCACGTCCGAGATCCTCCAGGCGATCACCAGCCACCGCGACTACGGCAAACCGTTGACGCTCGAGGCCGGGATCGTTCGTGTCGCCGACGCGCTCGACATGGAACAGGGCCGGTCCCGCATCCCCTTCGCCCGGGGCTCGATCTCCATCCATTCCCTCAGCGCTGCGGCAATCGAGGACGTCGCGATCAAGGACGGCGAGGAGCGCCCGATCCTGATCGAGATCACGATGAACAACTCGTCGGGCATCTACCAGGTCGACAGCCTCCTGAAGGCGAAGCTCCAGGGCTCGGGACTGGAGCCGTACGTCGAGGTCGTCGCGCATATCGACACGGAGGCCGAAAAGCGGCTCGTGCCCATCTACCGCCTCGAGACGTAACCCGACGGCGAAAGCCGAGCGACGTCGAGAGATCGGGAGCCTGATTCTTCGGTGCACCGACTCCTTTGCTCTGTTCTCGGCGGCCACCATTGGAGGACGACCCGAGACCCCGCAGGTTCGATTACGTCCTGCGCTCGCTGCGGCTCGCTGCGGCACGGGCGAAGCGAGTCGGCTGACTACGGGTCGTTCAAGATGCACGTGAACCTCGCGGCTGACTTCTCGGCTCTTGCGTCGCACGGCCCGGAAGAGCTGGAGGTCGAGACAGAGGAAGGAACGGACGAGCCCTTGCGGGGGCCGGGGAGTTGAGAATGTTTCGCTCTCGTTCCTCTCGGTAAAAGGTCACCAGGGTTGGCCCTTCGGCCGGGGAGTGGGGTCCCGCGCTGGCAGACGGCGGCACCAGTGCCACGCGAAAAATCGAAGGCCAACCCTCTTCTGTCGTACGAGTTGTGCTGCGGAAGTCCCGCCATGGTTGAGCGAGGTCGCTCCAGCTACGTGGCCCGAAAAGGCCCATACGGGATTCGAACCCGTGCCGCCGCCGTGAGAGGGCGGTGTCCTAGGCCACTAGACGAATGGGCCGAGCGAGGGCTCAGTGTAGCGATGCGCCGAAACGGTCGCGCCTATCCGGCACGGCTACAATGGCCGCCCGTTGCGGGGTCGTCTAATGGTAGGACGCCTGACTCTGGATCAGGTAGTCAAGGTTCGAGTCCTTGCCCCGCAGCTAAGAGAAACGCCCGCGGAACGGGGGTTTCGTTTCCTAACTGAACAGTTCCGACTCTTGCGCGAGCCGAGTGAGAGGACTAGCCAGACGGCTCGCCGTTCTGCGTGATTGGGGCATCCCCGGTGGGACCGCAACGAGTGTGGAATCGGACGGTGTGGTGGCGACCGCGCTTCGTTCCGGGACCCGCCGGGCGTCTCGAGCACCTGCTCAATCGGTTTGTGCGTCTACGGCGTTAGGTCCTTTCCGCCGCCAGCGGCTCCACGGCCATGCACCGTCCATCTCGACCTCGAGCGAGAAGCTGAGCACGATCCGGATCATGACGATCACGGCCAGCACGACAACGCTTTCGAACGTCGGGTCGACGATGATCGTCCGCACGATGTCGGCGACGATCAGCACTTCTACGCCAAGGAGGATG
>DASUXI010000029.1:0-2738 GCA_036377995.1 Gaiellaceae bacterium
CACGTTTCGCGGGCAGGCGGCACACGCGGGCTCGACGCCGATGGACAAACGCCGCGACGCCTTGGCCGGAGCAGCGCTGCTCGATCTCGAGCTGCCGCAGATCGCGAGCAAGGCGGGCGGCGGTGCCGTCTGCACGATGGGGGGTGTGGTGACGAAGCCGGGCATCGTCACCTCGGTCGTCGAGACGGCCGAGTGCCTCCTCGACCAGCGCCACCTCGATGCCGCCACGCTTGCCGCGATGCTTGCCGATGCGAAGGAGGCGTCGGAGCGATTCGCGCGAGAGCGGGACCTCGAGGTCGAGTGGGAGCGAATCTGGAACATCGAGCCGATCCTGTTCGACCCGGACCTCATCGAGCTCGCCGACGAGTCGATCCGAGAGGTCACGGGCTCCTCCCACCGCCTTCCGAGCGGGCCGCTGCACGACGCCGCCGAGGTCTCCCGGGCGGGAGTGCCTACCGTCATGCTGTTCGTCCAGTCTCTCCGCGGGCTCTCCCACACGAAGCTCGAGGACACGAAAGAGGAACATCTCGAGCTCTCGGTCCAGGCGCTCGACCGGTTGGCGACGAAGACGATCGAGCGGATCGCCACGCGTCCGTAGCTCCTACTGTGAGCCGGACGACCTGGAAGGCGGCGGCCCACCTCCCGTCCATCCGGCTCATGCGGCGGGGGAGAGGTCCCGACACCCGCACGCGTGAGTCAAGGTAGCGCGCCCCGCCGTCCTGGGCCACAAGGAGTCGAGAGAAAAAAGGGGAGCGCCCGCGGTCCCACCGGCTAGCCGCCTTTAGGGGGAGTCTCCTCCCTCGCCGTGGTCCCGCTAGACGCTCTCCCCGTCGTGGAGTTTCCCCCGATCACCCGCCGTTTTCAAGCCCGATGTTGTCGCGGTTTCCCGGCGATATGCTCAGTCCCCCGCCACGCGACTCGGGAGGCGCAATGCTCAGCTTCGGCGTAACCGTCCTGCCGGACCCGCCCTACCAGCGGATGATCGAGCTGATGAAGCTCGCCGAGCAGCACGGGTTCGAGTACGCCTGGACCTACGACTCGCACATCCTCTGGGAAGAGTCGTACGCGACCATGCCGCTCGCGGCCGCGCAGACGAGCAGGATCAAGCTGGGCCACTTCGTCACCAACCCGGGCATCCGCGACCCGACCATCACGGCGAGCTGGTACGCGACGATGCAGGACATCTCGAACGGCCGCATGGTGATGGGAATCGGCCGCGGGGACTCGTCCCGCAGGGTCGTCGGCCTCAAGCCGGTGCTGGTGGCGGAGTTCGAGCGGCGCTGCGCCATGATCAAGGACCTGATGAACGGACGCGCCGTCGACTGGAACGACAAGGAGCTCGAGCTGAAATGGGTACGGGAGGAGCTGCCGGACGTGCCCATGTTCATCGCGGGGTACGGGCCGAAGGCGCTCGGCGTCGCGGGACGCGTCGGCGACGGTGTCATCATCCAGCTCGCCGATCCGGTCATCATCAAGTGGATCATGGACACCGCCCGGAAGGCGGCCGAGGAGGCGGGACGCGACCCGGCCGAGCTCAAGTGCATCGTCGGCGCTCCGAGCCACATCTCGGACGACCTGGCCGACGCCCGCGAGCAGTCACGCTGGTTCCCGGCGATGGTCTCCAACCACGTCATGGACCTGATCGAGCGCTACGGCGAAGACTCGGAGATCCCCAAGGACCTGACGGAGTTCGTGAAGGCGCGCAAGTTCTACGACTACAAGGAGCACTCGCGCGTCGGCGCCGCGCACGGTGAGTTCGTGACCGACGAGATCGTCGACCGCTTCTGCGTGCTCGGCACGGTGGAAGGCGCGACCGCGAAGCTCAGGGAGCTCGAGTCGGTCGGCGTCGACCAGTTCAACGTCTACCTGATGACCCGTGGCCAGGAGGAGACACTCCAGGCCTACGGCGACCAGATCATCCCGCAGTTCAGCGGGGTCGCAGCCTAAAGCCGGAGGGGCTGCGAGCCGATACCGGCTCCGTGCGACGCCGAGCGTTTCTGCTGGCGGCAGTACTCGCAATGCTGACCGTCCCCGTTTCCGCGGGGCAGGCACGGCACGCGAGCTCGCTGACGATCCGAATCCTGTCCGTGACTCGGACATTTACCGCGAAAGACGTCGCGCCGAAAGGGCTCAGCGCAGGCGACCAGGTGCGGACGACCGACCGGCTCTACAACGCGGTTCCACAGTTCGGGAAGCCGAGGGGAGCCCTCGTCGGGAGCGATCGGGGAATCATCACGGTCCGGAAGGACAAGCGGTCCGGGGATTTTCGCGGCGTTGCGACACTGCCGGGAGGGACGATCACGGCCGCCGGGCGCGTGCCCCTCGACGGGACGCCGTCGACTGCCGGTGTCGTGTCCGGCACGGGACGATTCGCGAGCGCGAGAGGGAGCGTGGCGATCAGCATGCTCCCGGGCCAGGGTCGCGCGGCGAACGTCTTCCGCCTCACTTCCCCTTAGAGCGAACGCTCCAGCTAGCCTCGGGAGAGGATGCGATGGCGCGTTCTGGCGGTAACCCTGCTCGTCGTGCCCGCGGGGCTCGCTGCCGGTTGCGGCGGCAAGGCCACGAGCGACAGCGGCGTGACGACCTACGCGGTCGAGACCGTCGAGACGTCGACCGTCGGCGCGGTGAGGCAGTGCGACGGCCTGGGGAAGGCGAAGCAGGCCCGACAGCGGCGCCTGCTCGAGCGTGACCTGCGGCAGCTCCGCGCCGCGGCGACGACGATGACGCACTACGCCCAG
>DASUXI010000030.1:0-5997 GCA_036377995.1 Gaiellaceae bacterium
CAGTTCCTGGCGCACACGCGCGTGATCCCCGTTCCGCCGCGCCGGCTGGAGGACAACGGGTCGTTCTGGGTGCGCGGCGCGACGATGCACAACCTCAAGGACATCGACGTCGAATTCCCCATCGGCAAGTTCGTCTGCGTCACCGGCGTCTCTGGCTCCGGCAAGTCGACGCTCGTGAACGAGATCGTCTACAAGGCGCTCGCGAACCGTCTGCACCGGATGCGCACGAAACCGGGTGATCACGCCGGCTTCGAGGGGATCGAGAGCTACGACAAGGTGATCGACATCGACCAGTCGCCGATCGGCCGCACGCCGCGCTCGAACCCGGCGACCTACACGAAGCTCTTCGACCACATCCGCGAGCTCTACTCGCTGACACCGGAGGCGAAGGTGCGCGGGTACAAGCCGGGGCGCTTCTCGTTCAACGTCCGCGGGGGCCGCTGCGAGACCTGCAAGGGCGACGGCCAGATCAAGATCGAGATGCACTTCCTGCCCGACGTCTACGTTCCGTGCGAGACGTGCAAGGGCGCCCGCTACAACCGCGAGACGCTCGAGGTGCGCTTCAAGGGGAAGTCGATCGCGGACGTGCTCGAGATGTCGGTCGAGGAGGCTTTGCGGTTCTTCGCGAAGATCCCGAAGCTGCGCCGGCGGCTGCAGACGCTGCACGACGTCGGCCTCGACTACATCAAGCTCGGCCAGCCGGCGACGACGCTCTCCGGCGGGGAGGCACAACGGGTCAAGCTCTCGTCGGAGCTCTCGAAGGTGGCGACCGGGAAGACGCTCTACATCCTCGACGAGCCGACGACGGGACTGCATTTCGCCGACATCGAGAAGCTGCTCGACGTGCTGCAGCGGCTGGTCGACTCGGGGAACACGGTGCTCGTGATCGAGCACAACCTGGACGTGATCAAGCAGGCGGACTGGATCGTCGACCTCGGCCCCGAGGGCGGCGAGGCGGGCGGCGAGATCGTCGCGACCGGCACCCCCGAAGACGTCGCCGACGTGGACGAGTCCTTTACGGGCGAGTTCCTACGGCACGTCCTGCCGAAAGCCGCGGTGGCGGCGGCTTGAGCGCCGTCGCGGGCGCGGAGTCCCGCATCGACCAGAAAGCCTGGTTCCTTCGGGCGCTGCTCGTCCTGCAGAGCCCGCGGCCGGTGTTCGCGGCGATCCGCGACGACTCCGACGAGGTGGCCGAGGCTCGACAGGATGCCGCCGGCGCGATCGTGTGGCTCGGCGGCATCGCGGGCATTCTCGCGACGACGGTCGCAGGCCGGTTGCTCGACGACGTGGAGATCGACGGCTCCCTGGTGGCTGTCTGGGCGTTCCTGGCGGGGGGCCTGTACGGCTTCGGCCTCTACTACGTCGTCGGGAAGGTGCTCCACGTCAGCCTGCGCCGGCTCGGCGGCCGCGGCAGCTTTCGGCGCGCGCGCCATCTCCTCGCCTTCGCTGCGACGCCGATTGCGCTCGCCCTCTTCGTCTACTGGCCGATCCGGATCGCGATCTACGGAGCGGATCTCTTTCGGACGGGCGGTCCCGACGGGCGTGGCGCCGGCGCGGCGCTCGCCTGGGTCTTCTACGCCTTCGTCGCGTGGGCGCTCGTCCTGCTCGTGGTCGGCGTCCGGACGGTGCACGGCTGGAGCTGGGGCAGATCGCTTGGGGGCGTCGCGATCGCCTCGGCGATCGCGGCCGGCCTAGCGGTTGCCGTGAGCGTGCTCTACGCCTTCTGAGGCGCCGCCTGCGTGGGCTCGTGCGCAACCGCATCTGAGAACAGAGCAAGTTCCTCGTCGGGCATCGAGTAGGTGTGCTGCGCCTCGGGGAAGGCGCCGCTGCGCACGTCGCCGACGAAGCTGCCGAGCGCCTCGGCGATCTCGGGCGCGAGGTTCGCGTACTGCTTCACGAACCTCGGCGCGTGGCCCGCATAGAGCCCGAGCAGGTCGTGCCACACGAGCACCTGCCCGTCACAGTCGGCGCCGGCGCCGATGCCGATCGTGGGTATCGACAGGGTCGCGGTGATCTCCCCGGCCACGGGCGCGGGAACGGCCTCGAGCACGAGCGAGAAACAGCCGGCGGACTCGAGCTCGCGCGCGTCGGCGAGCAGGCGGCGCGCCTTCTCGGCCGACCGGCCCTGGGCCTTGAAGCCGCCGAGCATCGTCGCGGACTGCGGCGTGAGGCCGATATGGCCCATTACCGGGATGCCCGCGCCGACGAGCGCGCGCACGCGTGAGATCGACGGGCCTCCGCCCTCGATCTTGACTCCGTCGGCACCCGCTTCCTTGACGAAGCGGATCGCGTTCCGGAGCGCGTCCTCGTCGGAGACCTGGAACGAGCCGAACGGCATGTCGGCGATCACGAGTGGCCGTCGAGCTCCACGCGTGACCGCTCGCGTGAGCATGACCATCTCGTCCATCGACGCCGGCACGGTCGAGTCGTAGCCGAGCACGACCATCGCGGCGGAGTCGCCGACGAGGATGATGTCGACACCGGCCTCGTCGGCCAGGCGGCCGCTCGGCGCGTCGTACGCCGTGACCATCGCGATCTTCTCGCCTCGCCGTTTGAGCTGCTCCAGCTCGGGGAGCGGGAGCTTGCCGGGCGCGGGCGTGTTCGGAGCGGGCTTGCGTGGGCGGGTCGTCACCGGGTTTCTCCTTGTTCGAGGATCACGTTGTCGATGAGACGGGTCGGGCCGACGCGCGCAGCGGCGGCGAGGACGGTTGTGCCGTCGAGGTCGAGGAGCTCGACGTAGTCCGGCTCGAGGCCGTCGAGCGCCGCGCGGGCGGCCGCAACCGGATCCTGGCCCTGCGCGTACGCGGAGCGTCCCGCTTCGAGCGCCTGCGGGAGGGCGAGCGCCGTGGCGCGCTCCTCGGGCGACAGATACGCATTGCGGGAGGAGAGCGCGAGGCCGTCTGCGTCGCGCACGGTCGGCAGGATCCGCAGGTGCAGGTCGAGGTTGAGATCGCGCACCATGCGCCGCAGCACCAGGGCCTGGTGCGCGTCCTTCTGGCCGAAGAAGGCGACGTCGGGGCGGACGATGTTGAAGAGCTTGAGACACACCGTCGCCACGCCTCGAAAGTGGCCCGGACGGGCACGCGCCTCACCGCCGGGCTCGATGACGTCGACCCAGGTTCCGAAGCCGTCGGGATACATCACGCCTGCGCTCGGGGCGAACAGCAGGTCGACTCCGGCCTCCTCCGCCAGCTTCGCGTCGCGCTCCTCGTCGCGCGGGTAGCGGTCGAGATCCTCCTCAGTGCCGAACTGCGCCGGGTTGACGAAGAGAGACACGACGACGACGTCGCATTCGACCCGCGCTGCCTGCATCAGCGATCTGTGCCCCTCGTGGAACGAGCCCATCGTCGGGACGAGGCCCACCCGTCCGCGGCCGAGGGCGAGGCGAAGCTCCGGGATCGTCCGTACCGTCCTCATCGCGCGGTGATCTCCGCCAGGAGGTCGTAGAGCGGCTCCAGGTCGGGCTTCGCCTCCCGGATCGCGCGGCGATGGCGGTCGACGGTCTCCCAGTCGCCGCGGGAGATCGGCCCGGTCAACTCGAAGCCGTTGTCGATCGTCCGCCGCATCAGCGGGACGAGCGCTTCGGGGGGCGCGCCGGCGGCGCCGAAGAGATCGGACGCGACGTCGTACAGCGTGACGAGATAGTTGGAGGCGATCGCCGCGCCGGCGTGGTAGAGCGGGCGGTGGGCGTCGGCGAGGTCGAACGGTTTCAGCCCGAGCGTCGTCGCGAGCGAGAATCCGAGCTCGCGCGCCTCGGCGGTCTCCGCGGTCACCGCCGCCCAGGCCCCGTCGAGTTGCTCGGCGCCGCGGGCTCGCGTGAACGTCTGCAGCGGATGGAGCGAGAACCGGCGCTCGTGCGGAGCGAGCGCCTCGAGGGTCGTCGCGCCCGAGACGTGGGCGATCCACGGGCCGGGCTCGAGCGACCGTGCGACCTCGGCGATCGCGCCGTCCGGGACGCAGAGCAGCACGAGCGCAGCGTCTTCTGCAAGCGCGATGCCTCGCTCCACCAAGCGTGCTGCGACGGCCGAGCCGACGCGGCCTCTCCCGATGACATTGATTGTGTGGAACACCTCTTGCTCCAGTTCCGGATCGGATACCGGGCACGGGGAAGGGTACACCCGTGCTGCTACCCTGGCGTGTCTCTTGGGTCGTCGTTTCCTGCTGGGGCTCGCGGTCGCCGCCGCCTTTGCCGTGCCCGGTCAGGCGCACGCGGCGATCTCGCTGACTCCCTGCAAGACGGGCGGAGTGCAGTGCGGAACGGTGGCCGTGCCGCTCGACCGCACCGGGGCGACTCCCGGCACGGTCCCGCTCCACGTCGAGGTGCTGCCGGCGGACGGGCCGGCCCGGGGTGTCATGTTCCTCATCGCCGGAGGTCCCGGCCAGGGGTCGGCCGAGGCTTTCGACCTCAGCCCGGGACTGAACCGTGACCTCATGCGGTTCATGTTCCCCGGCTACACCTTCGTGGCCTTCGACAACCGCGGCACCGGCAAGTCGAATCTCATCGACTGTCCTCGGCTCCAGTCGACCCTCATCGCGACCGCCGAGCAGGATGCGGCGCTCGCGGCCGAGTGCGCGGGGATCATCGGTCCGCAGCGCATCTTCTACGCGACGCGAGACCACGCCGAGGACATCGAGTCGGTGCGGGCCGCGCTCGGGGTGGACAAGATCGGGTTGTTCGGCGTGTCCTACGGAACGAAGCTCTCCCTCGCCTATGCACTGGCGCATCCCGAGCGCGTCGAGCGGCTCGTCCTCGATTCGGTCGTCCCGACGTCGTACCCCGATCCGTTCGACCAGAACGTCCTAAGCGAGATGCCTGGCACATTGGCGGCGTTCTGCCAGAGCATCTGCAAGGCAGCGACTCCGAGCTTCGGCGCCGATGTCGTGCGTCTTGCCAACAGGATCGAGGCGAAGCCGATCAGCGGCAAGGTGATCGGGTCGAACGGCCGCGTCAAGACGGTTCGGATGAACGGCGAGGAGCTGGTGTCGATGATGATCGACGCGGACTTGAGCCCCGGAGTCGCCGCCGAGGCGCCTGCGGCCGTACACGCGGCGCTCGCCGGGAACGTTCGTCCGCTGCTGAGGGTCTACGACCTCGACCTGGCCTCCAGCCGGTTGTCTTCCCAGGACCTGAGCTTCGGGTTGAACGCGGCCACCAACTGCGCCGACGGGCAGTTCCCATGGGCGCCGGGCACGCCTCCCTCGCAACGTCGTGCTGCGATCGACTCCGCGATCTCAGCACTCCCTTCGGGCTCGCTCGGCGGGTTCGGGAACTGGGCGGCGCGAATCGGCACTGCCTTCTTCTGTGAACAGTGGCCCTCGCCGTCGGGGAACACACAGCTCGGGCCCGGGCCGTATCCGAACGTCCCGATGCTCGCCATCAGCGGGGGGTTCGACCTCCGGACGCCGACCGCGAACGCGCTCGCGGTCGTGCGCGAGTTCCCGCAGGGCCGGCTGATCGTCGTGCCGGGCGTGGGCCACAGCGTCACCTCGCCGCTCTCCGACACCTCTGCGTGCTCGCAAAGCGTCGTTCGGCAGTGGATCCTCGGGACGCTGGTCGCTCCGACGCAGGCCATGTGTCCGCGCGTCCAGCCGCTGGCGAAGGTCGTCGGCGCCTTCCCGGGGCGGCCTGCGCACCTCTCCGCGGCCTCGACGCTGGCCGTCGCCTCCAAGACCGTCCGCGACGCGGAGGCGACGTTCTTCGCGGCCGCCTTCTCGTCGACGACCCTCAAGCCCCGTGGCCTGTACGGCGGGACGCTCACGGTCACGAAGGATGGGTTCCGGCTGACCCGCTACAGCCTCGCTCCCGGCCTTGTCGTGTCGGGCAACCTCGCGGTCGTCGACATCGGGCCGCCCGTCAACTGGAAGGGGACCGTTCGCGTCGCCGGCTCCGCCGCCGTGGCCGGGACACTGCGGTTCTCGAAGAACGCCGTCACGGGCACACTCGGCGGCCGCCGGGTCAACGGGACTTACTAGACTTCGAGCCATGCCGATGTACGA
>DASUXI010000031.1:0-5949 GCA_036377995.1 Gaiellaceae bacterium
ACGACGCCGTCGTCGATCAGGTCGACGGCCGACTCGCCGGAGTACTCGGAGTACGCCTCATCGATGAGGAGCGGGCGCGCGTCCGGCAGCTCCCCGAGCTCACCGGTCGGATTGTTCGGCCTGCAGCAGATCGTCAGCGCCGGCTCGACGCCGGAGACGTCCGCGCCGGCGACTCGAACTGCGATGTCGAACATCGGATAGGTCGGGTCGTTCGCGATTGCGACGCGGTCTCCCGGTCCCGCGAACGAGCGCGTCACGAGCATGATCAGGTCATCCGCGCCGGCGCCGAGGACGACGTTCTCGGGTGAGACACCGGCATAGCCCGCGATCGCGTCGAGCAATCTCGGGTAGCCGCCGTGTGGGTAGGTGTGGATGCGGGACAGCTCCTCGGTGAGCGCCTCTACGCGTGTGGACGGCAGCGCGTGCGGCGAGGTGTTGCCGTCGAAACGGACGATCTCGCCCGCCGGGATGCCCGTGCTGCGCGCGATTTCCTCGGTCGACGGCGCGTCGTAGGAGGGAATCTCAACGCCGAGCGACCTCATGTGCTCAGGGCTGATACTGCTGGTCGAGCGAGCGAACGGTGTCGACGTGCACGACGATCCAGACACCGCTCTCGAGCGGCTCGAACAGCTTCAGCTTGCTGGTGCCGTCGACGATCTGTGCGAGTTGCGCGACGGTGATGGGCGTTCCCGTCGGCGCCCTCGTGAGCACGGTGACGCGGGCGTTCGCAGGGACCTTGTACGTGAAGGCCCGGTGGCTCTCGTCGACACGGTAGTTGTCGTTCGGGACCGGTTGGCCCGGCTCAACCGCGCCGTCCTGCGCGGCGGCGACGTTCGCCGTCACTCCGCTGAGGAACCACTCCGGGTCGAACCGCAGCCGGTACCCGCTTCCCTGCCGCTTCAACGACCGGATGTGCCCGAAGAACGAGATCTCGCCGGGAGGGCCAACTCCGGTCTTCGCCGCCGTCACAGTCACGGTCTTCGTGACTGTCTTCGTGCCGCCACATCCCGCCGCGAGCAGGGCAAGGACGAGAACGGCGAACGCGCCGCGCTTCACGAGAGCGAGTGTACGCCCCCGGTCCGGCGGAACGGATCCCCTCGAACGAGGGATATCGACCTGCAGGTGCCCGCTTCCCTCTCGCGAGGGATGGCGCCTCCTGAGAGGCGGTGGCACTCTGCGTGTGCGGTATCGAGTCGTCGGGGTGATCGGCTCGAACCGAGTCAACTGCGGCGATTGGGGGATTACATGCGGCGTCTCGGCGAACTGCTCGTGGATCAGGGCCTCCTCACGGACCTCGAGCTCGATGCGGCTCTCAGGTACCAGGAGGCGCATTACTTCCCACTCGGAGAGATCGTGGTGGGCCAGGGCTATATCTCGCGGCCCGCGCTTGCGCGCGCGCTCGCATCTCAGCGGAAACGCGACCTCGAGTTCGAAGGCGGCTTCGGCTCCGGGCTCTTCGCGCTCCTCGACGAGCGTCACGCGCTGAAACGATCCCTGGAATTCGAACGCGCAGCGCCCGCGCGTTAACCAGCATCTGCCCTGGGCCGGAGTATCGTCACCTTGCATGGCGGTCTCCGGCTCAGGCAGCACGATGGCTGATGCTCTCAATCAGCCGCCACCACTGACGGGCCACAACCTCTTCCTCCAGAATCGGCCGCTCGTCGAGGCGCTCGACCGGGAGGGGGCAGGATGGGCGGCTGAACGAGCCGCCCTCTTCGGTGCGGAACTGGGCGGCGAGCCGCGAGAGTGGGGCCGCGTCGCGAACGAGAACCTGCCGCGACTTCGCACGCACGACCGCTTCGGCAGTCGGATCGACGAGGTCGAGTTTCACCCGGCCTGGCACAAGCTCATGCGGACGAGCCTCGAGCACGGGCTGCATGCACTCTCCTGGCGGGAGCAGCGTCCCGGCGCACACGTCGCCCGAGCGGCGCTCTTCGTTCTCATGGCACAGGTCGAGGCCGGGCACGGCTGCCCGATCTCGATGACGCATGCGGCCGTCCCGGCGCTACGCGCGCAGCCGGAGCTCGCCGCCGAGTGGGAGCCCCGGCTGACCTCGCTCGAATACGACCCCGGTCTGCGGCCTGCAGCGGACAAGGCCGGCGCGCTCTGCGGGATGGCCATGACCGAGAAGCAGGGCGGCTCGGACGTCCGCGCGAACACGACCGCCGCACGCGCCGTCGGCGACGGGTCCTACGAGCTCACGGGCCACAAGTGGTTCTGCTCGGCGCCGATGTGCGACGCGTTCCTCGTGCTCGCCCAGGCCGACGACGGCCTGTCGTGCTTCCTCCTTCCGCGCGTGCTGCCGGACGGCACGCGAAACGGGTTCCGGATCCAGCGCCTCAAGGACAAGCTCGGCGACCGTTCCAACGCGTCGAGCGAGATCGAGCTCGAGCAGGCGCGGGCGCAGCTCGTCGGGGAGGAAGGGCGTGGCGTCCAGACGATCATCAAGATGGTCAACCACACGAGGCTCGACTGCGTGCTCGGGACCGCGGCCGCAATGCGCGAAGCGGTCGAGCAGGCCACGCACCACGCCGCGCATCGCTCCGCGTTCGGCCGGCGACTGGTCGAGCAGCCGCTGATGCAGAACGTGCTCGCCGATCTCTGCGTCGAGTCCGAGGCGGCGACACTCACAGCGATGCGGCTCGCCGGGGCGTTCGACCGCAGCGAGGACGCCTTCGCGCGCATCGCGACGGCCGTGTCGAAGTACTGGGTGTGCAAGCGCGGGCCCGGCCATGCAGCCGAAGCGCTCGAGTGTCTCGGCGGAAACGGCTACGTCGAGGAGTCCGGGATGCCGCGGCTTTACCGTCAGCAGCCGCTTCAGTCGGTCTGGGAGGGGTCCGGCAACGTCATCTGTCTCGACGTCGTGCGCGCGTTACAGCGGACACCCGAGACCCGCGATGCGTTCCTCGACGAATGCCGGGCCGCGTCGGGGTCGGACCGGCGATTCGACGATTGGCTCGTCGCCCTCGAGCGCGGGCTGCGCGATCCCGGCGCGGATGAGGCGTCGGCGCGGCGGCTGGTGGAGGAGATGGGCCTCGCGCTGCAGGGATCGTTGCTAGTGCGGCAAGGCGATCCCGCTGTCGCCGATGCGTTCTGCGCGTCCCGCCTCACGGGTGACGGTGGCCTCGCCTACGGAACGCTTCCGCGCGGTGTGGATGTGAATGCGATCGTCGAGCGCCACCTGCCCAGGGCGTGACTTGCGACCTGTTGGCGGATGAGAGAAGGTCCGGCAACGGCTCCGAGCGAAGGAGGTTCTAAGCGATGGAGGTTGGCGAGCAGGCAACCGGTGGGGAGTACCCGGTGCGCTTCGACGTGGAGTACCCCGATCGCGATCTCGACCGCCTGACGACGGCGCTCCGGATCATCGTCGCGATCCCGATCTTCATCGTCGCAGGAGCGGTCGGCGGCCACGGGAGCAGTTACTACGAGGCCGGCCAACATACCTGGACGGTGGCCGGCGGAGCAGGCGGGCTGCTCGTGTTCGCGCCGCTGCTGATGATCCTGTTCCGGCAGAAGTATCCGCGCTGGTGGTACGACTGGAACCTCGAGCTGCAGCGCTTCTCGAACCGCGTCGGTGCCTACGTCGCGCTGATGGACGACCGCTATCCCTCCACCGACGAGAAGCAGTCGGTCACGCTCGACTTCCCGTATCCCGACGTGCAGAGGGACCTCAACCGCTGGCTCCCGCTCGTGAAGTGGTTCCTCGCGATCCCGCACTACATCCTGCTCGCCTTCCTCTGGCTGGGGGCGATCTTCGCGGTGATCTTCGCGTGGTTCGCGATCCTCTTCACCGGACGCTATCCACGCGGCCTCTTCGACTTCGTGGTGGGCGTCTTCCGGTGGACCAACCGTGTGATCGGCTACGCGTTCATCCTCATCACCGACGAGTACCCGCCGTTCCGCCTCAGTCCGTAGAAAGGCGAGCTAGCGGCGGACGACGATCGTGTGCGCAGCACGGTCGCCGAGGCGCTGGCCACGCGTCGACGTGAGCGCGAACAGGAAGCCGACCAGATAGAAGAAGAGGGCGTCGACGACACGCACGAGGTTCCGGACGAGCGCCGCCGCGAACGTGACGTGCTCGCCGTCTTCGCCGACGACGCGAATGCCGACCATGCGCTTGCCGAGCGTCGCGCCCGCGGCCGCTTCGCACACGACGTAGTACCCAATGCCGAGCGCGAGGAGCAGCCAGAACGCGTTGCCGCCGACGTTCACTCCGGCGTTTGCGTAACCGGGGCCGCGCTCGGCATATCCGCCGCCGGACATCAGAGCAACGAGGATCCCCAGCGGAACGAAGACAAGCACGGCGTCGAGTAGGACGGCGACGAAGCGGAGCGGAATTCCCGCGTTCTCGACTGAGCTCCAGCCCCGACGCTCGCTCCTGCTCAGCTCGAGCCTGTCTGCGAGCGAACCGAGCGACGAGTGCTGCTCACGGAGCGCCGCGGCGATGCGATTCGCCTCTGTCAGGGGCACGCCGGCCTGGCGGTTGAGCACGTCGAGGAGGTCGATGTGGTCCCAGTTCTCGATCGCGGCCGCGATCGCGCGATGCTGCTCGTCGAACCGGTAGATCGAGATCGTGCGGCTTGCCCGGTCGACGAGCACCTCGAGTGTCCCGACCGAGGTATTGAAGACCTGCTTCATCCCAGTGAGATCGGCATCGCCGCTTCGGGACCAAAGCCTTCCGTTCGAGACTGTCCACCTAGGCCGCGTCGTAGCCCAGGTCGCCCGCCAGGCGGCCCTCAGCCGAGGAGGGCCCGGCGCACGGCGCGCCGCCACTCGGCGCGTCGGCGGTCAAGGTCGGCTGGGTCACCTGCCGGCTCGTAGACGGCTCCGCTCTGGATACGGGTGCGGATACCGTCGACGTCGGGCCAGAGCCCGATCCCGAGGCCCGCGAGTGCCGCTGCGCCGAGCGCGGTCGTCTCGTGCTCGGCTCCGACTTCGATCCGACAGCCGAGCAGGTCCGCCTGGAACTGCATCAGGAACCGGTTCGCGCTCGCCCCACCGTCGGCCCGCAACACCTCGACGCGGCCCGGAAACGCATCGAGCACGTCGGCGACCTGGAATGCGATCGCCTCAAGCGCGGCTCGCACGAGGTGATTCCGCGTCGTTCCGCGCGTGATCCCCGTGACGAGCCCGCGGGCGTCCGGTCGCCAGTGCGGCGAGCCGAGGCCGGCCAGTGCCGGAACGAAGTAGACGCCGTCGGTCGAGGTGACCTGCTGCGCGAGCGCCTCGCTCTCGGCCGCGTCGGCGAGGATGCCGAGGCCGTCGCGAAGCCACTGGAGCGCCGCGCCGCTCGCCAGGATCGCTCCCTCGAGCGCGTAGCCGGATGGCGCGGCAACGGTCTCCAGCAGTCCCCGGGGCGCCGACTGCCGCTGTGCGCCCGCGTGCACGAGGACGAAGCTGCCGGTCCCGTACGTCGCCTTGGCCTCGCCGCGCCGGAAGCAGCCGTGCCCCGCGAGCGCTGCCTGCTGATCGCCGGCGATCGCGGCGATCGGAAGCGTCGCCCCGAGCAACTCCCCCTCGCCAACGACCTCGGCTGTCCCGACCACCCGCGGGAGCACGACTCGATCGATCCGGAACAGGTCGAGCAGATCCTCGTCCCACTCGAGCGAGTCGAGGCCGAGCAGCATCGTCCGCGACGCGTTCGTCCGGTCCGTGACGTGCACCGTTCCGTGTGTGAGCTTCCAGACGAGCCAGGAGTCCACCGTCCCGAAGGCGAGGGCGCTCGGGGGCAGTTGCGTCGTCCCGAGCAGCCACTCGAGCTTCGTGGCGGAGAAGTAGGGGTCCGCCACCAGGCCGGTGCGCCGGCGGAGCAGCACCTCCGTGCCGTCGTGCCGGAGCCCGCGGCACCGCTCGCTGGTCCGCCGATCCTGCCAGACGATGGCCGGGCCCACGGGCACCAGGCTGGCCCGGTCCCACAGCACCACCGTCTCACGCTGATTGGCGATCCCG
>DASUXI010000032.1:0-9498 GCA_036377995.1 Gaiellaceae bacterium
GTGACCAGCAGCGTCGTCGCGCCCGACTCCCGCCACGCCTCGAGCCGGTCGGCGATCCGCTCCTTGGGCCCGACGAGCGCGACGTCGTCCACGAGCTTGTCCGGCACGGCCGCGATCGCCTCGCGCTGCTTGCCGTCGAGATAGAGCTCCTGGATGCGCTCGGCCTCAGCCTCGTAGCCGTACCGGCGGACGAGCGCGTTGTAGAAGTTCGCGCCCTTCGCCCCCATCCCGCCGACGTAGAGCGCGAGCACGGGCCGGATCACGTCTCGCCCCGCATCGACGTCGTCGGTGACGATCACCTGGACCGACGGCGCGATGTCGAAGCCGTCGCGAAGCTCGTAACCGAATGCGGCGCGCGCCCGCTCGGGGGAGAAGTAGATCGGCAGCCAGCCGTCGGCGATCTCGAAGGCGAGCCGCACGTTCCTGGGGCTCAGCGCGGCGAGGTAGATCGGGATCTCCACCCGCAGAGGCCGCAGCATGAGCTTCAACGGCTTGCCGAGGCCCGTGGCGCCGGGGCCGCTGTACGGAACCTCGTACTCGTCGCCGTGCAGTTCCAGCGTGTCGCGACGCAGGCCCATGCGCACGAGCTCGACGTACTCGCGCGTCCGGGTCAACGGCTTCCCCCATGGTCGGCCATGCCAGCCCTCCACCACCTGCGGGCCGGACGTGCCGAGCCCGAGCAGGAAGCGGCCACCGGACATGAGGTCAAGCGTCGCCGCCGTCATCACCGTGTTCGCCGGCGTGCGGGCGGGCATCTGCAGGATCGCGGAGCCGACTTTGAGCCGGGACGTCGTCGCCGCGAGCCAGGAAAGGACGGTCACCGCGTCACTCCCCCAGGCCTCGGCGGCCCAGGCGGAGTCGTAGCCGAGCCGCTCCGCCTCCTGGGCTAGCTCGATCAGCTCGAGGGGGCTCGTGCCGGGCGGTGCATAGCCCATGTAGAAACCGAGGCGCACGGCCTGCGATGCTAACGCGGTGAACCGCCGCATCACACTTGCTGCGCGCCCGGTGGGGTTCCCCAAGGAGTCCGACTTCGCCCTCGACGAAGCCGGAATCGTCGAGCCCGGCGCCGGAGAGGTAGGTGTCCGCTCACTGTGGCTCTCCCTCGACCCGTACCAGCGCGGGCGCATGAGCGAGGCGCGCTCGTACGCGAAGTCGCTCGAGCTCGGCGATGTGATCACGTCGCAGACGCTCGGCGAGGTCGTCGACAGCCGCGACCCGCGCTACCAGCCCGGTGACCTCGTCGTCGGCCAGCTCGGCTGGCAGGAGCATGCCGTCGCGCGCGGAGGAGCACTGCGGCTCGTCCCGCCGGTGCTCGATCCGCCGACCCTGGCGCTGCACGTCGTCGGAACGACCGGGCTCACGGCCTACATCGGCCTCTTCGACGTCGGACAGCCCAAGCCTGGCGACACGGTCGTCGTCTCCGCGGCCCACGGAGCCGTGGGCCAGATCGCCGGACAGCTCGCGAAGATCGCCGGCTGCCGCGCGATCGGGATCGCCGGTGGACCCGACAAGGCCCGCGAGCTCCGCGAGTTGTACGGCTACGACGTCGCGATCGACTACAAGGCGCAGGATGTCGCCGAGGCGCTCCGCGGCGAGTCCGTCGACGTGTACTTCGACAACGTCGGCGGCGAGGTCTCGCAAGCCGTGTACCGACGGCTGGCGATCGGCGCCCGTATTGTCGTCTGCGGCCAGGTCTCGCAGTACAACCTCGAGCGGCCGGAGCCCACGTTCCACCCCGGCGCTCTGATCGTCTTCCGGGCGCGCATGGAGGGCTTCCTCGTCACTGACTATCCGCATCGGTTCGCCGCTGCCGGCGAGCGGCTCGCGCGGTGGGTCGCCGACGGCAGCATCCGCTACCGCGAGGACGTCACCGACGGGCTCGAGAACGCGCCTGCAGCCTTCATCGCGATGCTCCACGGCGAGAACACCGGGAAGGCGCTCGTGAAGGTGGCCGACCGCTGATCCGGCCGCTCCCAGGACGTGCACGGTGACCGCCTCAGCTCCTGCAGGCACCTGACGGTCCGATGAAGGCTGCCGTCTACGACCGGTACGGGCCGCCGGAGGTGCTCCGGATCGAGGACGTCCCCAAACCGGTTCCGGCGCCCGACGAGGTCCTTGTCAGGATCCGCGCGACGGGGGTGACCCGCTCCGACGCGCACCTCCGCGCCGGGGAGGCGTTCATCGGCCGGTTCCAGTCGGGGCTCCGAAGACCCAAGCGGAGGATCCTCGGGCACGAGCTCGCAGGTGAGGTCGAGGCGGCCGGTACGGCCGTGACCGAGCTCCAGGTCGGCGACCGGGTGTTCGGAGCCCTCCCCTACCTTGCCCTCAGCACAGGCGCGCACGCGGAGTACATGTGCGTCCCGGAGAGGTTCCCGCTCGCTCGCATGCCCGACGGGATGAGCTTCGAGGAGGCCGGCGCGGTCTGCGACGGGGCGCTCCTGACCTTGAACTCCCTGCGGCCCGCGGGCCTGCTCGAGGGCAAGCGGGTCCTCGTCTTCGGCGCGTCCGGCTCGATGGGCACGGCAGGAGTTCAGCTGGGGAAGCACTTCGGCGCCCACATCACGGCCGTCTGTAACACGCCGAACGTCGAGCTCGTCCGCTCGCTCGGCGCCGACGAGGTGATCGACTACCTGCAGGAGGACTTCACGAAGAACGGCGAGACCTACGACGTCATCTTCGACGCGGTTGGCAGGCACTCGTTCAGGCGCTGCAAGAGCTCGCTGAGCCCAGGCGGCGTCTACCTGCCGACGGACGGGTTGTGGAACGCCGTCCTCTGGCTTCTGCACAAACGGGTCGGCGACAGGAAGGTGGTGGTCGAGCTGCCTCCTCGCATGCGGAAGGAGGACGTCCTTCTTTTGAAGGGGCTGATCGAGGCCGGCGAGTACCGGCCCGTCATCGACCGGGCCTACCCGCTCGAAAACGTGGTCGAGGCCCACCGTTACGTGGACACGCACCAGAAGGTCGGCAACGTCGTCCTGACCGTCCAATGAACGCGTCACCGTCCAGGAGTGCGAGGCCCAGCCGACGGGAGCGGTCCATCGCGCTCCCGCCGGCCGGCGCATGCTCTATGCGGACTCCTGGTTGTGGACCGGGAACGTCGTCTCGGCGGGCGGCTCGCCGAAGCCGCCGTCGATCCCTTGCTGCATACGCGGCATCAGGATGCCGTCGCGGAAGCTCTCCCAGCTTTCTTGGGAGTCGTGAATTGCGACGATCGTCCATCCATCGGCCGATGGACCGGCGGCGTGGTAGATCTGACCGGCGGGCAGACCACCGGGCGGGTGCACGGCCGCGAAGTGGGTCGCGATCCCACAAGGCGGCGACGTAGCCGATGGCAGGCTGATCGAGGCAGGCGACCGAGTCGCGGTCGAAGTGACGCTGCTGGCGCCGGAATGGTCTGGTCCGGTGACGCTTTTCAGGGTGTTCGCCTTCGGACCCGGCAGGAACGCGGTTGTGCGCGTGAACGACTGCATCGACGAGTCGTACGCGCTACAGGTTCTCGTCGCGTAATGCACAGGGAACGAGCCCATCGGTTGTGGAATGTCGACTGCTGCGTCCTTTCGGGAGAATATGGCGCCGATGACTGGCGTTCCGCTGCCCGAGGGCTACCACAGCGTCAACCCGTACATCGTTGTCCAGGGGGTCGAGCGCCTCATAGTCTTTCTCGGCCACACTTTCGGCAGCGCGGAGCATGGAGAGCGCGAGATCCGGAGCGACGGCACCATCGGCCACGCAGAGGTACGGATGGGCGACTCAGTGGTGATGCTGAGCGAGGCAACTGCCGAGTACCCGGCCCGCCCATGTGTGCAATTCGTGTACGTCGATGATGCCGACGTTGTCTTTCGGAGGGCCCTCGCGGCCGGGGCGAGCGCGATCACCGAGCCTTCCAAGCAGCCATGGGGCGATCGCGTGGGAGGATTCCATGATCCATTCGGCAACCGCTGGTGGGTCGCGACTCACCTCAGAGACTTGACGTAATCGGACGCCCCAGAAAGGCCCGCGTCGGAGTCTCGACTCAGTCGGCATCCGCGATGGATTGCGGGGCGTGGAAGACGGCCTCGACGTTGTTGCCGTCGGGATCAAGGACGAACGCAGCGAAGTATCGACCGCTGTACTCGGGCCGCAGCCCAGGCGGCCCGTTGTCTGTCCCACCGTGACGAATTGCGGCGTCGTACCAGCGTCTCACTGCGTCTGCGTTCGGCGCGCTGAACGCGACGTGCGCCCCAGTGGTCACTCGGTCTCGCCCTGGTTCGTTGCCGACGGTGTGCAGGCTGAAATCGTCACTGCCGGGACGCCCGAACAGGAGGTAGGCGTCGCCCTCGAACTCGCCTTCTCTCATCACGGAGAAGCCGAGCTCAGACAGCGCGGCTTCATACATTCGACGGCTCGCATGCAGATCGCTGGCTCGGATGCCGACGTGGTCGATGACGTCGCTCATGGCGGGTCGAGGCGCCCGGCGTTCGCGAATGTCATCCGACGCGTGCCGGTCGAGGCTTCTTCGCGGGTGAAACCGTTCTGCGCATCACGCAATGGTTCTTGCCCTTGGGCCGGTCGTAGCTGAAGCCGGTCTGCTCATAGAGGCTACGCGTGACGTTGTAGAGAAACGAGGCCGAGATCTTCTTCCCCTGCGTGTCCTGCGGATAGCCCTCCACCACGCCACCACCCGTCTTCGCAATCAGGTCGAGGGCACCACGAAGCGCCACGCCTGCGACGCCTTTCCGACGATAGTCTCTGTCGACGAAGATGCACGTGATGCGATAGTCGGGAGGCTCATCGGTACGGGTCGCCTCGTATTCCTTCCGGTGGTGGATGTTCGGCAGCTCGTCCGGAGAGCCGTATTGGCACCAGGCCACCGCGGCGTCGCCGTCGAAGACCAGAGCCGCATGAGCGTCGCCCTCCCGAACGAGACGCTCCTTCCAGGGGCGGCCCTTTTCGCCCTCTGGTCTCCCGACCCGCGAATGGAACCAGGTGCACCAGCAGCCGCCGAATCCCATGCCCTTGTGCTTCTCGGCGAGACGCGCGAACGCATCCCACGTCGAAGCATCAAGCGCCCTGATCGCGTACTCGTTCATCGCACCTCCTCCCTTCACTGGCTCCAGCCAGGCTGACGAGCGAAAGAGTCTACGCGCGTCCTGCCTGGCACCGGCCAGCGTTCGCGAATGTCCTTTTGAGGGTTACGAGGCTGTGCCGCGATTTGTCTTCTCGATGCCCGCGCACATAGCATCGCGGCCGTGCGTGAGCTGCGCCCCGGCGTCTGGCATTGGCAATCGCCGCATCCCGACTGGGATGAGGAGCAGTGGTGGCCCGAGCTCGTCTCGTCGTACGGGATCGAGCTCGGCAGCGACGTCCTGTTGTTCGACCCCCTCTCCGTTCCCGAGGAGCTGCGCGAGCGCGCGACCGCCGTCGTCCTGACTGCGCCGTACCACGAGCGCGACGCCCGTCGGCTTGGCCTCCCGGTGCACACGCCTCCCGCAGACACCTGGCAGGATTGGGTCGAGAAGTTCGGCGTCGACCCCGATCGCGTACGCGGCATGGAGAGTGAGGACCTCGCCTGGTTGCGCGCGGGCGAAGGCGAAGGACACTTCCACGGACCCGGAGCCTGGCCGTTCGGCATCAACGCCTACGCGGGCCGCGAGGACAACGATCTCATCCTCTGGTTGCCGTCGATCAACGCGATCGTCACCGGCGACTCGCTCTCCGACTTCGGCGACGGACTGGACATCCAGCTCGGCGGTCGCAAGCACGTTACGCGCGACGATGTCGTCCGACGGCTTCGTCCGTTGCTCGACCTGCCGGTCGAGCTCGTGCTGCCCGCGCACGGCGAGCCGACGGATCGCGCGGCCCTCGAGCGCGTGCTTTCCTGAATGGCGCCGGCGAGACTGTTGCGGACGATTCCTGCGGCTCAGGCGATTCCTGGAGTCTTCGTCGTTGCCTGAACCGACGTTCGTTCCCACCGGTTTTGTCGTCCCGTTCGAGTTTGTGACGGAGCAGTTCAGACTCGAACCGCTTGGGCCAGCGCACAACGACGCCGACTACGAAGCCTGGTCGTCGTCAGTCGATCACATCCGCGCAACCCCCGGCTGGGAGAACGACACCTGGCCCGACGCCCGGACGGCCGCGGACAATCTACGAGATCTGCAGCGTCACGCCGATGACTTCAGAAACCGCACAGGCTTCACCTACACCGTGCTAGAGCCACAGAGGAGCGATGTCGTGGGCTGCGTCTACATCTATCCCGATCGGACCCGAGCGACAGATGCGCACGTGCAGTCGTGGGTGCGCGCGGCTCGAGCGGAACTCGACACTCCGCTCTGGCGCGCCGTCAGCGACTGGCTCGCCTCCGAGTGGCCGTTCGAGCAGGTCGATTACGCGCCACGGGACGCCTAACCAGCGCCCAACCTCATCTCTCATCCGTCGCTCCATCGGCGAGGCGCAGGCTTCGGCTAAAGGGATCGACGGACGCGAGCATCGCGGCTGAGAGCGAGGGCACTCTCGTATTCGTCAGCGGTAATCCGAACGACGCCGATCTGGAAGCCGACCACGGCGTTCGCCTGGACGAGCGGGTTCGACGCTGTCGGATCGATCCGCTGCACGACCGTTTCCATCGGCAAGGCGGGGTCCCACTCCTCGACATGTGACAGCAGCACCCCGCTCGGCGAGTCACCGGGATAGGTTGCGGCAACCGAGGTTGTCCATTCGTGGACCGCTGTCGCGAGCTCGGCGCAACCAATGAACTCTGCTTCGGGGGCCGGGACGTAGATCAGGGCGAAATCGCCGGGAGCAAGGGTGTCGCGATAACGCTCGTGGGGACTGACCCCCCACATCTTTGCCCGGAGACGCGCCGTGGCCTTTTGGCGGTCTCCGCCGGAAAAGTTGAACAGATAGTGCGCCATTTGCAGGTTCGAGTGGGAGAGACTTGAGGTGGGCCAGCGTTCGCGAGTGTCACCCGATGTGGTGGAAGATCAGGAGCCGCGGCGTGCGGTGCCGATCAGGAGCTGGCACGGGCCTTCGAATCCATCGCTCCTTTCGAACGGCCTAAGCTCCGTCTCGATCTCGCGCCAGGCCTGGTCCCGGTCGGCCCGGCCGAGGCCCGCGAGCATGGCGTGGAGGGCGCCGAATGACTCGCGTTCGAAGCGAACGCACTCGGCCGCGCTCTCGAAGCGCACCGGTGCGTCGAGCGCGTCCACGTGCACGTCCTCGAACCCTGCGTCCTCGTAGGCCGCCTCGAGGACTTTTGGGCCGCCGAGGCTGAACGGCCCTGGGGTTCCGGGCGCGGGTGCCGGCAGGCCGGCGATGCGCCGGATGATCGTGACCGGGATCGAGAAGAACGGGTTGCGCTCCGCAGTCGAGTAGACGATCGCCGAGACACGGCCGCCCGGGCGCAGTACTCGATGGATCCCGCGCAGCGCGCGCCGCTGGTCGGGGAAGTAGATGAGGCCGACGCGAGAGATGACCGCGTCGAAGCTGCAGGCCTCGAGGTCGTCCAGTGCCTCGCCGTCCAGCTCCCGGACCTCCACGTTCGCGAGGCCGGCGCCCCGCGCGGCAGCGGCTGCATAGTCGAGGATCGCCGGCGAGATGTCGGTCGCAAGCACGCTCCCGCGCGGCCCGACTCGCTTCGCCGCGGCGATCGACTGGCCCCCGGCGCCGGCCGCCAGGTCGAGGACCCGGGCGCCCGGGCCGACCCCGGCCTGATCGAGCATCAGCTCCGTCGCCGGGCCGAGCCACCGTTCGAGTGTCGGCCCCCAGCGGTCCCAGGCCTCGGCCGTTTCCTGCCACTGCTCCCGCGTCGAATGCTTGTAGGCGACAGGATCGAACACCGAAGTAGCGATCGTAGTCGTCCATGGTCGAGTCGCGCTCGGGCTCAGGCTCACGTGCGTGTGCCGCCGCCCATACCCTCGACCGTGCTACGGGAACAAGGGCTGCGCCAGTGTTCGAGAATGTCCCCCGAATCCCGAGGTAGTGTTGATCGACCTCGTGGGAGGACCCTGTTTTGCGGCGCCGGTTCGAAGAGCAACGCGTTCAGATCATCGGCTGGGGTTGGTTCTGCGTCTGGGTTGTGGTCGGATCGGCTGTCGCGCTCTCTGTCGTCTCGCTCGGACCGCCATTTCTCGTGGGGATCGTTGCCGTCGCAACGTTCGTAGCGTTACGACGACCCGCGATCTGGCGTTCCGCGTTCGGCTTGCTTACCGGGGTCGGTACTCTCCTTCTCTACGTCGCCTGGGTGCATCGGGACGGTCCCGGCACGACCTGTTGGCGTACGGCGACCGCCGCTGGATGCGACCAGCATCTCAATCCTTGGCCCTGGTTGGCGTTGGGCATTGCGTTCTTCATTGCAGGGATCGTCGGGCAAGTTCGAAGTCGATGACGCTCGGCTGCGCCAGCGTCCGGGAGTGTCACCCGATCCGAGAGCGGGGCGGCTCGGGCGAAGTTAGGGTCGGCCTCGTGCACGTCGTCATCAACCAGCTCCGCCTGCGTGACCCGGTGGCCGATACGACCGTGAAAGCAGCGTCGGAGGCTGTGCAGCTTGTCGTGGATGCGGGTGCGCTCGCGGCTCGTGTCGCGAAGGCCGACGAGAGGCATCTGATCCTGATCCTCGAGTTCCACACGGCCGAAGACGCGGATCGTGTCGCGCGCGAGGTCGGCGGCCCGTGGATGCGAGAGAACATCGGGCCGCTCCTCGCGGGCGACACGGAGCGCAGCGTCGGCGAAGTGATTGCCTCAGCTGAAGCCTGGAGGCAAGGTCGCGTGCGCGAGCGCGCTCTGCCCCAGGTCTGCGGTCGCAGTTACCGCTACTCCGTAATTGAGGAGACAACGCTCGGTTGCGCCGGTGTTCCGGCATGACGCCCTAGGATTGCGCGGTGTCGTTCACGCTCAGGAACATCAAGGAAGATCTCGAGGACATCGGCCCTAGGTTCGACGGCGCGCCAGACCTGGAGTTCCGCGCCGCGACCAAGGCGCTCGAACTCGAGAAAGCTGCCCTGAGCTACCAGCGCGTCCCGCCCGGCTATCGCTTTCCGTACGGCCACACGCACACCAAGCAAGAGGAGGTGTACGTGGTCCTGCGCGGGAGCGGGCGGATGAAAGTCGACGACGAGATCGTCGAGCTCAAGGAATGGGACGCGGTGCGCGTCCCGCCCGGTATGTGGCGAAGCTACGAGGCGGGGTCGGAGGGCCTCGAGATCCTCGTCATCGGCGCGCCCAATCTCGGCGAGGATCCGCGCGAAGACGTCGATGGTCAGCGCGACTGGTGGGCTGACTAGCCCCTGGCGTTGTTCGGGAATGTCACCCGAAGGCGCCCCGACCTTGAGCTGTGGATCTCGCCGGTCAGTCGATCGCCAGGATCGCGAAAACGCCTAGCATCGCCACCACGTACGGTGCGGTCAGGGAAAATACGAACAGTCCGTTCCACTTGCTTCGGATTGCGAGGAATCCGCCAACGAGCGCGAGCCATGTCGGTGCAAGCGCGATCGCTGCCCAGACACCTGGTATGCCGGGATCGAC
>DASUXI010000033.1:0-3845 GCA_036377995.1 Gaiellaceae bacterium
GCGTCGACCACCGCCTTGAGCGCCTGCGCGAGCGTCTTGCGGTCCGGATAGCGGATCGCGACGTGATAGAGGCCCGTTGTGCCCGGCGCCGGCGGCGATCCGCCCAGCGACTCCCAGGTGTTGAGGCCGATGTGGTGGTGATAGCCGCCGGCGGAGATGAAGACCGCCTGGTCGCCGTAGCGCGCGACGACCTCGAAGCCCAGTACGTCGCGGTAGAACTGGAGCGCTCGCTCGATGTCGCTCACCTTCAGGTGGACGTGGCCGATGTCAACGCGCGGATCGATCGCCATCGTGCGCGAACGGTACCGACGCGAGCGCGATCCCCGCGAGGGCCCAGAGGCAGTACGCCATCCACGGGTCGCCGATGACGTCGGTCTGGACGGCGAGCACGAGCGCGGCGGCGAAGGCCGCTGCCACGCCTGCCGCCACCCAGTCGCGCATCCGCCGGGCGGTCAAGACGAGGCCCCCGAGGAGCGCGAGGCCCCATGCGGTCCAGAGCAGCGAGCCCAGCAGCCCGGCCTCCGCGCCGAGCTCCGTGTAGTTCGACTCGCCCGCCTTGATGGTCGTGCCGGTCCGCGACGCCGTCTGTCCCGCATTGCCGAGCCCGTAGCCCTGCGGATGATGGATCACCGTCCGGGCGCCCTCGCGCAGGCTCGACAGGTGGCTGCGGATCGACGGCTCGTTGATGCTGCCGGCACTCCCGCTGGCGCCCGGCTTCTGCTTGGCGATGTTCCGCTGCAGGACGAGGTCGCGCTGCGTCCACTTTCCCTGCGGTGCGATATGCGGGAACGCGTGCACCCACGCGACGCTCACCGCGATCGTCGCGATCGCCGCGCCGACCGCCCACCAGCGCCGCCCGACGAATGCGAAGACGACGAGCCCGGCGGCCAGTGCGATGAGCGACGAGCGGGAGAACGTGAACAGGAGGGCGGCGGCCACGACCGCGGCGAGCACGCCGAGCAGCCGGACGCGCAGCCAGAGCGCGCTCGCGATCAGCAGCGCGACGACGAACATGTAGCCCGAGGCGAGCGGGCCCAGGAAGACCGAGACGAGGCGGCGGAGGAAGTGCTCCTCCGAGCCGGTGTTGTAGATGAAGTTCTCGGGCAGGCCGCCGGTGCCCTGGTAGTCGTAGCCGAGTTGCTTGTGGAAGTAGTCGACCACGGCAGACGACCGCCACCAGGAGATCGGGACGAGGAAATCGTCGAGGAGGCCGATGACGGCGACAGCAGCGGCGCTCAAGACCAGCGTCCAGGCGACGCGGACGAGCTCCTCGCGCCGGACGATCAGAGAGCGGCCGAGGAAGTACGCGCCGACCGGAACGAGATCGTGCTTGAGCGCTAGCCCGATCGCCGAGTGGTCCGCACTCCCACCGAGCCAGCTTTGCGGGAGGACCGCGTAGACGCAGACGAGGGCCCCGAACGCGAGGGCGAGGACGTCGACGGCGTTGATCCGGAACGGCAGCCGTCTCGACCGGACCGCGTCGACGGTGACCCGTGCCAGAGCGACGCCCAGGAAAATCTCCTTCCAGGCCTGGATCGCAGTCAACGAGCCGCCGCGCACGCCGGCTCCGTAGAGAGCGGCCATCACCGCGTTGTGCGCGGCCAGACCGACGATCCAGGCGTAGAGAGCGGCGACCGGCTTCCGCCAGACCAAGACCGCTCCGGGGACGAGCAGAAGCGCATAGACCGCGAGCGCGAGCCCCGAAGCCATGGTCCGACACTAAACAGACCTGCCGGGACGAGCGGGGTTGACTTATGTGTGGAAGCGTCGAATCATCCCCTCTGGCGTGCTCGCAGACTCGACTGCGGAGAGTGTGGGCGCACGACTGAAGCGCCTGCGGCTCGAACAGGGCCTGTCTCAACGCGACCTCTCGTCGCAGGGTGTCTCGTACGCCTACATCTCACGGATCGAGGCCGAGGCGAGGACGCCCTCGGTCAAAGCGCTGCGAAAGCTCGCGCGCAAGCTCGGCGTCTCGGTCGAGTACCTCGAGACCGGCAGTGAGCTGCGCGAGGTCGACGACCGGTCGATGCGACTCGCGGAGGCCGAGCTCGAGGTGCGTCTCGGCGGTGACCTGCCGAGGGCCGAGCGGAAGCTCGAGGGGATCCTCGATGCCGCGCTCGAGGCAGGCGATGGGACTGCCGCCGCGCGCGCGAGAGCCGGGCTCGGCCTCCTGTTGGCAGCGCGAGGCCGCCACCTCGAGGCAGTCGAGCATCTGGAGCAGGCAATCGGCGACGAGCATTTTCAGCCGCCCCAGCTCCGTCCCGACGTCTACGGCGCGCTCGGTCAGACGTACGTCGCCCTCGGAGCGCCGCAGCGTGCCGTGAGCCTCTTCGAGGACTGCCTGGCCCGAGCGCGGAGAGAGACGCCCCGCGACTCCGACGCCGAGATCCGCTACTCCATTTTCCTCGGTCACGCGCTCGCGGGCACGGGCGGGACCGATCGGGCGGCGGAGCTCCTGCTCGACGCCCTCGCGCGCGCGCGTGAACAAAAGGATCCGCTCGGCGCGCGGATCCAGTCGTACTGGCTGCTCGGACGGCAGTCCCTCGAGCAGGGCAGCCCTGGGCACGCTGCCGAGTACCTCGACGACGCGGCGGCGCTTCTGCGCGCGCGCGATCACCAGGCGGCGCTTGCCCGGGCCGCGCAGGCAGCACTCGAATGGGCGGAGTCGCTCCCCGAGGGCGGCGACAACGGACGTGCGGAGGCGATCCGCGCCCGGGCGTACGATCTCCTCGTGGGAGCCGAGGCGAGACCCATCGGGCTGAGTTGACCCTCGAGCGGGTCCTGTCGCCCGCAGGCCCTTACTCGCTCGCACTCACGGCGAGGCATGCCGGAGACGCGACACGAAGATTTCGCGACGGGTCACTGGCGACCACGCTCCGCGCCGGCGATCGCGTGGAGCTCGGCTCGGCGAGGCAGCTCGTGGACGGCCGCGTGATCCTGCGCGCCGAGAGCGAGGCCGGCATCGAGAAGCTCCGCTTTCTCCTCGCTCTCGACGCCGATCACTCCGAGTTTCTCCGCCGCTTTGCTGCGGATCCGCTCATCGGCCGCGCGACGCTCCGCTTCCAGGGCCTGCGCCAGATGCGGGTCGGGACGGTCGCGCAGACGCTCCTCCGGGCGCTCTGCGGACAGCTGATCGAGGCCCGGCGGGCACGTGAGATCGAGTTTGAGATCATCCGCGCCGCCGAGCCGCGCGTCGCGGGAACCAAGCTCCACGCCCCACCGACGTGCGCGTCCCTCGGGAGTTTCGCGCCGGCCCGGTTGCGCCAGCTCGGTCTCCACGCGCGCCGCGCGGCCGCTCTCGTCCGCATCTGCCGGTCGGTCGAGCTCGAGCGCCTGCACGACCTTCCGACCTCCAAGGTCGCGGAGCTCATCGAGCGCGAGCGGGGCCTTGGGCCCTGGTCGTCCGGGCTCGTCTGCCTCGAAGGCCTGGGGCGGCACGACCGAGGACTGGTCGGCGACCTCGCCCTCGTGAAGCTGATGTCGCGCCTCCGCGGCCGCTGGGTGGAGACACACGAGACGGCCGAGCTGCTGGCTCCCTACGGCGAGTGGGCCGGGCTGGCGAGCCGCTATCTCATCATCGGCTTCGGCCACGGGTTGATCCCGCTCCCCGGCGATCGGCCCAGGCACGCTCGCGCCGCGTTCGCGTGATCGAGCTCCTGCTCGGCGACATCACCGCACAGCAGGTGGATGCGATCGTCAACGCCGCGAATCCCACGCTGCTCGGCGGCGGCGGGGTCGACGGGGCGATCCACCGCGCCGGCGGGCCGGCGATCCTCGCCGAGTGCAGGCAACTGGGCGGCTGCGCGCCCGGCGACGCGAAGCTGACGACGGCGGGCAACCTGCCG
>DASUXI010000034.1:0-5371 GCA_036377995.1 Gaiellaceae bacterium
GGACTCTCCGATACCGGCTCCGACCACGGATGCAGTGACGCTGAGCATCTCGCGCATGCCGGGACCGCCCGCGGGGCCTTCATACCGCACGACGAGCACGTCGCCTTCCGCGACGCGGCCCGCGCGCACGCCGTCGGCGCACGCCTCCTCGCTGTCGAACACCCGCGCAGGGCCGCGATGCGAGCGGCGAGTTGTCGCGGAGAGCTTGACGAGGCTGCCTTCGGGCGCAAGGTTGCCGTGCAGCGCATGCAATGCCCCGGCCGGCTTGAACGGCTCCTCGAGCGTGTAGACGACTTCACCGTCAGGCTGCGGCGCATCCGCCGTCGCGTCCACGAGCGTCCTCCCGTCGACGGTTGGCGCCTCGCCGTCCATGTTCCCGCCACGCACGAGCTCGCGAATCACGGCACCCGAGCCGCCCGCACGGCAAAAGTCCTCCGCCATCCAGCGGCCCGAGGGCGCGAGGCTCGCGAGCACGGGCGTGCGGCTCGCGACGCCCATCAACTCGTCAAGGCTCAACGGCACCTTTGCCTCGTGAGCAATCGCGAGCAGGTGAAGGACACCGTTCGTCGAGCCGCCGGTTGCGGCTATACCCGCCATGGCGTTCAGGAGCGCGCGCCGGTCGAGGAAGCGGCGTGCCGTCACGCCTTGCTCGACGAGCTGCACGGCGAGCACCCCTGCGCGGGCGGCGGCCTCGCTCTTCAGCTCGTGCTCGTCCGCCGGCACGAGCGCATCTCCTATGCACGCTATCCCCAGGCAGTCGATCGCGACGGCCATCGTGTTCGCGGTGAAGTGTCCTGCGCACGTGCCTGCGCCCGGGCAGGCGAAGCGCTCGAGCTCGTCGAGGTCCTCGCGCGACATGAGCCCGCGTTCCTCGGCCCCCACGGCCTCCCACACGTCCTGGATCGTCACTTCGCGCTCGCGCCAGCGTCCGGCGCGCATCGGGCCGCTGTAGACGAGCACCGCGGGCTTGTCCACGCGCGCGAGCGCCATCAGCGCCGCAGGAACCGTCTTGTCGCAACCGACAACACACACGAGCCCGTCGAAATCATGCGCGTGCACCATCAGCTCGATCGAGTCGGCGATCACCTCGCGCGAGATCAGCGAGGCCCGCATGCCCGGGGTTCCCTGTGACTGGTTGTCGGAGACCGCGATCGTGTTGAAGCCGAGCGCGAGGCCTCCGGCGGCGGACACGCCCTCGCTGACGCGGTCGGCGAGCTCGCGCTGGTTGAGATTGCAGGGCATCGTCGCCGTCCACGTCGATGCGACGCCGATGATCGGCCCGCCGAGCCGCGCCGGGTCGACGCCCATCGCTCGAAAGTGCGCGCGCGCCGGCGCACGCTCGGCGCTCTCGATCAGCCCGGTGCGGGCCCGTCGACGGAGGGCGTCGACAGACGCTTCAGTCACGCGTCGACTGTACTGCACATGACAGCATCGATCGATGCGCATCGCGACCGTTCGGACGCACGACGGACCGAAGCTCGTGGTGGAGGCAGACGACGGCTATCGACGTCTCGACTTCGACCTCGACCTCCTCGCGCTGGTCGAGTCCGGCGTCGACCCACGAGACCTCGCCGTCGGGGATGCGGTCGCGGGCGAGCTCGCAGCGCCGCTCCAGCCGGGGAAGATCGTTGCGATCGGGCTCAACTACCTCGACCACATCCGCGAGTCGAAGCTGGCGCGACCCGAACAGCCGCTTGTCTTCGCGAAGTTCCCTTCCAGCGTCACCGGACCGGGCGACCCGATTGTCGTGAACCGCGAGTTGACGAAGCAGGTCGACTGGGAGGTCGAGCTGGGCGTGGTCGTCGGACGCCGAATGCGGAATGTCGCTGTTGGCGCGGCGCTGGACTACGTGTTCGGCTATACGGTCGGCAACGACGTCTCCGCGCGCGACGTGCAGTTCTCCGAGAGTCAGTGGACGCGCGGCAAGAGCTTCGACTCCTTCTGCCCGATCGGCCCGGTCGTCGTGACGCCGGACGAGATCCCGGACCCTCAGGTGCTCGAGCTCCGCACACGGGTCAGCGGCGAGCTGATGCAGGACTCCTCGACTGCAGAGATGCTCTTTGGCGTCGCCGAGCTGCTCGCGTTCTGCTCGCGCAGCTTTACGCTCGAGTCGGGCGACCTGCTGCTGACCGGCACGCCGTGGGGCTGCGGCTACTTCATGGATCCGCCCCGCAGCCTCGAGATCGGCGACGTTGTGGAATGCGAGGTCGAACGCATCGGCGCGCTGCGCAATGTCGTCACCGCTGCTTAACGCACGATGCGGGAGTCCGTGAAGACGTCGGAGGCGTCGCGGCTGGTCGTCGAGAACTCGGAGACGATCGCGCCCTCCTCGCCCGCCTGGAACGAGTGCAGCGTGTTCGGCGGGATCGTGTATTGCTCCCCGGGCCCTAGCGCAATGTCGCCTTCGCCGTCGACGCGCAGATGCACGACACCGCAACGGACTCTGAACGTCTCCTCCTTGCCCGGCTGTCCGTCGATCGGCGGGTGTCGGTGCTCGGGGCAACGCTGGTGCGGGAACAGGACGAGCTCTTTCGCGCACACCCGGTCGGTGTTCACGTAGACGACGATCTGCAGTCCGATCTCGTCGAGCCGGCCCAGACCGAAGTCCGTGACCTCGATGTTCTCGCGCTCAGCCGACGTCAGAACGATGCCGGCCTCGGCGAGCATGGCCGCCGCGCGCTTGCACGCCTCGGCCTCCGTCACGACTCGTCTGCCGCACACGGCCGTGATACTAGGCTGCGCACGGACAACCGTTGAGTCTCAAATGCCTCAGGAGGGCGCGACATGAAGACCTCGCTCGGAATCTGGGCGTTCGGTTCGATGGCTACGAGGTTCGTCCCGGCCGGCTACAAGCCCGAACTCGCGAACCAGACGACCGTCGAGCGCGTTCGCCACGCCGTCGAAGGTCTCGGAGACCTGATCGACGGCTACGAGTTTCACTACCCGCAGGAGCTGTCGGCGGAGAACGTGGATGAGGTCCGCGGGGCACTGGACGGACACGATGTCTACTGCCTCGCAAGTGGCCTGCATCTCGATCCACGCTTCGGCCGCGGCGGCCTCGTGTCGCCCGACGAGGCGACACGGGCGGAGGCACTCCGGCGGACGCTCGACGCGATCGACTTCGCCGGCGAGCTCGGCGCTCACTTCATCATCTGGCCCGGGATCGAGGGCTACAACTACCCGTTTCAGACGCCCTACAGAGAGAGCTGGGCCTGGTTCGTCGAGGGAATCGGTCACGCGGCCGAGCGTTGCCGGGAGCGTGGGATCCTGCTTTTCCTCGAGCACAAGAACTCGGAGCCTGCGATGAAGATCCTCATGCGAAACGTCGGCATGACGCTGCACGTGATCCACAAGCTCCGCGCCCAGGGCCTCGACAACATCAAGGTCAACATGGACTGGCAGCACCTCCTGATGAACGACGAGAGCCTTGGGGAGTACGCGGCCCTGCTGGCGGCGGAGGGAGTGCTCGGCCATCAGCATGCAAATTCGGGCTGGGGGACGTTCGACGACGACAACATGGTCGGAGCGCTCGCGTTCATGGAAACGCTCGAGCTCGCAGTCGAGCTCCGCCGTGCCGGCTACGGTGAGAACGGCGAACGGCTTGGCTTCGATCTGTACCCGTATACGGAGGATGCGGTGGCGGCCACACGGCGGAGCGTGCTGCAGTGGCGCTTCATCGACTCCGTCGCGTCGCGGATCGACGACGCCGCGCTGCGAGCGGCGCAGAGGAAGAAGGACGCCGTCGCCGCGTACGAGATCGTCTACGCGGCTCTCGGCGGGTGACGCAGCTCGTCGGTCTCGACGTCGGCACGACGGGTGTCAAGGCGCTCGCGCTGTCGCCGGAGGGCGACGTCCTCGCCCGGGCCGAGGAGAGCTACGACCTCTCGACACCGCACCCCGGGTGGGCCGAACAGGATCCTGAAGACTGGTGGCGCGCAGCCGAGCGGGCGCTGGCCGCGCTCGGGGGCCAACCGACCGCGATCGGCCTCTCCGGTCAGATGCACGGTCTCGTCGTCCTCGACGACCGCGATCGCGTGCTTCGGCCGGCGATCCTGTGGAACGACCAGCGGACGGGAGCCGAGTGCGTCGAGATCGAGGAGCGGATCGGGCTCACACGGCTGATCCAGCTGACCGGAAACCGGGCGCTCGCGGGCTTCACCGCGCCGAAGCTGCTCTGGCTGCGTCGCCATGAGCCGACCACGTACGAGCGCGTCGCGCACGTGCTGCTGCCGAAGGACTACGTCCGCCTGCGTCTTACGGGCGGCGAGCATGCGATCGACGTTGCGGACGCGTCGGGCACCCTGCTGTTCGACGTTGCGAGGCGGCGCTGGAGTCAGGCGATGCTCGAGGCGCTCGAGCTCGACCCGGCGTGGCTGCCGCGAGCGCTGGAGTCGCCGGAGGTCTCGGGCGAGACGGCCGCCGGCGTTCCGGTCGCCGCCGGTGCCGGCGATCAGGCGGCGGCGGCGCTCGGCGTCGGTGTCGACCGGCCGGGACCGGTCTCCGTGGTGCTCGGTACGTCAGGCGTCGTGTTTGCGGCCCTGCCCGCCTTCGCCGCCGATCCACAGGCGCGCGTGCACGCGTTCTGCCATGCGGTTCCGGGCGGGTGGCACGCGATGGGAGTGATGTTGTCCGCGGCCGGCTCGCTCCGCTGGCTGCGTGACGCTCTCGGGACCGGGAGCGGGTATGACGAACTGATTGCCGCGGCGGGGGAATGGCCGCCCGGCACCGAGGGCCTGAGCTTCCTCCCCTACCTCGCCGGCGAGCGGACGCCGCACGCGGACCCGCAGGCCCGGGCGGCATTCGCCGGGCTTTCGCTCCGTCACGACCGCGGGGCGCTTGTACGCGCCGTCCTGGAGGGGGTCGCTTACGGACTGCGGGACTCGCTCGAGCTGCTGCGCGAGCTCGGGGTCGACCCGCACGCCGGCCGGGTGTCCGGTGGCGGAGCCCGCAGCCAGCTCTGGCTCCGCATCCTCGCCTCGGTCCTCGGCCTGCCCATCCAGCGCACGGCGCATGACGAGGGCTCCGCATACGGAGCGGCGCTCCTCGGCGGCGTAGCCGCCGGAGTCTTTCGCGATGTCCACGATGCCGTCGCCACCTGTGTCCGTCCGCTCGACGCGGTCGAGCCGGACCCTCATTGGGGTGATGCGTACGAGCGCGGTTACCGCCGCTTCCAACTGCTGTATCCGGCCCTTCGACCCCTGGAGGACACATGACGACGCTCGACGGAAAGGTTGCCCTCGTCACCGGGGCAAGCCGCGGCATCGGGGCCGCGGTCGCACGACGCCTCGCGGAGAAGGGGGTCAGGCTGGGGCTTGCGTCGCGCAGCGGCGACGACCTGGGCATCGCAGGCGCCGTGGCGCAGCCGTGCGAC
>DASUXI010000035.1:0-9087 GCA_036377995.1 Gaiellaceae bacterium
AACTGGTCGTGCCAGGTGCCGAACTTGTGCGTGAGCCACTGGCGGTAGCGCGAGCGCGGGGACGGGCGCACGCTGCCGCCGTGGAGATAGGAATGGTCGACGGAATAGCAGCTGTCCCACAGGCGCACGCGTTTCGCTTCCTCCCCCGCCAGATCTCCGACGTCCTCGACGCTCGTGCAGAAGCACGTCGGGCACACCATGGTGCAGTTGCCGCACGTCAGGCAGCGGGAAGCGACCTCGTCCCACCGCTCATGCTCGAGGTTGCGCGCGAGCAGCCCGCGGAGGTCGGTGGCATCGAGCTCGCGGCCCATTTTTTGCGCCGCGCCCTCGACCGCCGCTGCTGCAGCAGTCCTGTCGGTGTCGCCGGCGGGCCGGCTCTCGAGCGCCTGCAGCACGTCGCCGCCCCGCTCGCTCCCGACCTCAACCAGGAAGCGATGGGTGCCGTCGAGGATCTCGGTCAGCGCGAGGTCGTAGCCCGCTTCGGCCTTCGGCCCCGTGCCCATCGAGACGCAGAAGCACGTGCCGCCGGGCTCGAAGCAGTTGACCGCGACGACGAACGCGTTCTTACGGCGGGCTTCGTAGTCTCGGTCGACGTAGCGGCCCTCGAGCAGCACGCGATCCTGGACGCCGATGCCGTGGAGCTCGCAGGCGCGCACGCCGATGAGCGCGAGCGGGCCGTCGTCGTTCGTCTCCTCGATCACCTCGACGCTTCCGTCGTCGCGCCGCGCGCGCCAGAGACGGATCTTCGGCGGCAGGAGGAACTGCTTCCAGGAATGCGGCCCGACCGCATACCCGAATCGCGCCTCGTCCTCGCGGCGCACGAGCCGGTACCTCCCCGGCGCCTGCTCGTCGGTCCAGCCGATGGGCAGCTCGGCAGCGGACTCGAGCTCGTCGTACACGATCGCCCCCTCGCGAACCGTGGGGCCGAGGACCCGGAACCCCCTGTCAGCCAGGGCCCGAACGAGCAGCTCCAGGCCGTTGGGCTCGATCACACGTGTCTCGACCTCCGGCAAAGCTGCGACCTCCTGCGGCGAGAGTCCCGGGCTGCCGCCGACCCTACATCCGGCCGCCCCAGGTCGCGGCAGAAGCCGCGGGGCGACGGCGGCCCGCCGCCCCGCGGATGACGAGATCAGCCTTTTGTGATCTCGATCTTGTGCGGCCTCGTCGGCTCGTGCTTCGGCGTGTGGACCGCCAGCACGCCGTCCGAGAAGCTTGCCGTCACATGCTCCGTGTCGGCCTCGACCGGCAACTCGAAGCGGCGCTCGAACTCGCGCTCGAGCCGCTCGCGGAGACGGAAGGCCTTGTCGGTCTCGTCCTTTGTCTCCTTGCGCTCACCCCGAACGGTGATCAGATGGTCCGAGACTTCGATGCCGAGCTCCTTCTCCGCGAACCCCGGCACCTCGAGCTCGACGACGTACTCGTCGTCGGTCTCGTAGATGTCGGCCGCGGGCAGCAGCATCGGCCCGAAGCCGACCTCGGTCAGCATTCGCCGCATCCGGCGGTCCATCGCGTCGAACTCCCGGACGGGCGACCACCTCAGCGTCGTGGTCATGAGTTCACCTCCCTTCTGGGACGTCTGGCTTCCAGTGTCCACCCGGCCGCAGCCGTGCGCATCGGTTCGACCACCGACGGCAGGTGTGGGCAACTACCGATGCAGCGCGACGCAGGGCTCGCCGGTCATCGCCGCGAGCGCAATCCAGCCTCACGACCGCTGAACACGTCGAAGATGATGCATCCGAGCAGGGCGACCGCCCAGTCGTTCCACGACCCGAACCACTCCAGGTCGGGCGTTCCCTGGATGAGCCAGACGATCAGCCAGACGAAGCTTGCCATCCCGTTTCCCCCGAAATCGTGGGCTGGAATTTGTACCGGACTGTCGGCATCGGCCGGTTCTGACAGCATTTGCCTCGTGGCGACGACGAGCGAGACCGACCGTCTGCGTGCCCTCGTCGAGACGGGCATCGTCATCAACTCCGAGCTCTCGCTCGACGCGCTCCTCGAGCGGATCGCCGAAGGCGCCGCCCGCGTCACCGGTGCCCGCTATTCCGCGCTCGGGGTGATCGGCCCGTCGGGCACCGAGCTGGAGCGTTTCGTCACGTACGGCATGGATCCCGCCACGTACGCAGCGATCGGCGAGATCCCTCGCGGCCGCGGCATCCTCGGCCTCCTGATCAAGGACGCGCGCCCGCTGCGTCTCCATTCCATCCCGGAGCACCCCCGCTCGGTCGGCTTCCCGCCCCACCATCCCGCGATGCAGACGTTCCTGGGAGTCCCGATCATCCTGCGCGGGGTCACCTACGGCAATCTCTATCTGACCGAGAAGGAGAACGGCGAGGACTTCACCGAGGAGGACGAGGAGCTGGTCTCGCTTCTTGCCGGCCAGGCCGCAGTCGCCGTCGAGAATGCGCGCCTGTACGCGTCGGCAACGGGCTGGTCGCGGCAGCTCGAGTCTCTCAACGAGGTCGGCGGCGCCCTCGTCGGCGAGCTGGAGTTGCCGAAGCTGCTCGATCTGGTCGTGAGCCGGCTGCGCGAGCTCATCGGCGCCCGTCTGGTCACGATCGCGCTCCCCGTCGGCGATGAGCTGCGGATCGCCGCCGCCGACGGCGACGAGGCCAGGGCCTATGTCGGCATGACCTTCCCGCGGCTCGACTCGAAGACCGGAATGGTGCTCGAGCGCGGCCACAGCGAGCGGGTCGACTCCCTGCTCGACGACCCGGAGGTGCACCAGGATTCGGCGCGCTCGTTCGGCGCACGGACCGGCCTCTACGTCCCGCTCATACTCCGCGACCGGCCGATCGGCGTGCTCGTCGCGCACGACAAGCTCGGCTCCGACCAGCGCTTCGACAGCTCGGACCTTCGGCTCGCGGAGCAGTTCGCCGTCCGCGCCGCCGTTGCCGTCGACCTCTCGCGCCGGGTCGCCCGGGACGCGCTCCAGCGAGTCGTCCGGGGCCAGGAGCTCGAGCGCCGCCGCCTCGCGCGCGAATTGCACGACGAGACCGGCCAGGCGCTCACCTCGATCCTGCTCGGGCTCCGCGCGGTGGAGGACGCCGGCGACCTCGAGAACGTGAAGAAGGCGGTGAGCGATCTCCGCGAGCTCGTCGTCGCGACACTGCAGGACGTCCGGCGCCTCGCGGTCCAGCTGCGTCCGAAGGCGCTCGACGACTTCGGTCTCGTGCCCGCGCTCGAACGGCTCACACAGACCTTCACCGAGAGCAGCGGCATCGCGGTCGACCTCGAGGCGCAGCTCGGGGACCGCCTGCCGACCGAAGCCGAGACCACTCTCTATCGCGTGGTGCAGGAAGCGCTCACGAACGTCGTCAAGCATGCGGAGGCCAGGCGGGTCAGCATCCTGCTCGTGCGCCGGGACGGGACGGCGACCGTCGTGATCGAGGACGACGGGCGCGGTTTCGATCCGTCGGAGGCGTCGGAGCAGAGCATGGGGCTCCAGGGCATGCGCGAGCGCGCCGAGCTCCACGACGGCCGCCTCACCGTCGAGACGTCCCCCGGAGCAGGTACCACTCTGGTCGTGGAGGTGCCACTGTGATCAAGGTCGTCCTGGTCGACGACCACGCCGTCGTCCGCTCGGGCTTGCGGCTGCTGCTCGACGGACAGGAGGACGTCGAGGTCGTCGGAGAGGCCGGGAACGCGAAGGACGCGGTCTTCCGGGCGCGCGCGCTCAAGCCCGACGTGATCCTCCTCGACATGGTGATGCCCGGCGAGAGCGGCCTCGACGTTTTGCCGAAGCTACTGAAGGAGTCGACGGGCACGAAGGTCCTCGTCCTCTCGATGCAGGACGACCCGAGCTACGTGCGTGAGGCGTTCGCCGCCGGCGCGAGCGGGTACGTCCTGAAGGAGGCCGCCGACGAGGAGGTGGTGTCTGCCGTGCGCGAGATCGCGGGCGGAGGGCGCTACGTCCACCCGGCGCTCGGCGCGCGGCTCGTCGCCGCCGAGGCCGCCGAGCGCGCGGCCGCAGAGGCCGATCCGCTGTCGGAGCGCGAGCGCGAGGTGCTCCGCCTGCTCGCGCTCGGCCACACGAACCAGGAGATCGCGCAGCGGCTCTACATCTCGGTGCGCACTGCAGAGTCGCACCGCGCGCACATCATGCAGAAGCTCCGCCTCTCGACTCGCGCCGAGCTCGTTCGCTACGCCCTCTCGCAGGGGCTCCTGGCCGAGGGGGACTAGGCCGGTCTACGCGCCGAGGCCGACGCCGAGCTTGCTTTCCTCGCGCGTCCAGTAGAAGCGCTCGTGTGCGAGGCGCGGCGTGCCCTCGATCAGGCCCTCCCACGGCCCGAACGCCTTCGAGGTGACACGGTCGTCCACGAGGTCGTTGACGATCCACTCGACCTCGGGCGCCTCGAACGTGAAGACGACCTCACTCGCAGTCAGGTAGGCACCGTGACGATAGAGCCCGACCTCCTCTGCGTCGAACGGAGGCCCGTGGCGCAGAAGCGCCTCGGCGGCCTCGTGAGATCCATCCTTCAACCGTGCGACGATAATCAACCGGTTCATCGTGTCCTCCTCGTCTTGTTGCGTTGAGAGTCGCTCGGACGGGGACCCCGGGCATCGGGGCACCTGCGGACCCGGCTACGGCTTTTCCGCAGCATTGTGCTCGAAGATCACCAGCACGCTGAGGTGCTCGTACGCCGTGAAGCGGTGCTCGGCCCCGGCCTCGACGAAGACCGCCGTGCCCTCACGCACCGGGACCGGCTCTCCTTCGACATCGAGGGTTCCCGTCCCCTCGAGCACGACGTAGATCTCGTCGTCGTCGTGCGGCTGCTGCCGGTCGGGCTCGGGAGCAACGAGCACGTACACCCCGACCTCGAGGCCGGTGGAGGAGTGGACGACCTCATACCCTCCGCCGGCCTCGGCCAGCCGCTTCTTGACAGCGTCGATCTCGAAGGCGTGCACGCCCTCGAACTTACTTGACCCGGACCGTCAGACGAAGAACGTGGTCCTCACCGGTCGTGTGAACGGAGCCCGCCGAGGGATAGTCCTCTCCCGCCTTCGTCGTGAAGCGGTAGACGCCTTTCTGCGCCAGCGTCGTCCACGCGGTGGACGCCATCCCCTTCATGCTCGGATGGACGAGGTGGAGCTTCGGCCCGGCCGTCTGAATCAGCGTGTGCGGCATGAGATCGTCGTTCCTGAACCGGAGCATCGTCCCGGCGGAGACGGTGACGGACAGCGACGAGCGGACGGGCCCGGAGGCGAACGCCCAGGAATGGCAGCCTCGCGTCTGGTGGCTGATGGTCACGGTGGCCGTCGGGGCCGCGCCCGCCCCGGGCGCCAGGACAAGCGTGGCCAGGGCAGCACCTCCCAGTGCGAGGCGCCGAATGAATGCGATTGACATTGCCTTCTCCTTTCGAGCTTCGAGGTTGCCTCAGTGTCGGGAGGCGCCCTCCCGTCGACATCCGGACGTTGTCCCAGGCCTGCTGCGGTTTTCCCGCAGGCCTGTTGCGACCGCGTGCGGATGCCGCCGAGCCGCGCGGCTCGTACTTTGGGGTCATGAGTCCGCAGACCTACGCCATCTGGTGGGACGAGGGCGAGGGCCGGCGCCGTGCCGGCAAGCTCGAGTTCGGGCCGCTCCACGCGCTCCTGTCGGGAAACGGACACAGCAGGCTGGCCGTACCGCTCGACCGCATCGCCGGCGTCGAGCTCTTCCGGGGTGAGGTGCTCGTTCATCGCACGGGGGAGCCGACGCTCCGCATCGGCAGCCTCGACGCGCCGGGCTCGCTCCGCGAGCTCGCAGGCCGGCTCGTCCGCTAGCCGGGCAGCAAACCGTCGCTGTACGGCACCGGCTTGCGGTGCGCGACGGTCGAGTAGGCCTGGTGCGGGTCGTTCGTCTCTTCGGCGACGCCCGCGCCGTGGCGTAGGGCGACCTCGTCGACCGTGTAGCCGCCCCAGTCGGGGCCTTCCTGGTGCTGGCGTGCTCCGACGGCGAGCACGACGCAGGGGCCGTTCCCGGCGCCGACGATCACGTGCTTCGTGTCGGGCGGGCAGTGCACGAAGTCCCACTGCCGCAGGGGCCGCTCCTGGCCCTCGACGATCAGGGTCGCCTCGCCGGAGAGGACGAGGAAGTCCTCCTGGTCGGCCTCCCAGTGGTACATCGACATCGGCTCGGCGGGCCCCAGGACGAAGAGGTTGAGCCCGACCTGCGCGAACTCCGGGTCGCTGTCGAAGTAGCCGACGCTGCCGCGCCCCTCGGCGGCGCGCCACCGGGTGTCGCGCGCATTGAGGACGAACCAGCCCTCGCCGGCCGGCTTGAGGCCTCCTTCGCTCGACTCGAGCGGCGCTTCCGGAACCATGGCACGGATCATAGATCGAGCCCGGCGGCGATAATCATCCGACCCTTGCCGGCCTCTCGCCTCGCCGACCGCGTCTGCATCGTCACCGGAGCCGGCTCCGGGATCGGGCGCGCGATCGCGCTCCTTTTCGCCGAGGAGCAGGGGATCGTCGTCGCGGCAGACGTCGATGCGGCGGCCGCGGAGAAGACCGCGGCAGAGATCACGCGCGGCGGCGGACGGGCGATCCCGATGCGGGTCGACGTCGGCGACGAGGAGCAGACGCGGGCGGTCGCAACGCGCACGCGGGCCGACCTCGGCCGCATCGACGTCCTCGTGAACAACGCGGGAGTGAGCGGGGTGGGCGACGTCGAGGAGACGACGCTCGAGCTGTGGGACAACGTCATGCGCGTGAACGCGCGCGGTGTCTTCCTGATGAGCCGGGCCGTCGTCCCCCACATGGTCGCCCAGGGCTCGGGGTCGATCGTGAACATGTCGTCGGCCCTCGCGGAGATCGGCGTCGCGCGGCGGGTCTCCTACGCCGCGTCGAAGGGCGCCGTCCTCGCTCTCACCAGGTCGATGCAGGTCGACTGCGCGCCGAACGGCATCCGTGTGAATGCCCTCCTCCCCGGGACGATCATGACGCCGTTCGTCGAGCGTTACCTCCGGGACTCCTACGACGATCCGGAAGAGGGGCTGCGCGTGGTCCAGGCCCGCCAGCTCACCGGCGAGCTCGGCCGGCCCGACGACGTCGCGAGCGCCGCCCTCTTCCTCGCCTCGGACGAATCGCGCTTCGTGCTCGGCACGGGCCTCGTGGTCGACGGAGGCCTGAGTGGCACGAGGGGCTGAGCCCGGCGGGCGGATCAGAAGAAGGTGAGCACGGCGTCGACCACCTTCCGGTCGTCGTCCACGACCGAGATCACCCTCCACTTGTCGAAGAGGGTGCACGGATGCGAGATGCCGAAGGCGACGCGGTCGCCGACTCGCAGCGCGAGACCCGGGTCGATCGCTACGTGCGCATGCTGGTCCGAGAGGCGGCGGACCTCGGTCTCTGCCCCGACTGGGACGCCGCCGATCCCGTCGAGGACACGCGGGAGGCCGAGATCGAGGGGCATGTCCCGCTTTCCCGCTCCGGCCACGATCAGGCCCGGCTCGGGGCGAGACAGGACTCGCGCCCAGACCTCGGCGGCGTTCCGCAGGGCCCCCTCGCCGGAGATCCGGCCGGCGAACGGCGAGCGAGACGCGTAGTGCCCGATGTCGTGAGTCAGGTAGCAGCCACTGCGTAGGACGATCCGCTGTGGAACGCCGAGGTGGGCCGCGCGGAGCACATCGAGCACGAGGTCGAAGTAGGCGCTCCCGCCCGCGGTCAGGACGACGGTGTCGGTCTCGAAGAGCGACCTCGACGCGAGCTCCTGCGCCGTCTCGCCGAAACGGTCGAGGAACCGTGTGATCTCGGCCAGCGTGTCCTCCTCGGAGCCCGCCTCGATGAGGCCCTCGAAGCCGCTCACGCCCGCGAGCCTGGCGTGGCCCGAGCGGGCGACGGCCTCCGCGGTGGCGACCGACGACGCGAGATCCCTGCAGCCGGCTCGGCCTCCCTCGAAGCCGAGCTCGACGAGCGCGAGCGCCGGCCGCTCGGGGTCGAGGCTCTCGAGCCGCTCCACCGCCTCGGGCGAGTCGACGAAGACGTAGAGCTCGAGCTGGTCGTCGGCGGCGAGCTCGTCCGCGAGCCAGGCCGCGGTCGCGCCGTCCACGAGCTCGTTGGCGAGCAGGATCCGGCTGAAGCCGAAGCTGCGGTAGGCGCGGAGGTGGGCATCCGTCGCAGCGGTCAGCGCCCAGCAGCCGGCGTCGACCTGGCGGGCAAGGAGCTGCGGCGCCATCGACGTCTTGCCGTGCGGCGCGAGCCAGACGTCGTTGCGGGCGCAGTACCGCGCCATCGTCTCGATGTTGGCGGCAAGAGCGGAGTCGAGGAGCAGCAACGCCGGCAGCGTGAGGTCGTCGACGTGCCAGCCCCGGCCGGCGAGCTCGCCCAGGGTCATCGCGTCTCCGGCCGGAGGAACTCCTTTCGTTCCGGGAGGAAGCGGAGTCGAGCGCAGACGGTCGAACGCCGCCGCGTCGTAGCTCATGAGCATGCAAGGCACGATATGCGCGTGGACCTCGACGCCGCCCAACACTGGATCCGCTCCTCGATCGAGCCCGTCGGAGAGATACGGGTCGAGCACGAGCGGTCGTGGGCGACCGTGCGGCGTGTCCCACTCGAAAGCGGTGTCGCCTGGTTCAAAGCGTGCGCGCCCGTGCAGGCGTTCGAGCCGCGGCTCTCGGCCGAGCTCTACTCCCGGTGGCCCGACCGAGTCGCCGAGGTCATCGCCCACGACGAGGAGCGGGCCTGGCTCCTCCTCGGCGACGCCGGAATCTCGCTGCACCGCGTCGGCAACCCGCCGGAGGCGTGGGTCCGCATCTTGCCGCTCTATGCCGAGCTTCAGCGCGGCGAGACGGCACATGCGGGCTCGCACCTGGCTCACGGCGTGCCGGACTTGCGCGTCCCGACGCTGCCGGCGCGCTACGAGGACCTGCTGCGGACCGACCTGCCTCTCGAGAGTGGCGAGATCACGTGGCTTCGGAAGTTCACGGCGCGCTTCGCGGAGCTCTGCGCCGAGCTTGCCGCTGACGACATCCCGGAGACCGTCCAGCACGACGACCTCCACATGGCGAACGTCTATGAACACGGCGAGAGCCTGCGCGTGCTCGACTGGGGCGACTCGTCGATCTCGCATCCGTTCGCCTCGCTGGTCGTCACATACCGGTTCCTGGA
>DASUXI010000036.1:0-10176 GCA_036377995.1 Gaiellaceae bacterium
GAAGCGCCCGTCCGCGAAGCGGACCTGGGGAGGGGGTCTGGGGGAACCGGGAGGTTCACCCAGCGCCAAAACAAGGGCGCCGCCGTGAAGCGCCCGTCCGCGACCGCGATTGCGTGGCCTACATCCCGAGCGCTGCGGCGAGCCGTGAGATCGGCTCCGCGTTGGACGGCTCGAAGCTCGCGCCGCTGAATCCCGCACCGACGATCCGCGTTCGGCTCCGGATCCCGCCCAGCAACCGCGACGCGTCGTCCAGGGAGAGACCGCCCGGCTCCGGCATGAAGACGGACAGCTCGGTCGGCTCCAGCACGTCGACGTCGACGGCGACGTAGGCGGCGGTCGTCCCGTCCAGCGCCTGCTGGACACCGTCCTCTCCGCTGTGGACGCCGCATTTCCGGATGAATTCCTCCTCGGGGGGATCGAGGCTGCGGGCTCCGATGAGGGCGACGTCGCGTGGCAGAACCGCGCCAGAGTCGATCAGCAGCCGAAGGGGGGTTGCCCAGAGATTGCCGGTGGGCGAGCTCTCGAGTGTGTTGAGGTCGCCGTGGGCGTCGAGCCAGACCAGGGACAGGCGACCCCGGCGCGCCGCCAGGCCCTCCACCGCCCCGACGTGGGCGCAGCAGCAGCCGCCGAGGACGAGCGGCCGGTCGGGCAGATCGGCCGCGAGCGCGAGGCTCTGCTCCTCGAGCGAGTCCGCCTCGACGATGCCGGCCTCCGGGTAGGGGAGATCGAGCCACGCCGCCTCGGCCATCGCCTCACCGTCCTCCCCCCAGGCCTGGGGCACGCGCACGAGGCCGGCGTTGAAGACCCGGCCGCAGGCATGGCACTCGTACTCCGAGTCGAGCGCCACGGCCGTGTACGTCCGGCAGTCCGGGCATTTCGCGCGCAGCCGGCTCATGCGAGGTCACGCTCGAAGAGGACGTCCTCGGTCAGGACCTGCATGCCGGCGGCCTCGTAGAGGCGGGTGGCACCGGTGGGATTGTCGGCGTCGACGCCGAGACCGACGTGGGGCTCCCCTCGCCTGTGGAACTCGACGAACGCCTGTCGGAGCAGAGCGAGCCCGATCCCTCGTTGTCGCCACTGCTTCCGCACCCCGAGCGCCCCGATCCAGCCGCCGCCGTGTTTCTTGGGATCGCAGCGGTTGACGCCGGCGATCTCGTCCTCGTCCCGCGCGACGAACCACAGCGAAGTGTCCGTCTCCGGTACGTCTAGACGGGTCCGCACCCACGTTTCGAATGGCAGCGCCAGGAAGCCCCACTCGTCCTCGAACGCCTCGCCGAGCGCCGCGTGAAACGCGCGTGCGTCCTCCCGTCGAAATGGCGCGAGCTCGATCCCGTCCGGCCAGTCGGGCTCGGGAGGTGGCCGGTCGAACACGATGCGCATGTGGAAGAAGTGGCGACTCTCACGAAACCCGAGCTGGTCGAAGAGCGCCCGCGCGGCACCGTTCTCCGCGAGCATGCCAACCTTGAGCGTGCGAGAGCGTCGCGCGCGCGCGCCCAGCTCGACCTGCTCGAGCAGGAGGCTCGAGAGCCCTTGCGCCCGGAACTCGGGCTGGACGGTCACCCAGCAATCGGTCGCGTCGTCGCGATGCATGCTCAGCGCAAAGGCGACCGGGCTGCCATCTGCCGTCTCGACGATCCACGAGCCCCCGCCGAAGTCTCCGTGCCGCCAGAAGTCGATCATCTCCTGAGGCCCCCACTCGGACCGGCCCCGGACATCCTCCTCCTCCGCGCGAACGAGAGCGGCAGCCACGGCGAGATCGTGCTCCTCGCAGGCGCGGAGCCGGAATCCCTCGGGCAGCGGCGAGGTCGGCGCCATCGAGCCCGACTCTAGCCGCGCGGCAAGGGCCGAATCAGTCTTCGAAGCGCTTGAGGACGATCGAGGCGTTGTGCCCACCGAACCCGAACGAATTCGACACGGAGACCCGCACGTCGGCGTCGCGCGCGGCGTTCGGGATGTAGTCGAGATCGCACTCCGGGTCGGCGGTCTCCTGGTTGATCGTCGGCGGGAGCTTTCCGTCGCGAATCGCGAGGGTGGAGAAGATCGCCTCGACGGCGCCGGCAGCACCGAGGCAGTGGCCGGTTGCGCCCTTCGTCGAGGAGACGGGCGTCTTCCGCGCATTCTCCTCACCGAGCGCGAGCTTGATGACACGTGTCTCGGCCGCATCGCCGAGCGGGGTCGACGTGCCGTGCGCGTTGATGTAGTCGATCTCGGTCGGGTCGATTCCGGCCTCTGCGAACGCGTTCTTCATCGCCCGTGCCGGGTTCTCACCCGTCGGGTCGGGCTCCGTCACGTGCTTCGCGTCGGAGGAGAGGCCGTACCCGGCCACCTCCGCGTAGATCTTGGCGCCGCGTGTGCGCGCGCGCTCGAGCTCCTCGAGGACGAGGACGGCCCCCGCCTCACCCATCACGAAGCCGTCGCGCTCGCCGTCGAACGGCCGGCTCGCCCGCTCCGGATCGTCGTTGCGCCGCGAGAGGGCGCGCATCGCGCCGAATCCCGCGATGCCGACCTCGTTGATCGCCGACTCGGTGCCGCCGCAGAACATCACGTCCGCGCGGCCGAGCCGGATGTCGTCGCGGCCCTGGCCGATCGCCATGTTCGAGGCCGCGCAGGCCGTGCATTCCGAGGAGAGAGGGCCGCGGGTTCCGAGCTCCATCGACACCCAGCCCGCTCCCATGTTCGGGATGATGCACGGGATCGCGAAGGGGTTGACCCGGTCCGGGCCGCGCTCCACGAGCGTGTCGTAGCAATCCTGGAACGACTTGATCCCGCCGATCCCCGTAGCGATGGAGGCGCCGACGCGGTCAGGCTCTGCTGCGATGTCGACACCTGAGTCGGCCTCGGCCTGGCGCGCCGCCGCGAGGATGATCTGGGCGAAACGGTCCATCCGCCGGGCCTGTTTGCGCTCGATCCAGTTCGCGGGATCGAAGTCCTTCAACTCGCACGCGAAGTGGACGAAGTAGTCGCTCGAGTCGAAGTGGGTGATCGGCCCGGCGCCCGACTTCCCGGCGAGCAGGGTCTGCCAGCTCGTCTCGATGTCGTTCCCGAGCGGGGTGACAGCACCCATTCCGGTGATCACCACGCGTCTGTGCCCGTTCATGGTCGACTCGCTCATCTCAACCTCACATCCCCAATCCGCCGTCGACGAGCAGCACGTCCCCGGTGATGAACGCGGCCTCGTCGGAACAGAGAAACCGTACCGCCCCGGCGACGTCTTCCGGCCGCCCGAAGCGGCCCAGCGGCGTGTTCGCCAGCATGAGCTCCTTCATCTCCGCGGAGATCACGTCCGTGAGCCGGGTGTCGATGTAACCGGGAGCAATCACGTTCGCGCGCACTGCGCGCGTCCCGAGCTCGCGGGCCAGTGCTTTCGTGAAGCCGATGATCCCCGCCTTCGACGCCGAGTAGTTCGTCTGGCCGGGATTCCCGTGCACGCCCACGATGCTCGAGATGTTCACGATCGAGCCCGACCGGCGCTTCATCATCCCGCGCACCGCCGCCCGGCACGTGTGGAACACCCCGCCGAGGTTCGTCTCGATCACGTCGTGCCAGTCCTCGTCGGACATCCTCGCGATCAGGCCGTCGCGGGTCAGCCCTGCGTTGTTGACGAGGATGTCGAGATCCCCGGCCGCCTCGACGAGCCGTTTTGCCGCTTCCGGGTCGGAGACGTCCGCCTCGAGCGCGACGGCGCCTGCCTCCCGCGCCACCTCCTCGGCTTCCTCCCGTCCCGACCGGTAGCTCAGCGTGACCCGCGCGCCGGCGGCGGCGAGCTCGAAGGCGATCGCACGGCCGATCCCGCGCGAGCCGCCCGTGACGAGAGCCGTCTTGCCCTCCAGAGAAGCAAAGGGCACGCTAGACGGAGGCGAGGGTCTCCTCCAGCTTCTGCAGCCCCTCTGGCGTCGAGACGGAGATCGTCTTCGCATTGCGGTCGATCCGCTTCACCAGGCCGGCAAGCACGTTGCCCGGGCCGACCTCGACGAAAGTCTGCACGCCCTCCCGCACGAGTTCCTGTGCCGCCTGCGTGAACCGGACCGGCGCCGTCAGCTGGTCGACGAGGAGCGGCCCCATCCGCTTCGCTCCCTCGATCCGCGCCGTGACGGTCGACATGAAGGGCGCGGACGGCTCAGCGAACTTCACGCGCTCGAGCGCCGGGCGCAGGCGGTCGGCGGCGCGGGCCACGAGAGGGCTGTGGAAGGCGCCCGACACACGGAGCTTGACCGCGCGCCGCGCCCCCTCGCCCTCGGCGGCCGAGCACGCCTCGTCGACCGCGGAGTTCTCTCCGGAGACGACGATCTGGCCGGGGCAGTTGTAGTTCGCAGGCCAGACGTTCACGATCCGCCGGCAGATCCGCTCCACGACCTCGTCGTCGAGCCCGAGGATGGCCGCCATCGAGCCGGGGTTCGTCCGCGCCGCCTCGGCCATTGCGAGACCGCGCTCGCGGACGAGCGCAACAGCTTCCTCGACCCTCAGAGCGCCGGCGGCGGCAAGCGCGGCGAACTCGCCGACCGAGTGGCCGACGACGAAATCGGGCTTGATGCCGCGCGCGCGTATGGCTGCGAGCACAGCGAGGCTCGTTGCCACGAGCGCCGGCTGCTGGACCTCGGTCTCGACGAGCTCCTCCTCGGAGCCTTCGAAGCAGAGCCGGCGGAGATCGAGGTCTGCCGCCAGGCTCGCCCGCTCGAAGACGTCCATCGCCTCGGGGACAGCGGCCGCCATCACGCTGCCCATCCCGACGGCGAGCGAGCCCTGACCCGGGAAGCAGAACGCCACGAGGCCGCGCTTCACAGCGTCCACTCGATCAGCGTAGAGCCCCAGGTGAGCCCGGCTCCCATCCCGGTCATCAGCACCAGGTCTCCCTTCTTCAGCAGCCCACTCGCCCGCGCATCGGCCAGTGCGAGCGGGATCGAGCCCGAGGACGTATTGCCGTACCGATCGACGTTCACCACCATCTTCTCCCGCGGTATGCCCAGCTTCGCCTGAGCGTGAGTCATGATCCGGACGTTCGCCTGGTGCGGCACGTAGACGTCGACTTCGTCGACGCCGACGTCGCATTGTGCCAGCAAGTCCTGCGCCGACGACACGAGCACGCGCGTCGCGAACCTGAACACCTCCCGCCCGTTCATGTGGACGTAGCCGTTGGCGTTCGCGTCCTCGATTCGCCGCGACCCGCTCCCGGGGAGAGACAGGTGGACTCCCCCGCCACCGTCGGCACCGAGCTCGAAGCCGAGAAAGCCGCCGTCCTCGACCCGCTCGAGCACGACAGCCCCCGCGCCGTCCCCGAAGAGGACGAGGGTGGAGCGGTCGGTCCAGTCGAGGATCCGGGAGAGCACGTCTCCGCCGACGACGAGTGCCCGATCGGCGAGGCCGGAGGCGATCATCCCGTACGCCTGGGCCAGTGCATACACGAATCCGGTGCAGCCCGCGAGGAGGTCGTATGCAGCCGCGCTCCGGGCGCCGAGGATATCCGCGAGCAGGGCGCTCGACGTCGGGAACATCATGTCCGGGGTCACCGTCGCGCACACGAGGAGGTCGAGTTGATCCGGCTCGACGGCCGCCTCCGCCAGCGCCGCCTTCGCAGCTGGGAGCGCGAGGTCGGTGAGCGCCTCCTCGGGCGCGGCGATTCGCCGCTCCCGGATGCCGGTCCGCTCCATGATCCACTCGTCGGTTGTGTCGACGATGGTCGAGAGCTCGTCATTCGTGAGCACGCGCTCGGGCGCGTAGACCCCGAGTCCGGTGATCGACACTCCTGGCCCTTGCGTTCTGCCGATCACGACCGCTCCACCGCAAAGGTCAAGGTAGCCCGGCACGCCAGGTCACCGTCGACCCTCGCCTCGGCCTTGCCACGCCCGATCGGGCCGCGCACGCGCTCGAGCTCACACCGCAGGTCGAGCACGTCGCCCGGCTCGACGATGCGCTTGAAGCGGCAGTCGTCGATCCCGGCGAAGAGCGCCAGCCGGCCGCGGTTCTCCTCCTCGCTGAGAACGGCTACCGCACCGGTCTGGGCCAGGGCCTCGACGATGAGAACGCCTGGCATCACGGGCCGTCCGGGGAAGTGGCCGCTCAGGTACCACTCGTCGGCCCGGACGGTCTTGCGCGCGACCGCACCCACTCCTGGCGTCAGCTCGAGCACCTCGTCGACGAGGAGGAAGGGCTCTCGATGCGGCAGGATCTCCGCAATCGTCTCGCGGCCGAAGGGCGGGGCGGGAGCAGCGGTCACGCGACGTCCGAGAGCTTGTCGCGCAGACGGTTGCGCCCCCGATGCGCGTAGCACTTCGCGGTTCCGACCGGCATGCCGGAGGCCGCGGAGATCTCCTCGAAGGACAGCCCGATCGCGTCCTTCAGGACCACCACGCGAGCCTGCTCCGGGGCGATCTCGGCGAGGCAACGGCTGAGCTCCCCGCGCAACTCGGCCCGGTCGGCCTCCCGGACCGGGTCGCCGTCGGCGGCGGCCCGGCGGTCCTCCAGCAGCGGCTCGCATGCCCTCGCGCGCTGGCGGTTCGCCACATCACGGCAGGCATTGACCGCGAGCCGGTGGAGCCACGTGCTGAACTGGGACTCGCCGCGGAACTGTCTGATCCGCGCGCAGAGCTTCGCGAGGGCCTCCTGGGAGGCGTCGCGGGCATCCTCGGGATCTCGCAGGAGGTGCAGCGCGAGCTTCTCGACACGAGGCGCGTGCCGCCTGCACAAGGCCTCGAGCGCCCGGGGATCGCCGTCCTTCGCACGTTTCACGAGTATCGGGTCACTGAGGTTCTCATAGGCGAGTGGCTGTCCCTCCGGGCGGAAGGACTGCTGAATTGGACGGCGGCGGCCCGGCGGCAGTTGCATCTACGCGCTCTAGTCTAGGAGCGTGGCCGACTCGCTCGCCCCCGACCACATGAGGCCGCTGCTACGAGGTCGCTTCGGGCGGCGCGAGTACCGCTTCGAGCAATGCTGTCCGTCGACACAGCGGCTGCTCGGGCCCGACGACGTTGAGGGTGCGGTCGCCGTGGCCGAGGAGCAGACGGAGGGGCGCGGCCGTCTCGGCCGCGTCTGGCAGACGCCGGCCGGGACCGGCGTGCTCGTCTCGGTGCTCCTTCGTCCAGCGGTCCCGCCTCCGGCGCTGCCCGGGCTCACGCTCGTGGCCGGCCGGGCGGTCGCGGACGCGATCAGAGAGGTGGCCGGCCTCGAGCCCGTGATCAAGCTTCCGAACGACGTCCTGCTGAACGGCCGCAAGGTGGCCGGCATCCTGGCCGAGTCGAGCGACGGCCGGGTCGTCCTCGGAGTCGGCGTCAACGCGAACCAGTCGGCAGAGCAGCTGCCCGGGGATGCGCAAACGGAGGCCACCTCGCTTGCGATCGAGCTCGGACGCCCGGTCGACCGGGCCGAGCTCCTGGCGGCGGTTCTCGCCCACCTCGAGCAGGCCTATGACCGCTGGGTCAGCGATAACGCAGCGTCCGGCTGACGTTGCCCGCCGCGTCGCGCGCGGAGATCCGAACGGTCCTCACCGAAGCGGCACGAAACGAAAACGACCCCGCCCTCACCGTGCGGGCGATCGCCCGGCCGTTCACCGTCAGGCGGATCACCGACGTCTCACTCACCTTGAAGCGAAGACGCCTGAACGAGAGGACGCGCAGGACAGGCGGTGTCGTGTCGACCCGAAACGAAAGCGTGTGAGTGACCGCCCCGACGGTGTTCGATGCCGTCAGGACCGCGGTGTAGGTCCCGTCCTTCACGCCCACCCCGTTCCACGTGACCGTCTGGGGGCCCGGGGCGAGCTGCGCCGAGTACACCTCGGCGAGAGTCGCGCCGCCCTGCGCAACGTCGAGCCGGACCTCCGCCGGCTGCACGACGGCGAACCGGAAGGAGATGTCGTCCTGAACGCCGTCGCCGTTGGGCGAGAACGCGCGCGGGTCGAGCGCAAACCCCTGAATGGTCCGGTCGACCAGCACCGCGACCGTCGCCATGACGGTCGTCTTCCCGTCGCCGGCGCTGAGGACGATCTGGTACCGGCCGTCCGGCACGCCGGCGGCCGTGAACTTGAACGACTGCTTGCCCGCCTGCCGCTGCTGGGTGAAGAGGACGGAGAGCTGCCGGCCATCTGGCGCGAGGAGCGTCGCGGTCACGGTCGCGGGAGTGCTGAGCGTGTACGAGATCGTGCTCGAGTCCGTTTGCCCGTCACCGTTCGGAGTGATCGTGCGGGGCGCGGCGGAGACGGACTTCAGCGACAGCGGCACCGGCTTTGCGCCGAGGGTGCCGGTCGCGGGCCGGACCGTGTTCCCCGCGGAGATCGTCCAGGTGTAGGAGCCCGTCGGAGCGCCAAATGCATCCCAGGTCCAGTCGACCGCCTGGCCGGTCCCGGCTCCGCTGGCGACCGGGGTTCCGGACGCATCGACGACGGTCACGGTCCAGGAGAGCGGTTGCGTCAGTTGCGCCTGGAAGCGCACCGGGCCGCCCGGTGTTCCCGTCACTGCGGGCGCGTACAGCTTCGGGAGCCCGGCCGCAGCGGCCTGGCGCGCGATCGCGCCGAGCTGCGCGTAGAACGCATCGCCCGGACACGTCGTGAAGCCGGTGTCGCGATGCCCTGCGACGGCACGAAGCGTCACCGGGATCCCCGCAGGGAAGCGCGGGTTTCCGCCCGAGAGCGCGGTCAGCGTCGACAGCGGGTCGACGTGGGCGAGGTCGAGCCGCCAGGCGATCAGGTTCGCCAGCGCGGTCCGAGCGGCTGCCGGCGGCGGCGTGGAGCCGTACGAGCCCAGCACGGCGATGCCAGTCGAGCCCGTGTTGAACCCCTCGGCGTGCGCGCCGACGACGTTCTTGTCGACGCCTCCGTACCGGCCCTCGAACACTTGCCCGTACTTGTCGACGAGAAAGTTGTAGCCGATGTCATTCCAGCCGTTTCCCTGGACGTGGTAGATCTCGATCCCGCGCACGATCGCCGCCGACTGGGCCGCCGTGTAGGAGTTCGATCCGGCCGTGTGATGGATCACAGCGAACTGCACGCTCGGCGCGTATTGCACCGGCCCCTTCCGGATCGCCTCGTTCGCACCCCAGGACAGGCGCGAGATCAACGGGGGTGAGTTGGTGATCGAGAGACGCCGCGGCGGCACGAGCTCCTCCGGGCTGCGCACGAAATAGGCCCGTAGACGGTCGATGCGACCGTGGAGCCGGTAGGCGATGCGATCGGACGGGCCGGTCCAGTACGGGTTCCCGAGCCGCCAGCCGCGAGTCGCCCGCGCCTCGGAGCTTTGAACGTCCGGAAGATCCTCGGCCTCCGGCGCAGCGCGACGCCATGCGCTCCAGCGGCCGGCGAGCGACCGCGTCCGGAAGTCGACGCTTCCGGAGCCTCGCCAGTGGAGCCCGACCATGTCGAAGCGCAGCGTTCCCGCCGCGGCGAGCGTGCGGCCGCCGTGCAACGGCACCTCGCGCATCGTCAACGACACGCCTGCGCTCGCCGTCGCGGGCACGACGAGAAAAGCAGCGGCTGCGAGGACGAGAGCCTTCATGGGTGACGGCGAGCCTGCCGTTCTAGGGTGCCTGTGGCCGCCTTCGGCCTCAAGGGCTCCAGCCCTCCCCTGATAGAATCCTTACGAGTTGAAGAGCGCCCTTTTGCGGGGACTTTTGCTCCTCGGAGCGCTTTTGGCGCTCGCCTCTCCGGCAGTTGCGTCGACGCCGAAGGTGCTGGCGATCCATTTCGCGCCCGACCTGGAGGTGAATCCCGTCACGCAGGGCTGGGTCAACCACGAGCTCAACCGGGCAAAGAACGACGGCTATGCGGCTGCGGTGATCGTCCTCGACACCCCGGGCGGCCTGTCGACTTCGATGCGCAAGATCTACCAGAAGGAGCTCGCGTCCCCGATCCCCGTGATCGTCTACGTCGCGCCCGACGGCGCGCGCGCGGGATCGGCGGGCCTCTGGATCTCCGAAGCCGGGGACGTGCTCGCGATGGCTCCTCAGACGAACATCGGCGCATCGACCCCGATCGACTCGAGCGGCGGGAACCTGGGCAAGGACCTCAGACGGAAGGTGATCAACGACGCGGCCGCATCGATCGTCGCCCTCGCGAAGAGCCACGGGCGCAACTGGCGCTTTCCCGAGCGAGCCGTGCGCCAGGCGGCGAGCCTGGATGCGCCCGAGGCGCTACGACGGCACGTGATCGACGCTGTCGCCCCTAGCCTCCCGGCCCTGCTGCGTCAGCTCGACGGC
>DASUXI010000037.1:0-13926 GCA_036377995.1 Gaiellaceae bacterium
CGAAGCGACCATTCCCAGCATCAGGAGGAGGGAGGAGGTCAGGAGGATCGCCTGGAGGGTCAGCATGCCGTCGGTCGAGTGATCGACCCACGATTTCTCCCGAACGGTCCGGACTCCTTCCTGCTCAAAATGGAGCCTTCAGGTCGAGAAGCGCACGGCTCTGCCATCGTCGATTCTGGTGCTCTCGACGGATGAGCCACCGAGCTGGTCGGGTAGAGCGTGGCCTCATGGTCGCGGTGGTCGAGGATGGCGAGTGAGACGAGCCCACCGGGGAAGGAACTCGCGCGGCGGCGCGGACACGAAGGGGTGATGGGTGAGCTGACGGGTGCGGTTCTCTGGCAGCGTGCCGCCGCGGGCGAGACGACCGCATTTGGGACGATCTTCGAGCGGCACGCGAGCACCGTGTACAACTTCTGCTTCCGCCGCACAGGCGACTGGGCGCAGGCGGAGGAGCTGACGGCGATTGTCTTTCTCGAGGCGTGGCGGCGGCGGACGCAGGTCGAGCCCGAGCGCAGCGACGCGCTTCCGTGGCTGCTCGGCGTGGCGACGAACGTGATCCGCAACCTGCGGCGGTCGCAGCGGCGGCACCGAGCGGCGCTCGAGCGCCTTCCGCGCGAGCGCGTCGCCGACTTCGCGGTGGACGTCGACGAGCGGTTGGACGACGAGCGGCAGATGCGGGCTGCCCTCCGCGCGTTGGAGAAGCTTCCGCACGCCGACCAAGATGTGCTGGCCCTCTGCGTGTGGGAGGAGTTGACCTACGAGCAGGCCGCGCTTGCTCTCGGTGTCCCGGTCGGAACCGTCCGCTCGCGCCTGTCTCGTGCCCGCGCCCGGCTGCGGGAACTTACGTCCGACCCCGGACACGAATGGGACGAACGCTTGGTAACCGAGGAGACATCATGAGCGAGAGGCTGCGCATTCCGACCCGAAGGGAGCTTCCGGCCGCTTGGATCGAGCGGCGGCGGAGCCATCTGCTCGCGGAGCTGGCGGGCCGCCTTGCAGCGTCACGGCGCCGACGGCGGATCGTGATCGCGCTCGTCCCCGCTGTCCTGGTGCTTCTCGCCGCGACGGCGTTCACCACCTACGCGGTGACGCGCGAGCCCACGCACCTTGAGAGCATTGGCTGCTACGACCGCGCCTCGCTGGGCGCAAACACGGCAATCGTCAGCGCCGACGGTCGGGATCCCGTCACGATTTGCGCTGCGGTGTGGCGGCAGGGCGCACTCGGCACGAACGTCCCGAAGCAACTCGAAGCCTGCGTCCTCCAAACCGGAGCGATCGGCGTCTTTCCACGCTCGGACGGCGGCGATACCTGCGGCTCGCTCGGCCTCGCTCGCCTACCGGCGAGCTATGCCGCCCACGCCAAGCGGTCTAAGGCGTCGCCGTGAGGGCGACGAACCTGCCCGCGCCGCCGGCCGTGAGCTTCGCCGTCACCGTCCGCTGGCCGCAGACGAGAGCGCCCGAGAGCCGTGGCGACAGGCGCTTGATCTGCGGCGGCCCGCTCAACCGGACCGTCGAGCCCCGCGGCCCGTGCAGCTCGACCGCGAACACTCCGTCGAGCGGCGTGCGGAAAGTGATCGTCATACGCTGCCCGCGGCGGCCGAAGCGACCGCTGAAGCTCTTGAGCGCGTCCTCTTTCCACGGGTTCAGCACGTCCTGCTCGATCGCAGCCATCGACTGGGCGTCGGGAGCGAACATCGGGTCGTACGCCCACGGCGTCTCCGGCACGCCGAGCTTCACCTCGTTCAGATGGAGGTACGACTCGGCGAAGGCCTCGCCGGGATTCTGGCGGTAGTGGTCACCCTCGTCGCCGGGGAAGGCACTCCCGGCGGACTCCTTCGCGCAAATGCCCTCGTACGTGGCCCAGCGCTTCGTCCCGTACGCGACGGCGGGCCACGGCTGGTTGACGCGGTTGTTCGCGATGTGGTGGCCGTATTCGTGCGCCACGACCTCCTCGACGGTGCTCCACTGCGTGTCCTCGCCGATGGTGATGATGTCGCCCGTTGCGGTGAAGTAGCATCCGTCCGCCTCCGCGCTGTGACAGAGCGTGCCCACCTCGGCCGGCGGGGCGAGGTAGATCTTGACGCTCGAGATCTCCGGTCCGTGCACGAGGCTGTCGAGGTAGTCGGCCGCGGCCTGGTTGACGCTCTGGTCGACCGCATAGGCGGGCGAGGAGTAGATCGTCACGCGCGCGCCGCTCTTCGCCGTGTACGTGCCGCCCCAGGCGCCCGGCTGGGCGGCGAGCCGGCGAAAGACCCTGCCGGTGATCACGCGTGAGCGAACGGGGCGCAGCCCCTCTCGGAGGCCGGCGGCGCTGAGCCGCTTCTCGACCGGCCGGTCGGCGGCAGGCGAAGCACTTCCGGCCGCGAGCGCGGTGGCGACGACGACGAGCAGCGCGAGACCCCTGCGCCCGTGGCGTGCGGACATGCCCTTCTACTCGGCCCGTCCGGACCGCCTGCTCATCACTCGAAGGGGGGACTTCGTCCGATGGAATAGAGCTGCGAGGCGAGGGCCGACTCGGAAGTCGGCCCTCGCCCCCGTGGAAGTCCGAGTCTCCTAGTTCGCGAACTGGATCTTTGCGAACTCGGCCGCGCCGATGATGCTCTTGATCCAATCCTGCACTGCGGCGCTGTCGACGCGGTAGGCGAAGCCCACGCCGGCGCAGTTGTTGTTGAGAACGAACGAGTTGACGCCGACGATCGTCGTCGAGCTGAAACCACCCCAGTGGACCGGGCCGCCCGAGTCGCCGAAGCACGTGCCACCGCGACCCGCTGCCGGAGCGGACGAGAGCTGGAGGTTGAACCCTCCGGTGTTGGCGCTCCTCAGGTTGACCAGGATCGTTTCCGCCATCAGACGCTCGCGGAACGAGACCGTCCGCGTTGGATTCGTGTAGCTGACGCCATAGCCGCTGGGCGTGAACACGGTGTCCTGCAGCCCACGCTGGGTCAGCAGCGTGTCCAATGCCCCGGGCCGTGCAAGCTTCCCGAGACCCACGTTCGTCATCGGGTGGTCGAGAAGCACGAGGCCGGTGTCATGGTTGTTGGGGAACCCGGCGAAGTTGTCGAAGCCGAAGTCATAGAGCTTCGTCGACTCGACGCAGAGCGGGTCGCCCGGGAGGCAACGGTTCGGGTAACCCGTGTTCGGGTCCTCGGGGACGCTGGGCGGATTGAAGGCGCCGCCCACGTTCTGGTGGAACCAGATCCGAGCCGACGCCGGCGACTCGGCCGCGTTCTGGTCGGTGCAGTGACCGGCGGTCAAGAACGTCGTCGGCGTGATCAACGAGCCCGAGCAGCGCCACATGAATACGCCGTCCGCGTCGTAGAACGCGACCAACCCGACATACGTATGGGTGTTGTCCACGACAAAGTTCCCGGTGATCGCGCTGGCCGGTGAGACCATCAGCGCGAACGCCGCAACGATGCCGGCGGCCAGTGTGAGCAGCTTCGTCATCTCCCCCTCCGATCTGTCGAAAGACCCCTGACGTCGCGGCTTCAAGTCACGACGGGCGGGATTCTAGCGTCAGCAGACGAGCACTGGAGCCGCTGAAATCATGGAGCTTGCAGTGGTTCTTCGCTGAAAAGCTCGCATGCGAGAGGGGGGCTCGCCAGGTGCTAGGCCGTTCGCTTCACAGCCACTTCTTGTATCTGAAGAAAGCGATCATCGACAGGATCACGCCGACCATGAGGCCGACGATCGCCCAGAAGGCGGCGTGCGTGTGCTCACCCGGGAAGAGCACGTTCATGCCGAAGATGCCCGAGATCAGCGTGAGGGGGAGGAGGATGACGGAGAAGACAGTGAGGATCCGCAGCACGTCGTTCTGTCGATGCGAGATCACCGACTCGTTCGTGCTCTCGAGCGCCTCCACGACCTCCTTGTAGTTGTCGAGCAGGTCCCAGATCCGCTCGGAGGCGTCGACCAGGTCGTCGAAGTAGAGCTCGAGGTTCTCGGGAAGGAAGCGCTCGATCCGCCGTTCGAGCAGCCGCAGAGCCGGGCGCTGCGGCTTGATGATCTTGCGGTACGAGATGATCTCCTGCTTCGCCTTGGAGATGTCGGTGACGATCTCCTCCGATCGGCGGTCCTCGATGTCGTCCTCGATCGAGTCGAGCTTGTAGGCGATCTTGTCGAGGATCGGGAAGCAGTAGTCGAAGAGGTCGTCCAGGACCTCGTAGAGGAGGCGCCCCGATCCCTTCTCGAAGAGCTGGTCGCAGAACTGCTCGTCCTCGGACACGCGCCGGAAGAGCCGTGTGACCGGCAGCAGCTCGACGTTCGGGATCGTGACGAGGTAGTCGGGGCCGAGGAAGAAGTCGATCTCGCCCGCGTTCAGGCGCTGCACGTTCTTGTCGTATGCCGGAAAGTGCAGCACGCCGAAGAGGTATCCCTCGTCGGCGTAGTCGTCGATCTTGGGGCGCTGGCGCTTCGAGAGGACGTCCTCGACGTCGAGGGGGTGCCAGTCGAAGCGCTCCCGCAGCGTCGTGACCGTCTCGGGATCGGCGGGCGCGTCCAGATGAATCCAGGTGAGTCCGTTGGCGCTGAGCTCAGCGACGCGCGGTTCCGGGCGCGGGACGACCGCCTCCGCGAATCCGCGAGGCCTCGTCCGCCGGATGCGGGGCAGGCTTGGCATCGGTACTCAGGGGCTCTTCGGTCGTTGGCGCCATGTTCGGCATGGTACCTCCGACGCCTGCGAGGGACTCGACGTGTGGGGTGCGCCGCACCGACTCGGGCAGCTGCCGCTCGAGCCCGATCGCCCAGCCGGCGGCGATCACGCTCACGCCTGCCATCACCGGCCAGAGCGCAAACGGGTCGTGCTGGAGCAGAAACCCCCCCGCGGCCGGCCCGACGATCCACCCGATCTGCCAGGACTGGCTCGACAGGGCCATGTAGCGGCCCAGGAGGCCGGGTGCGGCGAGGTCGGCGGCGATCGGTCCGGCGATCGCGCCGTGGAGGCATTCGCCGAGTGCGAAGACCGCTGTGACGGCGCCCATCGCAGCCGTTGCCACTGCTGCATCGAGCCAGTAACCGGCCGCGCCGAAGCCGAGCAGAGCAGCGGCCCACAGGAGCGCCATCGCGGCGAGGACGCGCATCCGCCGCCGTCCCTCGACGAGCCTCGCAAGCGGCAGCTGGGCGATCACGATCACGAGCGAGTTGACGAACCAGAGGATGCCGATGCCCGTCTCGCTCACCCCGGCCTCGTTCTTGGCGAACGCCGGCATCAGCTCTACGACGACGGACATGCCGGCCGCGATCAGCAGCGTGTTCAGCAGCACATAGCTCATGAAGGCGCGGTCCCGGATGACCTGTCGGTAGCTGCCGACGTCCCGACCCTGGCGCGCCGGGGCGGGCGAGAGCCGGAACAGCACGACCGCGTAGGCAAGGAACGTGCACGCATCGGCAAGGAAGAGCACCGTGAATGACCGGGGATGCGAGGACGATGCGATCAGCCCGCCCACGAGCCCGCCGAACGCGACGCCGAGGTTCATCGTCACCCGCTGCAGGGCGAATGCCGCGTGCCGGCGGTTGGCCGGGCTCAAGCCGGTCAGCAGGCTCGACTGGCTCGGCCAGAACGCGCCGCTTCCGAAGCCCAGCAGGCCGTTGAGGAGGAAGGCCTGCCAGGCGACATGGATCAGTGGGAAGAAGGCCATCGCGGATGCCTGCACGAGCAGCGCGCCGCCCAGGACGACGCGCGGGCCGATGCGGTCGGCGAGCGAGCCCGCGACGAACCCCGAGACGAGCGCCGTCGCCGAGCCCGCGGCGGCGACAAGGCCCGCAACGCCGAGGGAGATCCCCCGGACGTTGTGGAGGTAGATGATCACGAACGGGATCACGATCCCGTTGCCGAACGAGTTCGCGAGCCCGCCTCCCTGGAGAATCCAGACGTCTCGCGGCAGCCGCGGGTTCAGGCTGCGTAAATAGGCCCGCACCGCGGGAGCGTAACGGGTGGGAGGTGCGCCCTAGGCTGCCGCGGCGGAGGCGCGCGCGGCGACGGGGCGTGAGCCGATCACGAGCACTCGGCACCGAGCATGCTTCAGCACGTGCTCGACGGTGCTCCCGAAGACCCGGGGTCCCTTAGCGCTCGTTCCTCTTCGCGGTGCGCCGATCACGATCAGCTCGGCTGCGGTGTTTTCGCTTTCGCCGAGGATCGCGGCGGCGGGCTCGCGGCCGCGGACGACGCGCGGATGGATATCGACGCCGTACGAGTCGGCGACCGCGCCCGCGCGCTCCAGGAGCCTGTGCGCCGCCTGTTCCTCCGACGCCATGTGCGCGTCGAACGGGAGCAGCGGCGGGACCACGACGACGGCGACCGCCGTGATCGCAGCGCCGTGCTCTCCCGCGAGGCGGGAGGCGACGTCCATCGCCTGTTCCGACTCCCGGTTGTCGCGCACCGGCACGAGAATCCTTCGGTAGGCGAGGCCGCGGGCCATGAAACCGACGGTAGATGCGCGGGACTTAACGGAAGCTTAAGGCGCTGCCCGCAGTCTCGAGAACTTCCTAAGCCATCGCTTCCGCAGGGTCGACCAGCCGGTAGCCGACGCCGGGCTGGTTCAGCAGGTACCGCGGCCGAGCGGGATCGGGCTCGATCTTGCGGCGGAGGTGCGACACGTGCACGTGGAGGTAGCTCGACTCCTCCTGGAACGCAGGGCCCCAGACCTCCCGCAGCAAGGCGGGGTGAGTCAGGAGCTTCCCCTCGTTGACGGCGAGCACCCGGAGCAGGTCGTACTCGATCGGCGTCAACGAGACCGGGTCGTCGCCGACGGTGACCGCGCGCTTCTCCAGGTCGATTCGGAGCTCACCGATCCTGATCACCTGCTCCGTCGGGTGCGACACGCGGCGGAGCACGGCCCGGAGACGCGCGAGCAGCTCCTCGCCGCTGAACGGCTTCGTCACGTAGTCGTCGGCGCCCGCATCGAGCGCGTCGATCTTTTCGCGCTCCTCGCCGACGGCGGAGAGGACGACGATCGGTCCTCCGTACCAGGTCCTGAGCTCGCGACAAACGTCGGTGCCGCGGCCGTCGGGGAGGAGGACGTCGAGGATGACAGCCGCCGGCGGGCGCATCCCCGCCTTCATCAGGGCGTCCTCGGCTGTGGCTGCGGTGTCGACGGCGTACCCCGCGGCGCGCAGCTTGATCTGCACTGCGCGCAGGATCTGCGGTTCGTCGTCGACGACGAGGACGCGCGCGTTGCTCACCGGCCCGCCTCGACCGGAATATGCGCCGTGGGCAGCGCGAGGGCGAACGTGGTCGCACGCCCTGGCTCGCACTCGAGCCAGAGACGGCCGCCGTTGAGGTGGACGAAGCCCCGCGCGATCGCCAGCCCGAGACCGGAGCCACGCCCGCCCTCGGCATTCGCTCCGCGGGCGAACGGCTCGAAGATGCGCTCCCGCTCGCTCTCCGGGATCCCCGGGCCGTGGTCGACGATACGGACGACCACCTCGTCGCCCGCCGTCTCGGCGTGCAGCTCGACCCGGTCGGTCTGTGACGAGAACTTCAGCGCGTTCTCGAGCAGATTCACGAGGGCCGTCTCGAGCTGCGCGGCGTCGACGCGGACCGGCGGCGAATCGTCCGGCAGCACCGCGTCGATGCGTCCGTTCTCGGGGCCCAGCGCCTCGAGCGCGCGGGCGATCAGCCCGTCCACGGTCCAGAGCTCGCGCGCGGGCCTCGCCGCGCCGCCTTCGAGCTTCGAGAGGTCAAGCATGTTCGACACGAACCGGTTGAGCCGCCGGATCTGGAACCGGATCGACGACTGGAGCTCCGCGCGCTCGTCCGGCGACAGGGCGCCGTCCGAGCTCTCGAGCACGTCGCTCGCCGTCATGATCGCCGTGATCGGCGACCGGATGTCGTGGCTCACCGAGCGCAGGACGGCCGTCTTCACCGCGTCGCTGCGACGCAACGCATCCGCTTCGCTCGCCGTGCGGGCGAGGAGCTCGGCCTCGGCGGCCCGCCGCCGGGCGCGCGCCGCGAGCTCGCTGACGCTCACCGCGGTGACGAGATAGACGGCGAGGGCGACCCAGTTCTCGGAGTCCGAGAGGCTGAACGTGTGGGTCGGGGGCAGGAAGAAGAAATTGAAGGCGAGCATGCTGACGACCGAGACCGCGACGGCGTAGGGGAGGCCCCACAGCACCGCGACCGGAAGCACAGCGAAGAGGTAGAGGACGCCGAGGCTGAGCACGGGAGCGATCGGACGGAGCGCGAAGACCGCGCCGGTCACGAGCGCGACCGCGGCAAGGCTCAGGACAGCTGCTCTCACGCGCATCAGGTCTCTCCCGCGAAGGGTACGCCCGTGCGTCCGGGCCTGGGCGTACGCGCCTTGAGAACTCCTAGAGATTCGCCCGGCGCCACGCTCGGGGGGTGTGTAGCTCGCTAGCTTCACGGGTGAAGGACCGCAGCAAGACGATGACCGATACGACCGAACTGGAGGGGCCCGAGGCGGTCCCGGCGCAGCGGCGCGAGCGCCTCGACTCTCTGAAGCGGGTCGTCGTCGGACGACCGCGCGCAAGCAGCGAGCTCCACGAGACGCTGCTCTCGAAGACGCTGGCCCTGCCGATCTTCGCCTCCGACCCGCTTTCGTCTGTGGCCTATGCGACGGAGGCGGCGCTTGCGGTCCTGATCGCGGCGTCCGCCGGCGCGGGCCATCTGGTTCTGCCGGTCTCGATCGCGATCGCGGCGGTGCTCGGCATCGTCGTCCTCTCCTATACGCAGACGGTCAACGCCTACGAGACGAGCGGCGGCGCGTACGTCGTCGCACGGGAGAATTTGGGCACCCTTCCGAGTCTCGTGGCAGCGGCGGCGCTGCTCGTCGACTACATCCTCACCGTGGCCGTCTCGGTCACCGCCGGCGTGCTCGCACTCACGTCGGCGGCGCCGTCGCTCGCATCGCATCGGGTCAGCCTGTCGCTCGTCTTCGTCGTCCTGCTCACGCTTGTGAACCTTCGGGGGGTGCGCGAGTCGGGGATCCTGTTTGCGCTTCCCACCTACGCCTTCGTCGTCGTCATGTTCACGATGATCGGCACCGGCGTCGGAAAGTGCGCAGCCGGAGCGTGCCCGGAGGCGCACGTCACCCATCCGATCGCCGCCGGCGCGGGAACGGTCGGCGCGCTCGTCGTGCTGCGCGCCTTTTCGTCGGGCGCCGCAGCGCTCACCGGCGTCGAGGCGATCTCGAACGGTGTCGGCGCGTTCCGCCGGCCGCAGGGGCGGAACGCGGCGAAGACACTGCTGATCATGGGCGGGATCGCGATCTCGCTCTTCGTCGGCGTCTCGTACCTCGCGGTGCACATGCATGCGCGCCCGAGCCAGACAGTGTCGGTGATCTCCGAGATCGCGCGCGGCACGTTTCCGGCCGGATCGGCGACGTCGTTCCTCTACTTCGCCGTCCAGGGCCTGACGTTTGCGATCCTCGTGCTGGCGGCCAACACGTCGTACCAGGGCTTCCCTCGGCTTGGCGCCGTGCTCGCGCGCGACCGGTACTTCCCTCGCCAGTTCATCAACCTCGGCGACCGGCTCGTCCACTCGAACGGGATCATCGTCCTCTCGGGCCTCGCAGCGTTCCTGATCTGGGCATTCGACGCGAACGTGCTGGCGCTCATCCACCTGTACGTGATCGGCGTCTTCACGGCCTTCACGCTCTCCCAGGCCGGGATGGTGCGCTACTGGTTGCGACGCCGCGATCCAGGGTGGCGGCGGGCTGCGATCCTCAACGGGACAGGCGCCGTGGCGACCTTCGTCGTCGCGATCCTCGTCATCCAGACGAAGTTCCTGGCCGGGGCATGGGCGGTGACGGTCGCTGTCCCCTTGCTCGTGACGAGCTTCTACGGCGTGCGCCGACACTACCGCAAGGTGGAGCGCCGTCTTCGCGCAGGCGCGGCTGCGGTCTCGGCAGCTCCGACGGCGACCAACGAGCTCGTCCTCTACGTCGAGTCGACGGACGCCGCGCTTCGTGAGGCCCTGTTCTACGCCCGGCAGGTCGCGGGCAACCGCTTCCGCGCAATTCACGTTCGAGGGCCGCACAGCGACCCGGGCATCCGGCCCCGCTTCCGCGAGCTGACCGACCTGCGGCCCGACCTCGAAGTGCTCGAGCCGGAGGGAAGCCGGGTCGACGCGGTGATCGACTACCTCTGGGCGCTTCCGCGGGGCGAGTCCAACTTCGTCACCGTCGTCATCCCCGAGCTGTTCCGGCGGAGCTCCATGGTTGCGGCGGTCGCGCGGCGCACCGAGCTCGCGCTCAAGCTCCATCTCCTCAGAGAGCCTGGAGTGGTGGTGACCGATGTTCCCGTCCTGGCCGGCAACGGCCTGCCGCGCGCCCCTCGCAGGATCGCCTGCCGGATTCTCGTGTCGGGCGCGCACGCCGCGTCCCTGCGCGCCGTCAACTACGCCCGCACCCTGGAGCTCCCCGATACGCGAGCGCTCTTCTTCGCGTTCGACTCCGACGAGGCCGACCGTCTCCGCGTCGAGTGGCCCGAGCTGCACGCGCGGCTTCCGCTCGCGATCGAGCAGGCGCCGTTCAGGGACCTCGGCGACCCGCTGCTCCGTCACCTGCGCGCGATCACCGCAGAGCCGGACGCCGTCGCGGTCGTGATCATGCCCGAGCTGATCTTCAGCGGGCCGCAGCGGTTCCTGCACAACCAGCGCGCCCTCTACATCAAGCGGCTGCTGCTCTTCGAGCCGCGCGTGATCCTCACGAGCGTGCCCTATCGCCTCGGTTGAGTGCGTCGCGACGCGTGACGCACGGCGGCTAGACTCGCGCCGTGCCCGAGGCGCCGCTCGAGGACTCCGGCTCAGGGCTCGCGCCTGCAGGCGAAGGCTGGTTCGTCGTCAATGTGCGCGACGCCTCGTGGTTGACGTCGGAGAACGGCAGCAAGCGACCATCCGGCTCGGAGTGCTCCTTCGAGAGCCGGAAGGCCGGGTTCTCGCAGCTTGGCATCAGACTCCACGTCCTCGAGCCGGGCGAGCCGAATGGCCTCTACCACTCGGAGTCGGAGCAGGAGGCGTTCCTCGTCCTGTCGGGGGAGTGCAGGCTGCTCGTGGAGGGTGAGGAGCGGCTCCTCCGGCCCTGGGACTTCTTCCACAGTCCCGCCGGGACCGAGCACATCTTCGTGGGGGCCGGGGACGGGCCGTGCGTGATCCTGATGGCCGGCACGCGGGGGGACAACTGGCACGTGCTCTACCCGGTGTCCGAGCTCGCGGCGCGCTACGGCGCGAGCGCGGATGAGGAGACGTCCGACCCCGATCAGGCCTACGCAGGGTTCGAGCCCTCACGGCGAGAGCGGCCCTCGTACTGGGACCGCCTTCCCTGGGCCTAGGCGCAGGGCGCCGGCTGTAGCGCCCTCGATCGGTGAGGATTCGTCGATGCAGATCTTCCTGGAGACCGAGCGGCTGGTGTTGCGGCGGTTCACCCACCACGACGTCGACAACCTGGTCGAGCTCGACAGCGATCCAAACGTGATGCGCTTCATCAACGGCGGCCGGCCGACGCCGCGCCACGAGATCGAGAGCGACGTCCTGCCGGCGTTTCTCGACTACTACGACCGCTTCGACGGGTACGGCTTCTGGGCCGTCGTCGAAAAGTCGACGGAGCGATTTGTGGGTTGGTTCCATTTCCGGCCGGAGGAAGGCGCGCCCTGCGACGTGGTCGAGCTTGGTTATCGGCTGCGCAAGTCGGCGTGGGGAAAGGGCTACGCGACCGAAGGCGCTCGCGCGCTGATCGAAAAAGGTTTCGCCGAGCTCGGTGTTGGACGGGTGTTCGCGTCGACCATGGTCGTGAACATCGGGTCCCGGCGCGTGATGGAGAAAGCGGGCCTGAAGTTCGTGCGGATGTTTCACCAGCCCTGGCCGAACGAGATCGAGGGTCAGGAGGAAGGTGACATCGAGTACGCGCTGCTCAGAGCAGAGTGGGAGCAACAGCGGCAAGAGAGGCCGAACAGCGTCCAGAAGGCGATGTTCGCGCCCGGCCGCTCCTAGACAGGCGTCACGAGTCTCGTTGTAGCTGTCGGGTCCCGTTGCGGCCGCGCCTCTGACGGCGTGCCTGCCGGGGACGAGCATGTGACTGGCGAAACCATGCAGTCGTCGCTTGGTCTTATGCGCCTGGCAGGAATCGAACCTGGGCGGCGTTTCCGCCATCGGGGATGGTGGCGCCTAAGACGAGAAGGCCCGCCGAGGCGGGCCGTTCTCGCATCGACACGCCTTGTGGCGTGTTACTTGATGGTGAGCTTGAGGTGGTTGTCGTCAGGTGCCTGCTTGACCATCGTGATCGTGTAGGTGCCTTTCGCCTTGAGCGTCAGCTTCGAGCCCACGGCCTGCTTCTTGGTGCCCCCGGGGCCCTTGATAATCAGCGTCGCCTCGTCGAGGTTGAGGAGCGTGACCGGCCCGGTGCGAACGATCGTCTTGGCGTACTTGCGATGGTTGGGGCCTCCGCCGGTATAGAACCAGTGGCAGCCGGGATCTTTCATCGCGATGATGAGCGGCGCCGATGCGGCTCCGGCGGGAGCCGCGAGCATCAGGGCTGCGATCCCAGCGAGGATGAGTTTGCGCATAGTCGTTACCTCCAAAGGCGGCGTGTCGATTACCGCGCATCAAACAAAGCCAGGGGCTGCGCGTCGTCCGTGGAGACTCCCGATTCAATCTCAGTGAGGACTACGGATTCGCGCCACCCCCATTGCAGGCGTCGGTGGCAGTTCCGACAGAGGGGGCTCGAGGTTCGAGAGCGCGTTTGCGTCCGCCCTCACGCCGAACGTGACCAGATCACAGGGACTCTTCAGTCATGTCCGGAGCCGCCACTTGCCGGACTGTTGAACGAGAGGACAATCGCCGCTAAACCCGGCCGGCCTCGCCGAGGCGGTAGGCAGGGCCACCGTGCTCACGTGAGTTGGCGCGGAGGCGAGCCGTGAAGCCTGTGTTAGGGCGTGATGATCGCTTCTGTTCTTTCATCCGCACTGGTGCTGCCGTCGGACTGCCTTCCGACCATCTGGGCGACTCGTGCCGCGACGCGTTCGGCAATTCCTGTGCATCTGGTGGCTCCGTCGTTTGCGATGTAGTCGCGCACGTCCGCCGTCGATGCGAAGTCGCAGCGGGTCAGGGCGCGGCACTGCGTGCTCCCGAACTCTCCTTTGAACCATCTCGCGAGCTTGTGGCCGAGGTTCATCACGGGGTTGAAGGCGTTCAGGTGGTCGGCGGAGGCGTCCCCGCCGGCGGCCATGGTGGCGATCATCCGCAGCACCCTCGGTCGGCTGTCCTCGATCTGTCCGAGAGCCAACCCCAGTGCCATCACTCCTGCGGTGAGCGCGCTGCAGGTCATGCCCGTGAAGAGAGTGCCGCCCATGAAGGCCGTGGTCGCGTCGCGCAGCTCGGGCGGAGCCGCGACCGTCTCGCCGAGTTGCGCGAAGACCGCGTCCGCGCAGTGAAACCCTTGCCCTTGCCAGTGCGCGTAGAGCTCTCGGTATGCCTCTCGCGCCGCCGGCGAAAGCGACTCTTTCCCGCTCGCCGCCAGACACTGCGCGCACATCCCCGGCGCTTGGCGGACAACGCCGACGCACCGCAGAGGCACACGAGCCTCGCCAAGGATCGCTCGGCACTGGGTCGTGCCGTGCGCTTCCTCGAAGCGCCGCAAGAGGTCGTGTCCCTTGTCGACCGCGACCGGAAGGCCGTCCGCCGTCTCGTCGCGGGCGTGCCGGAGCCCGATGACCACGAGCGGCGCAGTCAGACCGCCGCACTCGCCTCGTGTGTTGCCGATCCCGCCGGGAAGTCCGGTCGTGAGCCTGACCGGCCACTTCGCCTCGCTGGCCGATGCGTCGAGCACCGTCTGCATCACCGTGGGTGCGCAGTGGCCCATCCGCAGCAGGTTTCCGACACTCCTCTTTCGGAGCTTCGCGGGTGCGACGGTAGGGAACGCGTCGAGCGGCATCTGGGCCCTACGCAGCCGTGCGCGTTGGGCGATCCGCAGCCTC
>DASUXI010000038.1:0-5315 GCA_036377995.1 Gaiellaceae bacterium
GTGGGCGGCCTGACTGTCCTCCACGAGTGTCTCGTGACGCTCCCGCACGAGGACTTCGTCTACCTCGGCGACCACGCCCGCCTTCCGTACGGCCCGAGGCCGCTCGACGAGGTACGCGGGTTCGCCAGGGAGATCGGCCGCTTTCTCGAGTCGCAGGGAGTCAAGCTCGTCGTCAACGCCTGTAACACGGCGACGTCGGCCGCGCTGCCCCAGCTGCAGGAGGACCTCGGCGTCCCCGTCATCGGCGTGATCACCCCTGAGGCGCATGCCGCCGTCCAGGCGACGAGAAACCGGCGAATCGGCCTCCTCGCGACCGAGGGCACGGTCGAGGCCGGGCGGTACGCCGAGCTCGTCCACGCGCTCGATGCGAGCGTCGAGCTCGTCTCCGTCGCCTGTCCCCGCCTCGTTCCCCTGATCGAGGGCGACGACTCGTTCGGGGTGGAGACGACCGAGGCGGTGCGCGAATACGCGGCGCCGCTCAAGGATGCCGGCGTCGACACGGTCATCCTCGGGTGCACGCACTACCCGCTGATCCGGCCGGTCTTCCAGCGCGCGTTCGGCCGCGATGTGACGCTCGTCTTCTCCGCCGACGAGACGGCGCGCGAGGTTGCCGAGACGCTCGCACGCAAGGGTTACGAGAACGACTCGCGCCGTGAGGGCTCGTACCGATTCCTGACCACGGGAGACCCGGCCGCGTTCCGCACGCTGGGCGCCCGCTTCTTGCAGCTCCCGATCACGGGGGTCGAGCACGTGAAGCTCGCGGCGCTCGACGCGGCCGCGGCATGAGCGGCCCGGCGAGGCCTGACGGCCGCGGCCCCGCGCAGCTGCGTCCGCTGGAGCTCATGCCCGACTATCTGGAGCAACCCCACGGCTCGATCCTCTACGCGCAGGGCAAGACGAAGGTCCTCTGCACGGCTTCGATCCAGGACGGGGTCCCGCGCTGGCTCTACGGGAAGGGGCGCGGCTGGCTGACGGCGGAATACTCCCTCCTGCCGGCATCGACCGGCGAACGCACGGACCGTGAGGCTGCGCGCGGGAAGCAGGGAGGGCGGACAATCGAGATCCAGCGGCTCATCGGCCGGTCGATCCGTTCGGTCACCGACTTCGAGGGCCTCGGCGAGCGGACACTCTGGGTCGACTGCGACGTCCTCCAGGCGGACGGCGGAACGCGATGCGCGGCGATCACCGGCGCGTATGTCGCCGCGCGACGGGCTCTCGACCGCTTCGGCCTCTCGAAGGCGCTCAGCGGCTCGGTCGCCGCGGTCTCGGTGGGCATCGTCGGGGGCGCGCGCCTGCTCGACCTCGACTACTCCGAGGATTCGCAGGCCGAGGTGGACATGAACGTCGTGATGACCGGCGACGGTGCGCTCGTCGAGGTGCAGGCCACGGCGGAGAAGACGCCGTTCACCCGCGCCGAGCTCGACGAGCTGCTCGAGCTCGCAGCCGGCGGAATCGAGCAGCTCAGGTCTGCTCAGGACGAGGCCGTTGCTGCAGATCGCGGCTAGCACCCTCCCGAGCCTGAACTGGGACGAGTCGCTCCTGCGGCTGTCGCTCGCCGCGGTGCTCGGCGGGATGATCGGGGGGGAGCGCGAGCTGCGCGACCGCGAGGCCGGCCTGCGCACGCACCTGCTCGTCTCACTCGGCTCGGCGCTCTTCACCATCGTCGGCGCCTACGGCTTCCACGAGTTCCTGAACTCGGGCGCGAGCGTCGTCCGCGCGGATCCGACGCGGATCGCAGCACAGATCGTGACGGGGATCGGCTTCCTCGGAGCAGGCGCGATCATCCGCCAGGGCCTCTCCGTCCGGGGACTCACCACCGCTGCGACGCTCTGGGTCGTGGCCGCTGTGGGCATGGCCGCCGGCGCCGGGTACTACAGCGTCGCGGTCATCACCACGGCACTGGTGCTGATCGCGCTCTATCCGCTGCGGATCCTCGCGTACCTCATCATCCGGCGGTTCCGCGTCGAGGGCGGACGCCTGCTCGTCGAGCTTCCCGCGGGTCAGACCCCGGGCGCGGTCATCGACGCGGTCGAGCGGGCCGGGGCCCGCATCGACTCGATCGACGTCAGCACCGAAGGAGAGAGGCGCCGCGTCGAGCTCGACGTCGAGCTTCCGCACAACACGGTCGCCGCGACTCTGGTCGCCACGGTCGCGGACATCGAGCACGTGGCCGAGGTTCGGTGGAGCGACTGAACGCGAGGCTCGCCTCGCGGAACCCGAACAAGGCACGCGAGCTCGAGCGGCTCATGCCCGGCTGGAGGATCGAGCTCCTCGACGCGGAGGACTACCCACCCGAGACCGGCGCAACGTACTACGACAACGCCCGCGCGAAGGCGCTCTTCGGGCGCGCTTTCGCCGGGGCGGACGAGTGGGTGCTCGGCGAGGACTCCGGTCTCGAGGTCGACGGCCTCGGGGGTGGGCCCGGGATTCGGTCGGCGCGTTCCGGCGGGGCCGACCCCGTCGCCTGGCTCCTCCGCGAGCTCACAAGAGTCGCGGGTGAGGGCCGCCGCGCGCGCTACATCTGCGAGCTCGTCGCGCTGTCGCCCGAAGGAACCGAGGCGGCGCGCGGCACCGGCACGCTCGAGGGGCGGATCGCGGACCGCCCGAGCGGGAGCGAGGGATTCGGCTTCGATCCGGTGTTCGTTCCGGCGGGAGAGACGGAAACCGTGGCCGAGCTCGGCAACGAGTGGAAGGCCGGGCATTCGCATCGAGCCGGAGCGGCCCACGCGCTGCTCGGCCGGCTAAGCCAGGCCGGCTAGCTCCGCCGTACGGCGCTGCTCCCCGCGGCGCGCGCGCCACCAGTTCAGCTCGGCGCCGAACACGATCGCGTTCGCCATCACGTAGAGCCACACGAGCAGGATCGCGGGCGCTCCGAACGCCCGGAGCGTCGGGTTGATCTCCGCATAGCGCTGGTAGAGGGGCACGAGCTGGAAAGTCCCCTCCAGGAACACGGTTGCCAGGATCGAGCCCGGCAGGACCTCGCGGATGGTGAGGTCCTGGTTCGTCAGCACGTAATAGCAGGAGACGAGGAACACGAAGACCCCCAGCATCGAGACTGCGATCGAGACCGTGTAGGCGGTCACCGAGTTGGCGACGATGCCCGGCGCGTACTCCTGCAGGGCGGAGACGCCGAGCGAGCCCGCGAGGAGCGCGACGAACAACGTCACGAGCGAGGCGATCATGAGGATCGTCGCGAGTCCCTTGCCGTGCAGGAACGAGCGGTTCGGACGGTCGTAGACGATGTTGAACGCCGACTCGAGCACGCTGAAGAGCGAGAGCGCCGTCCAGAGGAGCGCGCCTCCTCCGACGAGCCCGAGCGCGGTCGCGTTGTTCTGCACGGCGTGGACGAGGTCGACGATGCGGTTGATGGGCGTCCCCGGCAGCGTCTTCTTGATCTCCTTGACGAGGAACGAGGACTCGTCGGCCCGCCCGGTCAGTCCGAGGAGAGACAGAGACAGGAACGTCAGCGGGACGAAGGAGAGCAGCGCGAAGTAGGCGATCATCGCCGCGAGGTGCGTGCCCCGGTCAGCGAAGAACTTCCCGAGAAGATCGCGTCGCCGGACTCGCACCGCCGGAGTATCCCTATGCTTCCCGACGATGAACGTCGAGCAGGCACTAGCCGACCTGACCGAGATCTCGTCCCAGGTCCAGGCTGCGGTCGTCTTCGACGACGCCGGCAAGGTCTCTGGCTCGACCCTCCGGGATTCCACCCGTGCCGACGCGCTGGCGGCAGCGGCGGGACGGCTCCTCTCGGCTGCGCAGGAAGTGAGGGCCGGAGAGAGCGCGTTGGCGCAGCTCGAGGTCGCGACCGGCGACGGCAGCGTCTTCGTCGTCCGAGAAGGCAGGACGTCGATCGCCGCCACGACGGGGGACAATCCCACCGTCGGCCTCGTCTTCTACGACCTCAAGTCCACGCTTCGGAGCATCGAGAGCGCGCCGCCCAAGCGAAAGCCCACGGTGCCGAGGAAGACCTCCACCGCAGCGAAGAAGACGAAGACGGCCGCGGCGAAGAAGAAGACGGTGGCCCCGCGTAAGCCCTCGACCAGGAAGAAGCCCGATGCGTCGTAGTGCAGCGGCCCTCCTGGGCCTGGCGGGGGGCATGCTCGCGGGCGCGGCGTTCGTCCGGCGGCAGGGAGGCCGGCGGGAGCGCGCCGATCTCTATTTCGAGGACGGCTCCATGCTGTCCCTGACGAACGGGTCGCCCGGAGCGGAGCGGTTGCTCCCGCTTGCCCGCGAGGTGATCCGCACCGCGCGGACGGCTTGACGGACGACGAGCTGAAGGGGGCGCTGCGCGAGCACGCCTACCTGGAGGGCGACTTCGTCCTCCGCTCGGGGCGGCGCTCCAGCTACTACCTCGACAAGTACCGCTTCGAGACTCGCCCCGACCTCCTCGGCCCGCTCGGGGAGCGGATAGCGGCGACCGCGGCCGAGTACGAGCCGGGCGCTGCGAGGCTCGCCGGGCCCGAGCTGGGAGCCGTCGCGCTCGCGGCGGCTGCCTCGCTCGCGTCGAGGCTGCCGTTCGTGATCGTCCGCAAGGCGGCCAAGGACTACGGCACGGGAAACCGGCTCGAGGGCGTCTACGAGGAGGGGGAACGTGTCTGCCTCGTCGAGGACGTCGTCACCTCCGGCGGGGCGCTGATCGACGCGGTCGAGGCGCTCCGGGAGGCCGGGCTGGTCGTCCAGACAGCCGTTTGCGTGGTCGACCGTGAGGAGGGTGGAGCAGACGCCCTGGCCCGCCACGCGGTGCGCCTGAGGCCGATCTTTCGCGCCTCCGACCTCGTGGTTACGCCAAAAAGACCCGCAAAACCGCATGGTTGAGCCAGTCCGACGGGGCTGTTAGGGTTTTTGCCCGTGGGTCTGACTGTCGACAGGAGGAGAGGAACTTGACGAAACAAGAGTTCGTAAACGAGGTCGCGGCCAAGGCCGGCCTCTCGAGTCGGGACGCGGCGAAGGCCGTTGACGCATTCCTCGACTCGATCACCGACACGCTGAAGGGCGGCGGAGAGGTGGCGTTCACGGGGTTCGGGAAGTTCACGACGCAGCGGCGCGCGGAGCGCCAGGGGGTCAACCCGCGCAATCCGTCGCAGAAGGTGACGATCCCGGCGGCGACCGTGCCGAAGTTCTCGGCGGGTAGCCAGCTCAAGGCGGCCGTGAAGGGTCACGGCTAGACCGAGCCTCTCCGTGGAGAGAAGTCTTCGTGAGGGCCCCGGGCAACCGGGGCCCTCGCCGTCTCTCGAGGCAAGTACTCTCAACCGCGTGGCTGCCGTCGCGACCACGCATTTCGCCGACCGCCTCGCCGAGGCGATCGAGCGCAA
>DASUXI010000039.1:0-5070 GCA_036377995.1 Gaiellaceae bacterium
CGCCGCAGCTCTCCGAAGCGGTGGCCGCGCCGCCGGTACACCCTGATCCCGCGTATGCCGTCGAGCGCGAACGCCTCCTCGACGCCGGTGACCGCGCGAAGCTCGCCGGGTGGAGGCACGAGGAAGCGAACGCATGCTCCCCCGACCTGGGCCGAGGGCGTGAGCGCCGCGGGAGGGATGTCCTCTCCCAGAGCAGCCGAGAGCGCGGCGCCGTTGAGGTCGACGCCGAGGGCGACCCGGCACAGCTCGGCATCGTGGCCGCCGCCGAGCCGCGCCGCCAGTTCGCCGACGCGTGCGCCGTCGGGCTCGACGAGCACCTGCGTGTAGCTCGGGCCGTCCTCGATCCCGAGGGCCGCCGCCGCGGCTGCGGCGGCCTCGACGGCCGCTCCGATCTGCGTGGGCTCGAGGTCGCTCGGCCAGACGTGCGTCAGCGCGACGCCGAACGCGGGGAGCGGCGCGGTCAGCCGGTCGGTGACGGTCAACGGGTTGAAGCGTCCATCTGCCGAGAAGGCGTTGACCGTCACCTCCTGCCCGCTCACGTGCTCCTCGACGAGGAGCGTCGCAGTCCGAGAGGCGTCGAGCGCGATACGCACGGCGTCCTCGACCTCGTCCGCGGACCTGACCAGCGTGAGGCCCCGCTGGCCCTGCCGGTCCGGCGCCTTCACGACGCAGGGAAAGCCGATCTCCTCTGCCGCAGCGGTGGCCTCCTTCGCCCCCGAGCAGACGCGATAGGACGGCTGCGGGACGCCGGCCTCGGCGAAACGCTCACGCTGCCGCAGCTTGGACGTCGACAGCGCCGCCGTCTCCGGGCTGATGGGATGGGGTATGCCGAGCCGTTCGCTGACGCGCGCCGCGATCGCGACGGGCCAGTCGATCCCCGGGGCGATCAGGCCGTCGACCCGCTCCGCACCGGCGAGCCGCTCGATCCCGCTCTCGTCCTCTGTCGAGACGATTGCGCGCCGGTCGGCGTAGCGAAATCCCGGCGCCGAGGGGTCGCGGTCGACCGCAATGACGTAGAGCTCACGGGCGCGTGCCGCTGCGAGCAGGCCCAGCTGTGCCGGCCCTGCGCCTAGGACGAGGAGACGCTTGCCCGGATTTCGGTCTCGAGAATCCCCCGCCACCACGCCTCATTGTCGCGGTACCACGCGATGGTGCGCGCGAGGCCTTCCTCGAACGACGTGCGCGCCCGCCAGCCGGTGAGGCGCTCCATCTTCTCGGTCGACCCGATGTGGCGGTCGACCTGGCCGAGCCGCTCCGGCACGTGCGTCTTCAGCGCCGCCGGCTTGCCGAGCGCGCTGAGCACGGCGTCGGCGATCTCGTTCACCGGGATGTCGATGCCCGTCGCGACGTTCAGCACCTCGCCGGCGACATTGTCGAGCGGAGCGGCGATGACGGCCTCGATCGCCTCCGCGTCGTCGTCCACGTACAGCCAGTCCCGGCTCGCGTGCCCGTCACCGTGGATGGTCAGCTCCTGATCCTGGAGGGCCTGCGTGATGAAGCGCGGCACCACCTTCTCCGGATGCTGTCTCGGGCCGTAGTTGTTGAACGGCCGCACGATCACGACGGGAAGCCCGTACGTCACGTAGTAGGAGTAGGCGAGGCGGTCCGCGCCAGCCTTCGTGGCCGCATACGGGCTCCGCGGGTTGAGCGGGTGCCTCTCGTCCATCGGCGCGCTCTCCGCCGTCCCGTACACCTCGCTGGAGGAGAAGAGGATGAACCGTTCGACCGGGGAGTAGCGGGCCGCGTCGAGCAGGATCTGCGTCCCCTCGACGTTCGTCGTGACGAACTCGCGCGCCCCTTCCTCGATCGACTTCTCCACGTGCGACTCGGCGGCGGCGTTGACGATCACGTCCACCTCCGAGACCACGTCGCGGACGAGGTCGGCGTCGCGGATGTCGCCGTGGACGAACGAGAGACGCTCGTGCGACATCGCGCCTTCCAGGTTCTCGACGTTCCCCGCGTAGGTGAGCGCGTCGAGCGAGATCACCTCGTACGGCGTCTTGGCCAGGAGGTGGTGGATGAAGTTGGACGGGATGAATCCCGCCCCTCCGGTTACGAGGACGCGCTTCGCCACGGCGCGAAAGCTAGCGCTTTCGCGCGCATCGCAGGCGGCAGCGGTGCGGTCGGGAAGGCACAGGGGTCAGAGCTCGCGGTCGACCGTGTAGAGCGGGCGGCCCTCGACGTCGCGCTGGATGCGGCCGAGATACTCGCCGACCAGGGCGAGGAGGAAACCCTGGATCCCGAGGACGAACAGCACCGCCACCCCGCCGAACAGCGGCCCCGGGAAATTCGACCTGTCGATCCAGTAGACGACGCCGTAGGCCCCGAGCGCGGTCGCCAGCAGCGAGCACACGACCCCGAGTGTGACCCCGATCCACTGGATCGGCTGAGGCCAGAAGCCAACGAGCACGTGCAGCGCCATGCGGATGAGCCGCAGAGGCGAGTACCGCGACGGCCCGAGCCGCGCCGCGTGGGCGACGTCGACCTCGACGACGCTCGCACCGCCGGAAAGGACAAGGGCTTTCGTGAACTTCTGCCTGCCGATGGAGCCCAGCATCGGCTCGACCGCCCCCCTCCGGTAGGCGTTGAAGGCGCAGCCGAAGTCAGAGATGGGAACACCCGTGAAGCGGCGCAGCATGCCGTTGATGAGCCGGGACGGAAGGGCCCGCCCGAGCGGATCCTGGCGGGCGTGCCTGCGGCCGCTCGCGACGTCGTTGCCGGCCTCGACCGCCTCTACGAGCCGGGGGATGTCCTCGGGGGCGTTCTGCAGATCGCCGTCCATCGTCACGACGACATCGCCGCGCGCCCGCGAGAGGCCGGCGTGCATCGCGGGATGCTGCCCGAAGTTGCGCTTGAAGCGCACGGCCCTCACGCGCGGGTCGCCGTCATGGATCCGCTCGAGCGCCGCGAAGGTCCCGTCGGTCGAGCCGTCGTCGACGAAGATCAGCTCGAAGGAGCGCGGCCCCGCGTCGAGCGCCGCGAGCGTCCGCCGGTACAGCTCTTCGACACAAGCGACCTCGTTGTAGAGCGTGACGACGACCGAGACGTCCGGCGCCGGCGTCTCCGCCTGGACATCGTCTTTGCCCACGACCGCCTCGATTTCCGTCATCGCAGGACCGAAACGATACGGGCGGCAGACGCCGCCCGTATCGAAACTGCTCCGACCTGTCGCCGCTAGGCCGCTTCGGCGAGCGCGACTTCCTCGGGCTCGACCAGCTCGACCTCGGCCGCCCGCTTCCGGGTGGGGATGAGGAAGGCCGCGACCGCGCCCAGCAGGACGATCGACGCGCCGATCCACAGCGCCGGTGTCATTCCGTGCACGAACGTGCTGCCGCTGCTGTAGCCGCCGTAGTGCGACCAGACCGAGGCGAGCACTGCAATGCCGAAGACGCCGCCCAGCTCGCGGATCGCGTTCTGCGCGCCCGACGCCTGTCCCTCTTCCTCCGGCCTGACCGCCGCGAGGACGACGTTGGCGACGGGTGCCCAGAACATCGCCATTCCGATGCCCGAGACCATGAACGGCGCGACGAGGTCCACGTAGGGCGTCGTCGGGGTCGAGATGGCCGCGAGCGAGGCGAGACCGCCGGCCTGAAGCACCAGGCCGATGCCCATGAGCCGGGCGCCGCCGATGCGGTCGGAGAGCGCACCCGCGATCGGCGCGATGAACATGGGCATGATCGTCCACGGGAGGATCCGGAGCCCGGACCCGATCGGCGAGTAGCCCTGCACGGTCTGGAAGAACTGCGACAGCAGGAAGATCGAGCCGAACATCCCGAAGAACATCAGCAGGGAGGCGACGTTCGCGAGCGCGAAGACGCGGTTCCGGAAGAAGCGCATCGGCAGCATCGGCGCCTTCGCGCGCAGCTCCCAGGCGACGAAGAGCGCGACGACGATCGCGCCGCCCGTCAGGGCCGCGACGATCTCGGTCGATGCCCAGCCCTGGCTGTTCCCGCGCACGAGCCCCCACACGATCCCCGTCAGGCCCACACTGGCAAGCGCTAGCCCGGGCAGGTCGAGCTTGTTTGCCGGGCCGTGAGTCTCGTCCAGCCGGCGCAGCGCGAGCGGGATCAGGATGACGCCGATCGGAACGTTCAGCCAGAAGATCCAGTGCCAGGAGATACCGCTGACGACAGCACCGCCGACGAGTGGGCCGAAGGCGACCGCGAGCCCGGCGATTCCGCTCCACGCGCCGATGAAGGCTCCACGGCGGTTGGCCGGGACGCCGGCGCTGAGGATCGTCAGGGTCAGAGGTGTGACGATCGCCCCGCCGACTCCCTGCGCGGCGCGGGCGGCGATCAGCACTCCGGCCGACGGCGCGAGCGCGGCAGCGGCCGAGGACAGGGTGAAGATCCCGAGCCCGACGGCGAGCATGCGGCGGCGGCCGAACCTGTCGCCCAGCGCGGCTCCCGTCAGGAGCAGAACGGCGAAGGTCAGCGTGTAGGCGTTGACCGTCCACTCCAGGCTCTCGATCGATGCGTGCAGGTCCTTCCGGATCACCGGGATCGCCGTCGTCACGACGAGGTTGTCGAGGGTGGCCATGAAGACGGCCGCCGAGGTGATCGCAAATGTCCACATGGTTCGGGTCTTCGCTGTCATGGGGTCCTCCTTCGAGTGCTCGTCTCGATGGTGCGCCACGGCCGATCGCCGGCGAAGGCGGCTGTCTGGTGTCTGGGGGTGCGGCTAACCGGCATCTGCTTGTGAGTAGTCACTTACTTAGAGAGGAAAAAAAGACGCTCAGACGTCCCTACTGCAGCCCTCGATGAGGCGTTTCGCCCAGCCGGCGTCGGCCTGGAGCAGATCCATCGACGCGACGACGTTCAGCAGCATCCCCTTCGCGAAGAAGTGGGCGACGCGGTCCGAGGGCAGACCCGAGGCCCGCTCGACGTACTCGACCATCTCGCCGTATCCCTTGCGCACGACCTCGCGGATCTCGGGGTCGCCAGAGGCTGCATAAGCCTGCATCTGGGCGTGGAGATAGGTCGGGTTCGCCAGCCGCTGCCTGTACGCCTCGCCGATCGCCTCCAGCACTGCCTCGCCCTTCAGGCCCGCGGCGGCCGTCCGCATCATCTC